>JBQTKF010000119.1:0-21792 GCA_052386355.1 Gammaproteobacteria bacterium
GGCCAGGCGCTCTGCGCCGAAGGCCATCCTAGTGTCGTGCTCCATGGATATCCCGGCACCCTGCCGCAGCGGGCCGTCGCCGCTCAAGGCGCCGACGCGACAGCGTATCGCGAATACGCTGAGCGGCGGCAACGCCGAGCGGCGCCGGCCCGCTGCGGCAGGGTGCCGGGAAATCCATGGAGCACGACACTAGGATGGCCTTCGGCGCAGAGCGCCTGGCCGCCGCCCTTGCGGGGCTCGACCCGGACTGGCCGCAGGCCTCGTGGTGCGTGGCGCTCTCCGGCGGGGTGGATTCCACCGTGCTGCTGCATGCCATGCGCGCGCTGCAGGCCGGCGGCGGACTCACGCGGCTGCGCGCCTTGCATGTGGACCACGGCCTGCAGCCGGCGGCGCCGGCATGGACGGAACACTGCCGTCGGCTGTGCGAGGGCCTCGGCGTGCCGTTTGCGGCACTGCGCCTCGGGCTTGCAGCGGTACCCGGCGCGAGCGTCGAGGCGCTGGCGCGCGAGCTGCGTTACGCGGCGTTCGGCCGCGCGCTTGCCCCGGGGGAATGGCTCCTGACGGCGCATCACCGCGATGACCAGCTCGAGACCGTGCTGATTCAGTTGCTGCGCGGCGCGGGTGTCGCCGGGCTCGCGGCGATGCCGGCGCGGGCAGCGCTCGGCCGCGGCCGCCACGGCAGGCCGTTGCTCGCCGTGGACCGGGGCGAAATCGACGCCTACGCCCGCGAGCATGGCCTCGACTGCCTGCGCGATCCGATGAACGAGTCGCTGCGGTTCGACCGGGGCTACCTGCGCATGGAAGTGCTGCCGCGCCTGCGCCCACGCTGGCCGGGCCTCGCCGCAACCGTGGCGCGAAGCGCTTCGCACATGGCCGAGGCCCGGCGCCTGCTCGACGATCTCGCCGCGATGGACGCCGCAGGCCATGCGGAAGGACGCCGCCTCGCGCTCGCGTCGCTCGCGCCGCTGTCGCGCGACCGCCGGGCGAACATGCTTCGCTGGTGGATCCACGCCTGCGGGCTGCGGCCGCCGCCGGCCGCGCGGCTGGCGGTGGCGCTCGACCAGCTCATGGGCGCGCGCAGCGACGCGCAGCCATTGGTGCGCTGGGCAGGCGGCGAGTTGCGCCGCTATCGCGGCCGCCTGTACGCGATGCCGCCGCTCCTGCCGATGCGGTCGACTTTCTTGCCGCTTCCGGACCCGGCGGCCTGCGACCTCGATCTCGGCTCCGGCGCCGGGCGTTTCCAGCTACGGGCGGGAATCGCAGGTGGACTTCGCCTGCCATTGATGCACCCGGTCGAGATCCGCTTCCGCGCCGGCGGCGAGGGCCTGCAACCCGCGGCGGCCCGGCCACGCAAGCGGCTGAAGGATCTGTGCCAGGAGGCCGGAATCGTGCCGTGGATGCGGCACCGGCTGCCGCTCGTGCACAGCGCCGGGCGGCTGGTCGCGATCGCGGACCTCTGGATCGATGCCGCCTGGCAGGCCGGGCCGGGGGAGCCCGCACTTGCGCCGGCGTGGAACGACCGCCCGGAGCTGTTCTAGGCCCGCGCGGGCTGCGTCAGCGCCAGCACTCCGCCGTGTTGTCGGCCCCGCCCGAATCCGCAGCGAGTCGCACGCCGCGGTCGGTGACGCGGAAGGTGCGGCAGTCGGTGTCGGCGAACTGATTCCTGCCGGCCGTCGCGGCCGCAGAGACCGTGAAGCTCGTGACGTTTGCGGCGTCGATCGCGAGGTCATACCAGCCGTTCTTGCTGGCGTCGGGCGACTGCAGCACGCCGCCCGCGCAGTCCGTCGCCGCTCCGATCGCGGTCGCATAGGAATTGCACTGAAGGTAGTGCTTCTCCTGCGCGGTCGCGAGTGCGAGCAGGGCATCCTTGGCGTCGGAGCGCTGGCTGCGGATCACATAGGCGCGATAGGAGGGGATCGCGACCGACGCGAGGATGCCGATGATGATCACGACGACGATCAGCTCGATCAGCGTGACGCCGCGCTCTCGATGACGGGTGCTCATGGTGACCTCAGTTCACGCCGGTCTGCCGCCAGAAGGTGCGAACCGGGTCCAGGTTGACGCCCGTGCCGCAGTTCTCGAGGCCGACCAGGCATTGCGGCGGCGGACGGCATTCCGGGCCCACGCAGTTGACCGGATCGTCCGGGCTCGGGAACAGCCACACCACTTCCGGCGCAATGCCGCCCTGCGACAGATCCGAATCGCGGTCGTCGGCGGAGTCCGGCGGGTCGGCAGGGTTCTCCCGGTCGTACACCGGCGCGCCGGTGTAGGCGCTCACGGTGTAGAGGCGGTTGACGCCGACGCCCGGCGCGCAGGAGGTGCTCACGACCGTCGAGGCCGAGTTCGGCTCGTAAGTCGAGAACTGGATCATGCTCTGGATCGTGCGCGACTCGGACAGGGACTTCTCGCCGGTCCACAGGCCGCCCGGGCGGCGCAGGTCGAGACGCCAGCCGGCGGCACCCGGCGGGATCGTCGGCGCGATGTCGGTCGTCACGTCGATCAGATTGACGTCGGCCTCGGTGATCACCGTCGCGGCGTCGTACTGAGCCTGCGTCAGCCTTGCGAAAGGCCGGTGATCGCGCAGGCTGTAGAAGCGGTCCTGCGTGTCGAGGTTGAGCGGGTGGCCGCGATACCCCGATCCGAGCGCGACGTTGATCCAGGTGCGCCCGCCCTGGCTCAGGATCGACAAGTCCGGCGCACTGTAGAAGCGGCGCGTGGTCGCATTCGGGTGCGTGGACAGGTGCGCATTGCCGAGCGAGGCGAACACGCCGCCGGTCACCAGGTTGGCGCGGTCCTGGCCGTTGTGGATGTCGAATCGCCACACGCGACCGCCCATGTCGGCCGCATACATGCGATCCGCAAAACCGTCGCCGGACAGGTCGAACACGCGCACGTCGCCCGGGATCGAGTGGGTCATCGAGGCGTGGCGCAGGGCGGCGCCGGTGTCGCTCGAGGGTCCGGCGTACCAGAGCAGGTTGCCGGAGAGGGCGTCCACCAAGAACAACTGGTTGCCGCTCGAGTCGACCGCGTAGGGGCCGTTCTCCTGCACCGTGTCGTAACCGCCGCCGAACACCAGCACGTACTGCTGCGTGTTCCCGGTCGCATAGGTCGCGCCGGCGATATTGACGCGCGCGACCGTGGGCGTGGACCAGCTCTGGCCGGCGCTCGGCAGCCGTTTCGGTGCCAGTTCATTCGGGCCGATGCGCCACATCAGCACCGGGTTGTCGCGGTCGGTGACGTTGAGCCCGAAGTACTCATGGCCGCCCATGCGCATGCCGAAGAAGAGGTAGACGCGCTCGCCGAGCGACGGCTCGAGCACGCCGTTGGCATTGACCTCGTGGCGCAGCACACGGATGTTGCCGTCGAGCCCGTAGGTGCGCTGGCTGACCGCGTCGTTGACGTACATGTCGCGCGCGCGGCCCAGCAGCTGCGAGGGCATGAAGGCCCACAGCTCGTTGCCGTCGACCGCGTCCACCGCATGCAGGTAACCCTCGTTGGTCACGGCGAACAATACGCCGTCGGTCGGGTCGGGATTGGCCACGGTGCCGCCGTAGATCACGGTCGCCGGGCGGCCATGCATCGGGTCACCCATGCGCTGGCGCGAGTCGGTCGTCGCGCCGTCGCCGTTCTCGTCGGCGATGTCGGTGCCGCGCAGCCAGTTGATCAGCGCATCGCGGCCCGGGGCTTCGGCGGCGCCGAGGCCGAGCGTCGCAGCCGTGATCGCAGCCGTGGTCGTCGCGACCTCGTTGGCGGCCGCGGACAGCAGCGGGTTGGTCGAAATATTGCTGTAAACCCTGCGCTGGGCGGCATTCGGCAGCAGGCCGGCGACGCCGCCGAGTCGCACGTCGTCGCCGTCCACAACCGTGGACCAGAAGCTCTGGGCCGTGGAGCGGAAGAAGCCCGTCGACAGCTCGACCGCGGGCGAGTCGTTCGCGTCCTTGATCGTGCCGTCGGGGTCGAGCTCGTACTTCTTGATGTTGCCGAGCCAGTTGTAGACCTCGCTCGGGCGGAACACGGTCACGTAGAGGTCATTCAGGTTCTGCGTGCGGTTGAAGGCGTTGACCGACACCGCGGGCGCCGTGAACGAGGTGTTGAAGGCCAGGATCGTGCGCACGATGTTGGTCAGCACGGTCGAGAGCGACGCGGTGTCGCTCGCCTCGTAGAACACGCCGCCCGCGCCCGCGGCGGTGTTGCGCAGCTGCGTGGAGCCTGCGACTGCGTCGCCGAAACCGATGGTGTAGGTCGTGACGTTTTGCAGACCGGTGAGCGAAGGCCGCAGGTCGTTCTCGTACATGTACTGCGCAATTTCCTCGAGGCAGTTGCCGTCGCCGGTGCCCGCGCAGCTGCGGCCGATCAACGCCTGGATCTCGGGGTTCGCGGAGTTGTCCGCGGTCGGCAAGCCGTCGGTCAGCAGCACGATGAAATTGCGCTGGCAGGAGACCGTGAACGGGCTGTCGTAGATGCCATCGCTCGGCGCCGGCTGGCGCGAGCTCGAAATGCTCGGGAATGCACCGGTGGCGCTCGGGTCCTTGCGGGAATTGATGCCGTAGTCGACGCGCCCGCCGCTCAGGTACAGATAGGCCTCGTACATGGCTTCCGACAGCGGCGTGCAGCCGTCCGCATTGAGCGCCGCAATGTCGCCGACCATCAGCGGACCGTGCGTCGAAACGGCGCCCATCTCGCGCAGCACCATGCCGCCTTCCGACGTTCCCGTGTCGCTGCAGCCATTGTTGGAATTGTTGCTGAACTGCATCAGGCCGACATTGACGTTATTGGAACTGACGAGCTGATTGATGGTGTCGGTGGCAACCTGCTGCACGATTTCGAGGCGCGTCTGCGTGATCGTGCTCGCGTTGCGCAACCAGTTGATGTAGTTGGCGGAATAGAACACGTAGCTGCTGCCGGCGCCGTTCGCGCTCCAGGTGATCTGCTGCGCCGGGAGCAGGGTCCAGGGGCCAGTGAGCCCGTCGCTGGCCCACAGTCGCAGCGGATCGACGCCGTTGCCGTGCACGCCGGCATCGCCGCGACATTCCACCCAAACCGAGTTGCCGGTGTTGCCGTTGATGCCGCGCCAGCGCAACGGGGAGCCGCGCCACTGCGCGCCGCGATCGACGACCGAGTAGCCGCCGATCGCCATCTGCTGGGCAGCCGAATTGCATTTGAAGGCCACCAGCGGAAACGAGTTCGCGTTCGTGCAACTCGGCGGGTTGCTCGAATTGCTGCCCTGCTGGAAATAGACCCGGCTCGAACTGCAGGAACCCGCGTAGGTCGTGTTCGGGTCGTACGGCACCTGGGTCACGACGTCGGTGTTCATGCTGCCCGAGGTGTCCATGATGAACAGAATGTTCGGTCGCTGGCTGGACACGACGTTGCCGGCGCCGCTGAAGATCTCGCTGTCGTCCGCGTGCGCGGGGACGGCGAGCGCCACCAGTGCGGCGGCAGCGGCGAGGCGGAGGCTACGGGTGACTTTCGGTTTCATGGCCGTGCACTCACTTGGCCGGGGCCGCCGCCAGACGCAGGCGCGTCAGCGTGCGGTCGCCCGGACGGTAAAAGACATAAAGACGGATATCGCCCTTGGCCGCCGCTTCGCGCAGGCGGGCGTAGGGCACCAGTTCCTTGCCGATGAAGTAGCGGGTCCCGGCATCGAATCGCAGGCGCACCGACGGGCAGCCGCGGCATTCGCTGGCGACCAGGCTGCCGCCGGCGACGCCGGGGAGATTCACCAGTCTGGTGCCGGACTCCAGGCATTCCTCGATGGTCTTGAGCGGCGGCGCGGCGAGCGCGCTCGCGGCCGCGAAAATTCCCGCTGCCGCGGCGAGCCATCCGGCGCAGCGATGTACAGGGGCATGGCGGGTGGCGTCGTTCATGGATTTGCTCCGCGGGCGTTCACTGCTGTGGACCGATGACGTAGAAACTCTGCGTGTGCTGGGCAACTGCGTTGTCCGGGCCGGTGCCATTGGCGTCCACCTGGAAGTGATACGCCAGGAAGGCGGTGCCGATGCTGAAGCCGGTCATGCCGGTGCCGAGTTCGGTCCAGCCGACCGATTGCAGCCGGTAGTCGTACTGGTCGCCGTAGCCATTCGGCACGGCGATGGCCGTCTGGATGAATGGCACGCTGGTGCTCAGCACCGGATTCGCGAGCGCGTCCTCGATCGCGACTTCCGCGGCCTGGAACGCGCGCTCCTGGCTCTGCGTGTTGCGCACCATGCGCAGTTCCATCGTGGACGTGAACACGCCCGACACCGCCAGGATCGTGAGCACCAGCAGCAGAATCAGGCCGACGACCAGCGCGGCACCGCGCTCGCCCCGGACAACCGGGAATGCGGGATGTCTGGCGTTCATCGCCGGGTGTTCCTCAGGGCAATGGTCTTGCTCACCAGCACGCGGCGGAACGCGTCGTTCGGCGTGATCACGGCAGCGCCGGTGCGGCTCGCATAGTCGTAGGTGCGGTCGTCGACGAAGGCGGTTTCCTGCTGCTCGGCGCGCACCAGGAGCCACACGCGCACCGCGACGACCTGGTCGCCGGCGGGGATCGCGGTGCCGGGCTGCACGAAGTAGTCGGCACTCTGGTCATTGTCGAGATCGGCGCCGAACTCGACTTGCAGGTCTTCCACGCCGGGGACGATCTCGCGGTCGACGATGACCGGCGCGCCGCCCGCGAAATCGAGTTGCTTGCGGCGCAGCGACGGCGTCGTCGCATCCATGTCCGAGGCCTGGTCCACGTAGTAACCATGCGCGACCAGCGGGCGCGTCTCGGCAGCGCCGCCGAGGCCGGCCGGGAGCGTGGTGCCGGCGAACAGGCTGGCCTGCACCCGGCTGCTGCGGATCTTGAGCCGGCCATTGTTAGCGGCGAGGCTGCCGAGCTGCACGCTCGGGATCACCTGGGTCGACGCGCGCCGCACCACCAGCTGGTCGGAGCCCGCCCGGAAGGTGCCGAATTCGGCGCAACTGAAGCCGTAGGCGTCGTCGTTTGCCTCGACGTAGGCGGGCAGCTTGACCGCCCACATGGCGCCGCAGGAATTGATCGTCGCGGCGAAGCCCGTCATGTCCGCCGGCAGCACGTAGGCAGGGTCCACGTCCGGGATGCTCGCGAGATTGAGCGCGGGGCCGTTCTCGACCAGGTCCGCGCGGCTCATCAGCCCCCAGTAGTTCGCCAGGCGCAGGTCGGCCTCGATGGTGCTCATCGCGTAGCGGGCGGTCTCCTGAAGCCGGGCCGCCGTGTCGTTGGTGCGGTACAGGTCGCGGGTCTTGCCGAACACGGTGACCGCGCCGGCCAGCAGGAAAAGGCCGATGGCCATCGCGACCATCAGTTCCACGAGGCTCATGCCGCGCTGCATCGCGACGATGTGGCGGGGCGCGCTCACGACTGGAACCCGATCTGGAAGGTCACCGGCGCGAGCTCGCCGACCTCGGCCCACTGCACCATGACGACGTAGCTCGTGGGTTCGCCCGCGCCGATCGGCGGGGTCACCACGACCTGGCCCTGGCCATTCGGCAGCAGTTGCGCGAGCGCGGCCTTCCAGCGCGCGAGATCGCTCGAGGCGAGATCGCCGGGAATGCAGCCGCCGGTCGTGAAGCAGCCGGCAACCTCGGCCTCGACGTCGGCGAAAAGCGTCGCGTAGGCGCCCTGGGCCATGCGGTTCGCGCGGATCCGGTCCGCGAGGTCGGCCGCCAGGTTGACCGCCTGGGTCCGGTAGATGGCGGTGCGCCCCGACTGAAGGCTGTTCAGGTAGAGGGCCGCGATGCCCAGGAGCCCGATCGCGAGCACCACGAGCGCGACCAGCACTTCGACCATGGTGAAACCGGACTGGATGTTGCGTCGCTTCATGGCTCAACTCACCGTGCAGCCGCCGATGGTCTGATTGATTGCGTCGATCAGGGCCTGAACCTGTGCCAGGTCGCGGGTGACGCCCGCGCGGCCGGTCACCGCGACCTGGATGCCGCGCGCCGACGACAGCTGGCCGCCGGTGGCGACGTTGCCGCGCTCGTCGCAGAGCACGACCTGGGATACGGCGGCGTTGAGCGCGAATCCGTTGTCCTGGTACGTGATGCGCAACGGATCGGCCGATGAGCGCGCCGTGATCCGCGTGTCCATGGGCGCGTGATTCATCAGGATCGGCTCGACGCCATCGCGTTGTCCGCTCTGGTCGAGGTCCACGAATACGATCCAGCCGGTGAGCAGGGGCGAGGCGGCGCAGGTCGCGGCGTCATTGGCCGCGTTGTTGCCCAGCACGGCGTTGCTGCTGGTGCAGAGGGTCACCCGCTGGCGACGCTTGATCGCCTCGGATCGCGTGAAGTGCAGCGCGGCCATGACGTCGTTGGCGGCCGCGGTGATGCGGGCATTGCGGAAATAGTTGCCCATCGCCGGGACGCCGAGACCGAGCAGCAGGCCCGCGATCGTGACGACGAGCATCAGCTCGAGCAGCGTGAAGCCTTTCTGGGCCGGTTTCATGGGAGGCCATACTAAGGAGGCGCCGGCAGCCGCTGCGGCCTGATCCGACGGGCGCGCGCGGTGCGGCGACGAACGGCGCCGTCCGGCGCGGCGGCCGCGGCTTATGTCCGCTGGCCCGTGACGCACCGCACACTTTCGCTGGCACCCCGCCGGCGCGTGATCTACACTGGACTCCCGTCGTAATCGGGTCGCGAGGCGCGGTCGAGTCGCGCATCCGGCAGCGGCCCGGTGGTTCTTCGAAGGCGGCGGGGTTGCAGATGACGCGATACGTGTTGGTGACCGGCGGCGTGGTCTCCTCGCTCGGGAAGGGCATCGCCTCCGCCAGCCTCGGCGCCATCCTGGAAGCCCGCGGGCTGTCGGTCCGGATGGTCAAACTCGACCCCTACATCAATGTGGACCCGGGCACCATGAGCCCGTTCCAGCACGGCGAGGTATTCGTGACCGAGGACGGCACCGAGACCGACCTCGACCTCGGCCATTACGAGCGCTTTGTCCGCACCACGACCGGACGCAACAGCAATTTCACGACCGGGCGCATCTACGAGCGGGTGATCGCGCGCGAACGGCGCGGCGACTACCTCGGCGCGACGGTGCAGGTGATCCCGCACATCACCGATGAGATCAAGCGCAGCATCGCCATGGGCGCCGGCGACGCCGACGTGTGCATGGTGGAGATCGGCGGCACCGTGGGCGACATCGAGTCGCTGCCGTTCCTCGAGGCGATCCGGCAGATGGGCGTCGAACTGGGACGCAGCCAGTGCGTCTACATCCACCTGACGCTGGTGCCAATTGTCGGCGGCTCGGGCGAGATCAAGACCAAGCCGACGCAGCACTCGGTCAAGGAACTGCGCGGCATCGGTATCCAGCCCGACGTCCTGCTGTGCCGCTGCCGCGACCCGCTGCCGGACGAGCAGCGGCGCAAGATCGCGCTGTTCACCAATGTCGAGGAACGCGCCGTGATTTCGGCGGTGGACGCCGACGACATCTACCGCATCCCGCTCCTGCTCCACGATCAGGGACTCGACGACATCGTCTGCGAAAAGCTTCGCCTCGACGCGAGGCCCGCGGACCTGCGTGAATGGCAGCAGGTGGCCGCCGCGCGGCACCAGTACGACGCGACCGTCAACGTCGCGATGGTCGGCAAGTACGTGCAGATCCGCGATTCCTACATCTCGCTCAACGAGGCGCTGCGCCATGCGGGTCTCAGGACCCGCACCCGGGTCCAGGTGCACTACGTCGAGTCCACCGACCTGGAGGCCGCCGGGACCGGCTGCCTCGCCGGCATGGACGCGATCCTGGTCCCGGGCGGTTTCGGCGAGCGCGGCATCGAAGGGAAGATCCAGGCGGTACGGCATGCGCGCGAGAATGGCGTGCCCTACCTCGGCATCTGCCTCGGCATGCAGGTCGCCGTCATCGAGTTCGCGCGCCACGTGGTCGGCCTGCCGGGCGCCAATTCGACGGAGTTCGAGCGCGCAGCCGCGGATCCGGTGATCGCGCTGATCACGGAGTGGCGTGACCGCGGCGGCACGACCGAGCGCCGCGACGACCGCTCCGATCTCGGCGGGACCATGCGTCTCGGGGCCCAGGAATCGCGCATCCGGCCCGGGACGCTCGCTCGCGCCGTCTATGGGCGCGATGCGATCCATGAGCGTCACCGGCACCGCTTCGAGTTCAACAACGGCTATCTCGAGCGGATGCAGAGGGCGGGGCTGTCGCTTTCCGCATTCTCCGAGGACGGACTGGTCGAGATCGTCGAGTTGCCCTCGCACCCGTGGTTCATCGGCGTGCAGTTCCATCCGGAATTCACTTCCAATCCGCGCGATGGCCATCCGCTCTTCGCGGGCTTCGTGCGCGCTGCACGCGACTACTCGGCCGGGCGCCTGCCGCAGGCGGCCAGCGCGTGAAGCTCGCGGGCGCGGAGATTGGTGCGCACCGGCCGCTGTTCCTGATCGCCGGGCCCTGTGTGGTAGAGGACCCGGGCCTGACGCTCGCGATCGCCGGGGCGCTCAAGGAGATCACCGCTGCGCTCGGCATCCCGTTCGTGTTCAAGGCTTCCTACGACAAGGCCAACCGCTCCTCGCGCGCGTCGTTCCGCGGGCCGGGGATGGAGCAGGGCCTCAAGGTGCTCGCGGAGGTGCGGCGCCAGCACGGCGTGCCGGTGCTGACGGACGTGCACGAGGATACGCCGCTCGCGGAGGTCGCCTCCGTGGTGGACGTGCTGCAAACGCCGGCGTTCCTGTGCCGCCAGACCAACTTCATCGTCAACGTCTGCTCACAGGGCAAGCCGGTGAACATCAAGAAGGGTCAGTTCCTGAGCCCGTGGGAAATGGTCAACGTGGTTGACAAGGCGCGCTCGACCGGCAACCGCGAGATCATGGTCTGCGAGCGCGGCTTTTCCTTCGGCTACAACAACCTGGTCTCCGACATGCGCGCACTCTCGGTCATGCGCCAGTTCGGCGCACCCGTCGTGTTCGACGCGACGCATTCGGTGCAACTGCCGGGCGGCAAGGGCGGTGCATCGGGCGGCCAGCGCGAGTTCATCCCGGTGCTCGCGCGCGCCGCGGTGGCCGCCGGTGTCTCCGGCATCTTCATGGAGACCCACCCCGATCCCGACAAGGCCCTGTCCGACGGCCCGAATGCCTGGCCATTGCCGCGCATGCACGAGCTGCTCGAGGTGCTCGTGGCCCTCGACGCGACGGTGAAGTCGCGGCCCTACGCCGAGTCGGCGACGTGACCCGCATCGTCGAGATCCAGGGCCGCGAAATCATCGATTCGCGCGGCAACCCGACCGTGGAAGCGGACGTCGAGCTGGAAAGCGGCGCCGTCGGCCGCGCCGCGGTTCCCTCCGGCGCTTCGACCGGCAGCCGCGAGGCATTCGAAATGCGTGACGGCGACCCGCAACGCTACCTCGGGCGCGGCGTGCTGACCGCAGTCGCGCACGTGAACGGGGTGCTGCGCGATACTCTGGTCGGCCGCGACGCGGCGGATCAGGCCGGCCTCGACCGGCGCATGCTCGAACTCGATGGCACCGAGAACAAGTCGGGCCTCGGCGCCAACGCCATTCTCGCGGTGTCGCTCGCGGCCGCGCGCGCGGTCGCCGGCGCGCGCAAGTTGCCGCTCTACCGGTACCTCGGCGGCGACGATGCGGTCGTGATGCCGGTGCCGATGATGAACATCGTCAATGGCGGCGCGCACGCCGACAACAGCCTCGACATCCAGGAATTCATGATCCTGCCGGCCGGGCTGTCGGACTTCGGCTCGGCGCTGCGCTGCGGCGCCGAGGTATTCCACCACCTGAAGAAGATCCTCAAGGGGCGCGGGCTCGCGACCGCGGTCGGCGACGAGGGCGGCTTCGCGCCGGACCTGCCCTCGAACGAGGCCGCGCTCGCCGTGATCCTCGAGGCGATCGAGGCGGCCGGGTACCAGCCCGGGCAGGATGTCTGGCTCGGTCTCGACGTCGCGAGCACCGAGTTCTTCAGGGACGGCGTCTACCTGCTGGAGTCCGAGGGCCGGCGGTTCACCGCTCTGCAGTTCACCGACTATCTCGAAGGTCTCGCCGAGCGCTACCCGATCGCGTCGATCGAGGACGGCATGGCGGAAGCGGACTGGGAGGGTTGGACGTTGCTGACGCGCCGCCTCGGCAAGCGGCTGCAGCTCGTGGGCGACGATCTGTTCGTGACGAATACCGAGATCCTCTCGCGCGGTATCTCCGAGGGCGTGGCGAATGCAATCCTGATCAAGCCGAATCAGATCGGCACGCTGACCGAGACGCTGGCCGCGATCGAGATGGCGGTGAAGGCAGGCTATGCAGCCGTGATCTCGCACCGCTCGGGCGAGACCGAGGACGCGATCATCGCGGACATCGCGGTCGGCACGCGCGCGACCCAGATCAAGACGGGGTCGCTGTCGCGCTCCGATCGCGTCGCCAAGTACAACCAGCTGCTGCGCATCGAGGAGGAACTCGGCGCGCGCGCCCGCTGTGCCGGGCGCGAGGCATACCCGGTGCGGCCGTCCTGAAACGGCGCTGCAAGCGCGCCGGAACGTGGTAATCTCCCGGCCCCATGAAGATCCTGCTCGGTGGCCTGCTTGCGGTGCTCGCATTCCTGCAGTACCGCCTGTGGCTTGCCGACGAGGGCATGCGCGAAGTGTGGCACCTCGATGCCGCGGTCGCCGCCCAGCGCTCCGAGAACACGGTGCTGGCCGAGCGCAACGCGCAGCTCAAGGCCGAAGTGGCCGACCTCAAGCAGGGCCTGACCGCGCTCGAAGAGCGCGCGCGCCACGACCTCGGCATGATCTCCGTCACCGAGACCTTCTATCAGGTCGTGGACGCGGCCCCGCGCAATCCCGACGAGGACCCCGGCCAGCCGCAGTCGATCCAGGCCGCGACGGCGCCGTGACTGCCCGGTGGCGGAGCCGATCTGGTTCGTGATCGCCGCCGCCGGCGCCTCGACGCGCTACGGCGGCGCGACCCCCAAGCCCTGGTTGCGCATGCGCGGGAAGAGCCTGCTGGAACACGCCCTGCGCGCGCTGCTGGCCGTCCCGGGCGTCGCGGGCGGGGTGGTCGTGACGGCATCCGGCGACCGTCGCTTCATGCGCCTGCCGAAGTCGCTGCGGCGCAGTGTCACGCAGGCCACGGGCGGACCGACCCGCGCGATGTCGGTGCTTCGGGGCCTGCGCGCGCTCGTCACCGCGGATCCGGCCGACTGGGTGCTGGTGCATGACGGGGCGCGGCCCTGCCTGCCGCGGCGTGACCTGCTCGGTCTCCTCGCGGAATGCCGCCGCGACCCGGTCGGGGGACTGCTGGCGTTGCCGGTGACCGACACCGTCAAGCAGGCGGATGAGGAAGGGCGCAGCGCGCGCACCGTGCCGCGCGATCGCCTGTGGCGCGCCCAGACGCCGCAGATGTTCCGACATGGCCAGCTCGAACGGGCACTCGAACACGCGCTGCAGGAAGGCTTCGACGCGACCGACGAAGCCGCAGCGATCGAGGGACTCGGCCTGCGGCCGCGCCTGGTCGAGGGCTCGCCGCTCAATATCAAAGTCACGCGTCCCGCGGACCTCGCACTCGCGGGCGCCGCGCTGGCGGAACTGCGGAGAGCGCGATGAGGATCGGCAGCGGCTACGACGTGCATCGCTACGGGCCGGGTGGACACCTGATGCTCGGCGGCGTGCGCGTGCCGCACAGCCAGGGCGTGATCGCGCATTCGGACGGCGACGTGCTGTTGCACGCGCTGATGGACGCGCTGCTGGGCGCGGCGGGGGCCGGCGACATCGGGCAGCATTTCCCGCCGGGGGACCCGCGCTATGCGGGCGCCGACAGCCGCGGACTGCTGCGCGAGGTCATGCGTTTCGTCGCGGCGCGCGGCTTCGTGGTCGAGAACTGCGATTTGACGCTGGTTGCGGAGGTGCCCCGCATCGGCCCGCATCGCGATGCCATCTGTGAAGCGATTGCGGCGGAGCTCGGCGTGGACCGCGCACGCGTCAACCTCAAGGCGACGACGGCTGAGGGTCTCGGCGCACTCGGCCGAGCCGAGGGCATCGCCGCGCAGGCCATCGTGCTGCTCGTGGAAGGGGACGGTGTCTGAGGCCGGACCGCCGGCGGCCTGGGCAGCGACCGCATTCGATCCGCCGCGGGCCTTCGGCGCACCGCCGCTGACCGGGCTGTTCCGCCTCGAGCCCGAGGACTTCGTGGTCGAGGAGCGACTGGGCTACGGCGCGGACGGCGGCCGCGCGCACCGGCTGCTGCGGGTCGAAAAGCGCGGCGCCAACACGCTGGACGTCGCGCGCGAACTGGCGGCCGCCGCCGGCTGCCATGCGGCGGATGTGGGCTTCGCCGGCATGAAAGACCGGCGCGCGATCGCGCGGCAATGGTTCTCGGTGCCTGCAGAGGGCGCTCGCCCGCCCGCGGCCGGCCATGCCGGAACCGGCTTTCGCGTGCTCGAAACGCATCCCCATTCCCGCAAGTTGCGCCGCGGGGCGCTCGCGGGCAATGCCTTTACGATCCGGGTGCGCGGCGTGGGCGGCGACTTGGCGGGCCTCGCATCGCGCCTTGCGCGCATCGCCCAGGATGGTTTCCCGAACTACTTCGGTCCGCAGCGCTTCGGCAGCGGCGGGGCGAATCTGGCGCGGGTGCAATCCTGGATCGCCGGCGCCAGGCTGCCGCGTGGGCGCGAGGCGCGCGCCTTCCTGCTGTCGGCCGCGCGCGCAATCGCATTCCAGTCGGTGCTGGCGGCGCGCGTCCGGGACGGCAGCTGGAACCGACTGCTCGCGGGCGAGATCGTGAGCCTCGCCGGCTGCAATTCCGTGTTTGCGGCGGGCGCGCCGGACGCAGCGCTCGAGCGGCGCTGCCGCGCCGGCGACCTGGGCCCGAGCGGCGCGCTACCCGGGGAAGGCGGGCTCGCGCCGGGCGGCGAGGCCGGGCGCGTGGAATGCGATGCGCTCGCTGCCATCGCGCCGATCCCGGTCATGCTTGCGGCCGCCGGTCTCCGGGCGGAGCGCCGCGCCCTGGTGGCGCGGCCCGCGCTGCTCGGCCATCGCGGCGACGGCCCGGATCTCCTGCTCGCCTTCGAACTGGCCCGCGGCTGCTATGCGACCAGCCTGCTGCGGGAGATCGTCGGCGTGGTTGTCGACGAGCCCGGCCTCGAGTGAAGTCAGCGGTGGAGCAGGGCGTACAGCGCGCCGGTGCCACCGTCGTTGCGCCGCGCCGACGCGAAGGCGCGCACGACCTCGTGCCGGCGCAGCCAGCGATTGACCGCGGTTTTCAGGACCGGGCCGCGGTGGCCGGAACCGCGGCCCTTGCCGTGAATGATGCGAACGCAGTGCCAGCCATGCGCGACGGCAGTGCCGAGGAAACGGGTGAGCGCTTCGCGGGCCTCGGCCCGGGTCATGCCGTGCAAGTCGAGTTCGTCGCGGCACGCATAGTGGCCGCGGCGCAGACGGCGCAGCACCGACTCGGGTACGCCGGGACGGCGCCAGCCGAGCTCCTCCCCGGTCTCCACGCCGAGGTCGACGGCGTCGAATGCGAGCGAATCGGCGAGCACCTGCGCCTCGTCGGCGCGGCGCGAGGCGGCGCGCGGGCGGCGACGCTCGCGCTGCGGCAGCGGCGCCGGACGCGCGAGCGGCTTTACGCCTTTCACGGCGCGACGGAACAGTTCGCGGTCGTCGTCCTTCATGGCGGCACCGGGCAGGCCCGCCGCCTGCCGGCGGGACGGCGCTTTCCAGTATAGTGCGGCCCGGTCGCGGCTGACGCGACGGGGATGTGATCGCGCCTTGAAAATATTGCTCGCGAACGACGACGGCTATCGCGCCGAAGGTCTGCGCTTCCTGCGCGAGTCGCTGACGGGGGTCGCGCCGCTCACGATCGTCGCACCCGACCGTAACCGGAGCGGCGCCAGCCATTCACTGACCCTCGAGGTCCCGCTGCGCGTGCAGCAGGCCGAGGCCGATGTCTGGTACGTGATCAATGGCACGCCGACCGATTGCGTGCATCTCGCGATCACGGGCTTGTTCGAGCACGAATTCGACATGCTGGTTTCCGGCATCAATGACGGCGCCAACCTCGGCGATGACGTCCTCTATTCGGGCACGGTCGCGGCCGCGATCGAAGGACGCTTTCTCGGGCTGCCCACGATTGCAATGTCGCTGGTGGTGGGATCGGAGACGGGGCCGCATTTCGCGACTGCGGCGCGCATCGCGCGCGAACTGGTGCTGCGGGTGGTGGCCCGACCACTGCACCGCTCGATGATTCTGAACGTCAACGTGCCGGACCTGCCCTACGACGAGCTGCGGGGCTTCGAGACCACGCGACTCGGCCACCGCCACCGCGCCGAGGCCGCGGTGCGCGACCGGGATCCGCGCGGCCGCGAGATCTACTGGGTGGGACCGGCCGGCAAGGGCCAGGATGCGGGTCCGGGCACCGATTTCCATGCGGTCGCCCACGGCTTCGTGTCGGTGACGCCGCTGCAGGTGGACCTGACCCGGCATGCCGCGCTCGAAGAACTGCGGGACTGGCTTGCGGACCCGGCGCCGTGAACAGCGAGCGCGACGGCATCGGAATGACGTCGCTGCGCACCCGCGAGCGGCTGATCCAGCGCCTCACCGAGCAGGGAATCCGCGACCCGCGCGTGCTGGACCGCATCCGAAACGTCCCGCGCCACCTGTTCGTGGACGAGGCGCTCGCGAGCCGCGCCTACGAGGACACCGCGCTGCCGATCGGGTTCGGGCAGACCATCTCGCAGCCCTACGTGGTCGCGCGCATGACCGAGGCCGTGACCGTGGGAGGGACGCCGAAGAAGGTGCTCGAGATCGGCACCGGCTGCGGCTACCAGACCGCGGTACTCGCGCCGCTGGTGGGGCGCCTCTACAGCATCGAGCGCATCGAGGCGCTGCTGGACCGGGCGAAGGAACGCATCCGCGGGCTCGGCATCAAGAACGTGAAGTTCAAGCACGGCGACGGATCCGAGGGCTGGCGCTCGCAGAAGCCGTTCGACGCCATCCTGCTGGCCGCCGCGCCGCACGCCGTCCCGCAGAAGCTGCTGGACCAGCTCGCTGACCGGGGCCGCCTGGTGGCGCCCATCGGGCCGGAAGGCCGGCAGGAACTGCTGCGCATCACCCGACGCGGCGACCAGTACCTGCGGGAACGCCTGGGATTCGTGAGCTTCGTGCCGCTACTCGGCGGCGTGTCCTGAGGTGCGCCGCGCGTCGCTCCTCGGCGGCGCACTGCTTTGCGCTGCGTTGCTGCAGGCTGCCTGCAGCGTGCGCCGGGTCGAGATCCCCGCACGGCACCTGGTGCAGGCCGGCGAGACGCTGTACTCGATCTCCATGCGCTACGGTCTCGCGTTCGAGGACGTCGCCCGCTGGAATGGCATCGGGCGCGACTATCGGATCCAACCGGGAGAAAGCCTGCGGCTCGATCCGCCTCCGGTGGACGCGCGCATTGGAGCGCGCGCAAGACAGCCGGCCTTCACCGCCGCACCCTTGCGGGCATCGCCCGAGGACCCCGGGCATCGTCCGCCGGCCTGGCAATGGCCGGTGGATGGCGGGCGCGTGCAAGGCGCCGTGCGTCAGCCGTCCGGCGGCGTGGGCCTGCGCATCGATGGGGAGCTCCACCAGCCCGTGCGGGCAGCGGCGGACGGAAAGGTCGTGTACACCGGCAGCGCGTTGCGCAGCTACGGTCAGCTTGTGATCATCAACCATGCGCGCGGCTGGCTCACGGCCTACGGGCACAACGCCAGCGTGCAGGTGCGCGAAGGCGAGGAGGTGCGCGCCGGGCAGCCGATCGCCGCGATGGGGACGGGGACGAATCGTCAGCCGATGCTCTATTTCGAGATGCGCCTGGACGGCGAACCCCAGGATCCGCGCCGGCACCTGCCGGTGCGCTGAGGCGCATCACAGCATCAGGGCCACGGCCACCGCGCGATATTCCGAGAGCAGCAGGTTGTAGGTGCGACAGGCGGCGGCGTTGTCCATTGCCTCGAGCCCGATGCCGCGTGACGCGAACGCCGCGATGAGCGCGGGCGGTGCGGGGCGCTGGCTGGCGCCGGTGCCGAGCAGGACGATCTCGGGCGCGAGCGGAATCAGGGGTGCGAAGTCCTCGATCGTCAGCTGCTCGAGCGCGGGGTGCGGCCAGTGCTCGATGACCGCATCGCGCGTCACGATCAGGCTCGCGGTGTAGCGCGCATCGCGCAGTCGCACCTCGCCCGCACCGCAGGCGAGGATTGCATTCGCGACCGGAGGCTCGAAACTGAGTTGCATGACGGCCGCGCTCAATATATCAATCCCGCGCCGGGCGGGGCGGCTATGATGCGCGCGATGTCCGCTCCCGACCTGCCGCACGCGCCGCGGCTCACGATCCGGCGGCGGCCGCCGCGCCCGGCCGAGCGCCTGCCGGCGACGCTGCATCCGGTCCTGCGGCGCGTTTATGCAGCGCGCGGCATCACCGACGAATCCGGGCTGACGCTGGAGCTGCGCCACCTGCTGCCGGTCGGAACGCTGGACGGCATCGGACGCGCGGTCGAATTGCTGCGCCAGCACCTGGCGCGCAATTCGCGCATCCTGGTGGTCGGCGACTTCGATGCCGACGGAGCCACCAGCACCGCCGTTGTGCTGCGCCAGCTGCGGCGGCTCGGCCACGCGAATCTCGGCTTTCGCGTGCCCGACCGGATGCGTCACGGCTATGGCCTCACGCCCGCCCTGGTCGCCGAGCTCGCGTCCGAGCGCGCCGACCTGCTCGTCACCGTCGACAACGGCGTCGCCGCCCACGCCGGCATCGAGGCGGCAGCGACGCTCGGCATGCAGGTGCTGGTGACCGACCACCACCTGCCGGGCCCGACGCTGCCCGATTGCGCCGCGCATGTGAACCCGAATCTGCCCGGGGCGGCATTTGCGAGCCGCTCGCTGGCGGGGGTGGGCGTTGCCTTCTACCTCATGGCGGCGTTGACGCGGGCGCTCGAAGTCGAACGCGGCGTGAAGCTGCCGCCGGTCGCTGACCTGCTTGACCTGGTGGCGCTCGGCACCGTTGCCGACCTGGTACTGCTCGACCGCAACAACCGCATCCTGGTGCAGGAGGGCCTGCGCCGCATGCGGGCGCATGCCGCGGTGCCGGGGCTGCTGGCGCTCGCACGCGTGGCCGGTTGCCGCGTGGACGACCTTTCGACGCGCCAGCTCGGGCATCAGATCGCGCCGCGGATCAACGCGGCCGGCCGCATCGACGACATGTCGGTCGGGATCCGCTGCCTGCTCGCGGAGGATGCCAGCGAGGCGCTGGCGCTCGCGGCCGAGCTCGACCGGCTGAACCGCGAACGGCGCGAGATCGAGGCGCGCATGCGCGAGGAAGCGGCGATCGCCGTGCGCCGGCTACGCGTCGCCGAGGGCAGCCTGCCGGCAGGGCTCGCGCTGTTCGATCCGGGCTGGCACGCCGGCATCGTCGGCCTCGTCGCGACGCGCATGAAAGACCGCCTCAACCGGCCGGTGGCTGCCTTCGCACCGGCAGGAGGCACGGAGCTGCGCGGCTCCGCGCGCTCGGTCGCGGGCCTGCACATCCGCGACGTGCTGGATGCGGTCGCGACGCGCTATCCGGGGCTGATCGACCGCTTCGGCGGCCACGCGATGGCGGCGGGGCTCACGCTGCGCCACCCCGCGCTGCCGCGCTTTGCGGAAGCGTTCGCGGCCGAAGTGGGGCGCCGGCTCACGCCGGAACAGTTGCAGGGCGTGCTCGAGACCGACGGTGAGCTGGCGCCCGCCGAACTCACGGTAATGACGGCGCGCGCCATCGAAGCGGGCGGTCCCTGGGGCCAGGGATTCCCTGAGCCGATGTTCGACGGCGAATTCGGCGTGGTGGATTCGCGAGTCGTGGGCGAGCGCCACCTGAAGCTGTGGCTGCGGCCGGAACCCGCGGCGTCGCCGGTCGAGGCGATCGCATTCGGGTATTTCGACGCGAGCGGCGCGCCGGTGCCCAGGGCGGGCACGCGCACCCGGCTCGCCTACCGGTTGCAGACCTCCGCGTGGGGCGGCAGCGAGCGCGCCGAACTGGTCGCGGAACAGGTCGAATTCGCCGGTTGAGCCTCTGCTAAGATGCGCCGCCGATGGAAACCGCACCCACCCGCCGCACGCTCGAAGACCTGCGACAGCGCCTCGAGGCGCGGAGGGGGTACCTTTGAGTACGACCGCAAGCGCGAGCGACTCGAAGAGCTGAACCGCGAGCTCGCGGACCCGGCAGTCTGGAACACGCCGGACCGGGCCCAGGCACTTGGCCGCGAACGCGCGCGGCTCGACCAGACCATCGGCGATCTCGACCAGCTCGGCCGCGGCCTCGCCGACTCGTCAGAATTGCTGGAGCTGGTCGAGACGGAACAGGACGAGCCGGGGTTCCGGGAGGTCGAACGCGATGCGGGCAGGCTCGGGGAGCGGGTGCGCCAGCTCGAGCTTTCGCGCATGTTCCCGGGCGAAATGGACTCGCACAGCGCCTTTCTCGACATCCAGGCCGGCGCCGGCGGCACCGAGGCCCAGGACTGGGCGGCGATGCTGCTGCGCATGTACCTGCGTTGGGCCGACCGCCGCGGCTTCCGTTGCGAGGTCATCGACCAGAGCCCCGGCGAAGTGGCCGGCACCAAGAGCGCTTCGATCGAGGTGGATGGCGCCTACGCCTACGGATGGCTGCGCACCGAGACCGGCGTGCACCGCCTGGTGCGGAAATCGCCGTTCGACTCCGGCAACCGCCGCCACACGTCCTTCGCTTCGGTGTTCGTCTCGCCGGTGGTGGACGACGAGATCAGCATCGAGCTCAATCCGGCGGACATCGAGATGGACACCTATCGCGCGAGCGGCGCCGGCGGCCAGCACGTCAACAAGACCGATTCCGCGGTGCGCCTGCGCCACCTCCCGTCCGGCATCGTGGTCGCCTGCCAGAGCGAGCGCAGCCAGCACAAGAACCGCTCCACCGCGATGAAGATGCTGAAAGCCAAGCTCTACGAGCTCGAAGTCAACAAGCGGAACGCGGCGGCGCGCGTGCTCGAGGACCAGAAGACCGACGTTGGCTGGGGGCACCAGATCCGCTCCTATGTGCTCGACCAGTCGCGCATCAAGGACCTGCGTACCGGCCACGAAACCGGCAATCCGCAGGCGGTGCTGGACGGCGATCTCGACCCTTTCATGGAGGCGAGCCTGAAGCAGGGCCTGTAGGATTCGACCCATGGCGGACGACGACAAGCGGGGAGACGCGGGCGACAACGCGCTGATCGCCGAGCGCCGCGCCAAGCTCGCAGAGCTGCGCAAGGCGGGCGTCGCCTACCCGAACGACTTTCGCAGGGACGCGCTCGCCGCGGACCTGCACGCGACCTACGGCGCGAGGAGCGACGAGTCGCTCGGGTCGCAGCCGGTGCGGGTGCGCGTCGCAGGGCGCATGATGTTCAAGCGCGTCATGGGCAAGGCGTCATTCGCCAAGCTCCAGGACGGCAGCGGCCAGATCCAGGTCTACCTGCAGGCGCAGGCGCTTGGCCCTGCTTACGACGCGTTCAAGGACTGGGACGTGGGCGACATCCTGGGCGTCGAGGGCACCCTCATGCGCACGCGGGCGGGGGAACTCTCGGTGCGCGCGGAGACGGCGCGACTCCTGGTGAAGGGACTGCGGCCGCTGCCGGACAAGTGGCATGGCCTCGCCGACACCGAGACCCGCTACCGGCAGCGCTACGTCGACCTGATCGTCAACGAAGCCGCGCGCGAGACGTTCCAGCGGCGCTCGCAGATCGTGCGCTGGCTGCGCGACTTCCTCGACGCGCAGGGATTCCTCGAGGTCGAGACGCCGATGATGCAGCCGATTCCGGGCGGCGCGTTGGCGCGGCCGT
>JBQTKF010000120.1:0-16108 GCA_052386355.1 Gammaproteobacteria bacterium
CGTGTCGAGCCCGGAACCGGGCGGCGGCGGGGGTGGCGGCGGCGGCGGCGGCGGATTGCCGCCGCCTCCCCCGCCTCCGCCGCAGCCGGCGAGAAAGGCGAAGAGAACCAGGGCCGGCAGGGCGCGATCAGTCATGAGTGGCACATCCCGCGGATTGGACCTCAGATCGCCCGGAGAATTCCGGCGGCGCGCCCGAGGGTCTCGTCGCTCTTAGCAAAGCAGAACCGGATCAGGCGGGCATCGAGCGGCTCGTCGCAGAACGGAGACAAGGGAATGGCGGCGACTCCGTGCCGCCGGACCAGCGTTTCACAGAATGCGACGTCCGGCTCCCCGGAGATCGCGGAGTAGTCCGCGAGCTGGAAATAGGTGCCGGCCGCCGGCGCCAGCCGGAACCGCGAGCCGGCGAGGAGCGCCGCAAAGCGGTCGCGCCTGGCCTGGTAGAACGGCGCCTGCGCCACCGCGAACCCGGGCTCCTCCCCCATGAAGTCCGCGATCGCGTGCTGCATCGGCGTCGAGACCGCAAAGGTCAGGAACTGGTGCACCTTGCGCAGTTCCGCGGTCAACGGCGGCGCGGCGATGCAGTAGCCGACCTTCCACCCGGTCGCATTGAAGGTCTTACCGAAGGAGAAAACCGCGAATGCCCGCGGACGCAGGCGTGCATTCGACAGCACGCCCGCGTGCGGGCGGCCGTCGAAGACCAGGCAGTCGTAGACCTCGTCCGAGAGCACGAGGACATCGCGCGGCTCGACGAGCGCCGCGATGCGCTCCCAGTCCGCCGCGGAGAGCACCGCGCCGCTCGGGTTGTGCGGCGTGTTGACGACGAGGAGCCGCGTGCGCGGCCCGATCGCGCGTGCGAGGCGGTCGAAGTCGATCCCGAAGGACGGCGGCAGGAGCGGCACGCGCACCGGCCTCGCGCCGGCGAGCACGACCGCGGGCGCGTAGGAATCGTAGGACGGATCGAGCAGCACCACCTCGTCGCCGGCGCGCACGACGGCGTGGATGGCGGCAAAGAGCGCCTCGGTCGCGCCGGCGGTGACCGTGATCTCGCCGTCGGGATCCACGGCCCAGCCGTGCCGGCTCGCGCACGATCCTGCGATCGCCTCGCAGAGCGCCGGCAGTCCCGCCATCGGCGCGTACTGGTTGCGGCCCGCCGCGAGGTGCCCGGCGACCAGCGCGGATAGCCGCGCCGGAGGATCGAAATCGGGGAAGCCCTGGCCGAGGTTGACGGCGCCGTGCAGGGCGGCGAGCCGCGACATCAGGGTGAAGATCGTGGTGCCGACGCCCGGCAGCTTGGAGTCGGGCATCACTCGTTCGCGGCGACCGCCCGCTGCACGTCGAGGTCCCGCAGTTTCTGCTGCCGCTGCATGTAGAGGCCCGCGGTGACGATGCCGATCGCGACGATCAGGACGAGGATGCTCGCGAGCGCGTTGATGTCCGGGCTGACGCCGAGCCGCACCTTGGAGAAGATCACGATCGGCAGCGTGCTGGAGCCCGGGCCCGAGACGAAGCTCGAGATCACAAGGTCGTCCCAGGACAGCGTAAAGGCCAGGAGCCAGCCGGCGAGGATTGCCGGCATGATGATCGGCAGCGTGATCAGGAAGAACACCTTGGCCGGCCGCGCGCCCAGGTCCATCGCGGCCTCCTCGAGCGACTCGTCGAGCGTCGCGAGACGCGACTGCACGACCACCGTCACGTAGGCCATCGAGAAGGTGATGTGCGCGATGATGATGGTGGTCATGCCGCGTCCTGCGGGCCATCCGAGGGCCTGTTCCATGGCCACGAACAAGAGCAGCAGCGAGAGGCCGGTGATGACCTCGGGCATGACCAGCGGCGCCGTCGCCATGCCGGTCAGGAGGGCGCGGCCCCGGAACGGCCCGAAGCGCGCCAAGGCGAGGCCCGCGAGCGTGCCGATGACGGTCGCCGCGGTGGCGTTGATCGCGGCGACCTTCAGTGACAGCCAGGCCGCGCCCAGCACCTGCTGATTCTGGAACAGCTCCACGTACCACTTGGTCGAAAACCCGCCCCACACGGTCACCAGCCGCGATTCGTTGAACGAGTAGATGATCAGCGACAGGATCGGTCCGTACAGGAACAGGAAGCCGAACACCAGCATCAACAGGATGAATATCGACCGGCGGCCGTTCATCGGTGCGCCCCGGCCTGCGCGCCCTGCGCACGCTGGAAGATCATGATCGGGATCACGAGCAGCAGCAGCATGGCGATCGCCACCGCGCTCGCGACCGGCCAGTCGCGGTTGTTGAAGAACTCCTCCCACAGGACGCGGCCGATCATCAGCGAATCCGGGCCGCCGAGCAGCGCGGGAATCACGAACTCGCCAACCGCCGGGATGAACACCAGCATGCAGCCGGCGACGATTCCGCCCTGGGTGAGCGGCAGCGTGATCCTGAAGAAGGCCTTGGTCGGCCTGCAGCCGAGGTCGGACGCCGCTTCGAGCAGCGTCAGGTCGAGTTTCTCGATCGCGGTGTACAGCGGCAGGATCATGAACGGCAGGTAGGAATAGACGATGCCGAGATAGACCGCGAAGTTGGTCTGCAGCATCACCAGCGGTTCGTCGATGACACCGAAGAAGAGCAGCACGTCGTTGATCACGCCGTCGGTCCGCAGGATCCCGATCCAGGCGTAGACCCGCAGCAGGAACGAGGTCCAGAATGGCAGCATTACGAGCAGCAACAGCAGGTTCCGCCAGGCGGGCTTCGACCGCGCGATGCCGTAAGCCATCGGGTACCCGATTAGCAGGCACAGCAGCGTCGAGACGCCCGCGGTCAGCAGCGAGTTCAGGTAGGCATTGCGATAGAGCGCATCCTCCCAGAGGAAGGCGTAGTTGGCGAAGTTGAGCTTGAGCGTCACCGCCTGCGACTCGATCCAGGTGAAGAGCGGTTCGTACGGCGGCATGCCGAGCCGGGCCTCGGACACCGAGATCTTGAAGACGATCAGGAACGGGACCAGGAAAAAGAGCAGCAGCCACAACGTCGGCACGCCGGTGACCGCGCTGCGTCCGCCGCCGCGCCAGGCGCGCAGCTTGCTGGCCCAGCGCCACGCGCCCAGCGCCCGGACCCAGGAACGCAGCTCCGCGAGTCCCATCGTGCGCCGGCCGCTGGCGCGCGCGGCGCTCACTGCGTCACGACCACCGGACTCGCCGAATCCCAGCTGAGCCAGACCCTGTCCTCCCAGCTGATGCGCTCGCCGCCCTGGCGCACGATATTCGGCTGCGTCACGCGTGCCACGCGCCCCGCTCCGAGCTTCACCAGGTACACCGACTGGTCGCCGCGGTAGGCGATCTCGGCCACCGTACCCTGGACCTGGTTGTCGGGTCCCCCTGCGGGCTGCTCGCGCGAGATGTGGATCTTCTCGGGCCGCAGCGCGACCCATACGGTCGCGCCCGGCGCAGCACTGACGCCGTGGCCGACGTGGAAGGTGCCGCCGAGCTCGTCGGAGCGCACGCGCACGTAATCGGGCTCGTCCTCGACGAGGCGGCCCTCGAACAGGTTGACCGAGCCGATGAAATCGGCGACGAAACGCGAAGCCGGGTATTCGTAGATCTCGCTCGGCGTTCCGACCTGGACGATTTCGCCATGGTTCATCACGCCGATGCGCGACGCGAGCGTCATCGCCTCCTCCTGGTCGTGGGTGACGACCACGAAGGTGACGCCGAGCGTTTCCTGGATGTTGATCAGCTCGAACTGCGTGTGTTCGCGCAGCTTCTTGTCGAGCGCCGCGAGCGGCTCGTCGAGCAGCAGCAGCTTCGGCCGCTTGACCAGGGAGCGGGCGAGCGCGATGCGCTGGCGCTGCCCGCCCGAGAGCTGGTGCGGCGCGCGCTTCGCAAACTGTTCCATGCGAACCAGCTTCAGCATCTCGGCGACGCGGTCCCGGATTTCGGCCTTCGGCACCCTGTCCTGGCGCAGCCCGAAGGCCACGTTCTGCTCGACGGACATGTGCGGGAACAGCGCATACGACTGGAACATCATGTTGACCGGCCGCTCATAGGGCGGCATGCCGCTGATGTCCACGCCGTCGAGCGAGATGGTGCCGGAGGTCAGCGTCTCGAAACCCGCCATCATGCGCAGGAGCGTGGTCTTGCCACAGCCGGATCCGCCCAGCAGGCAGAAAATCTCGCCCTTGAAGATGTGCAGCGTGACGTCGTCGACAGCGACGAACTCGCCGAACTTCTTGGTGACCTTGTCGATGCGGACGTAAGGGGTGGCGCCCGGGTCTTTCCAGGGCTCGCTCTTCTGCTCCGGCCGGGCGCTGGCCATGGTCGCTCCCCCTCGCGAAATGGCCCCGGCGGGGCGTGCCCGCCGGGGCCGGATCAGGCCGGGCTCATTGCCCGGTGCGGACCTTGGTCCAGGACCGGTTCAGGTCGCGGCTGAACTCCTGGGACTCCGCGAGATGCGCATGCAGCTTCTTCTTGACCTCGTCCGGCGGATACACCGACGGGTTGGTGCGGACCCCCTCGCTGACCAGCGGGAACGACGCCGAGTTGCCGTTGGCGTACTCGACGTAGTCGCTGACGCCCGCGATCACGGCCGGCTCCATGACGAAGTTCAGGAACGCGTGCGCGTTCCCCGGATGCGGGGCATCCGCCGGGATCGCCAGCATGTCGAACCAGATGATCGCGCCCTCCTTCGGCACTGCGTAGGCGACATTGACCGGCGTCTCCGCCTCGGCGCCGCGCGAGCGGGCCTGCAGCACGTCGCCGCTCCAGCCGAGCGCCACGCAGATCTCTCCGGTCGCGAGGTCGTTGATGTACTGCGAGGAATGGAAGTACTTGACGAACTCGCGCACCTTCATCAGCTTGGCCTCGACCGCCGCCAGGTCCTCGGCCGATTCGCTGTTCGGGTCGCGGCCCAGGTAGATCATCACCGAGTCCATGACCTCGGAGGGCGCATCCAGCATCGCGATGCCGCACTTGGCGAGCTTCTTCGCATTCTCGGGCTCGAAGATCGCGGCCCAGCTGTCGATGGCATCCGTGCCGAGCGCGGCCTTCACCTTGTCCGGGTTGAATCCGATGCCGGTCGTGCCCCACAGCCAGTTGATGGCGTGATCGTTGCCCGGGTCGTGCAGCGCGACGCGCGCGGCGATCTCCGTGTCCATGTTCACGAGGTTCGGCAGCTTCGACTTGTCGAGCTTGAGGAACACGCCTGCCTTGATCTGCCGCTCGAGGAAGGATGCCGAGGGCACCACCACGTCGTAGCCGGTGCGGCCGGCCAGCAACTTGGTCTCGAGCACCTCGTTCGAATCGAATACGTCGTAGGTGACCTTGATCCCGGTCTTGGCCTCGAAGTCCGCAATCGTGGTCTCGCCGATGTAATCGGACCAGTTGTAGACGAACAGGACCTTTTCTTCCGGCGCCGGCGCCGCGGCCTCCTCGCCCTCCTTCTTGCCGCAGGCGGCGAGCGCGAGGACGACGAGCACGGCAACCCCGAGACGGACTTCACTACGCATGATGGCCTCCATCGCCGGGCGTGGCCCGGACCCCCAATGTTGCGGCCCGGGCGCCGGCGCCCGGTGCTTGTCGTTGCAATACTACAGCGGCCGTGCGGCGCGCGACCACCGCGCCGTGTTCAGCCGATCCCGATGTCCCGGGCGGTCAGGTCGAGGCATATGCGGGCCTTCTCAACCAGTTCGTCCACATGGGCGCGCTCCATCACCAGTGGCGGCGCGATGATCATGGTGTCCCGCACCGCCCGCATCACCAGGCCGTTGGCGAAGCAATGATCCCGGCAAATCAAGCCGGTATCGCCACGATTTCGGAAAAAGGTCCGGCTGGCCTTGTGGGCGACGAGCTCGAGGGCGCCGATCATGCCGATCCCGCGCACCTCGCCGACCAGCGGGTGGTCCGCGAG
Organism: Gammaproteobacteria bacterium; assembly: GCA_052386355.1. GTDB lineage: Bacteria > Pseudomonadota > Gammaproteobacteria > Steroidobacterales > Steroidobacteraceae > SCUD01. The sequence goes on from JBQTKF010000120.1 coordinate 5,865, forward strand.
CTCCCGCCAGCGCTTCTGAAGGTAGGGACCGATGTCCTCGCGGGCCCGCTCGACGAGCTTCTCGCGCTGCAGGATCGCCAGGTTCTCGATCGCGACCGCGCAGGCGACCGGGTGGCCGGACCAGGTGTAGCCGTGGTGGAACTCGCCGCCCCTGCCGATGAGGACCTCGGCCACGCGGTCCGAGACCATGGCGCCGCCCAGCGGCTGGTAGCCGGAAGTGAGGCCTTTGGCGATGGTCATGAAGTCCGGCTCGAAGCCGAATTGTTCGCAGCCGAACCAGCGCCCGGTGCGGCCGAAGCCGCAGATGACTTCGTCGGCGATCAGGAGGATCCCGTACTCGCGGCAGATGCGCTGGATCTCGGGCCAGTAGGTCTCGGGCGGGATGATCACGCCGCCCGCGCCCTGGATCGGCTCGCCGATGAAGGCGGCGACGCGTTCGGGTCCGACCTCCTCGATCTTCTCGGCGAGGCGGCGCGCGGCGCGCAGCCCGTACTCGGCGGGCGTGACGTCCACGCCGTTCTCGTACCAGTAAGGCTGCTCGATGTGCACGATGTCCGGGATCGGCAGCCCGCCCTGCGAATGCATGGCGGCCATGCCGCCGAGGCTCGCGCCCGCCATGGTGCTCCCGTGATAGGCGTTGACCCGGCTGATGACGACCGACTTGCGCGGCTGCCCGAGCAGGTCCCAGTAGCGGCGCGTCATGCGCAGGATCGTGTCGTTCGCCTCCGAGCCAGAATTCGTGAAGAACACGCGGTTGAACTGCGGCGGTGTGAGTTCCGCGAGCAGGCGCGAAAGCTCGATGGCGGGCGGGTGGGCGCTCTTGAAGAAGCTGTTGTAATACGGGAGCTCCCGCATCTGCCGCGCCGCGACGTCCGCGAGCTCGGCGCGGCCATAGCCGACGTTGACGCACCACAGCCCGGACATGCCGTCGAGGATCTTCCGGCCTTCCGAGTCGTGGAGGTAAACGCCCTCGGCGCGCGTGATGACACGCGAGCCTTCCTTTGCCAATGCGCGGAAATCGGTGAACGGGTGCAGGTAATGACGTGCGTCGAGTTCCTGCCAGTCGCGCGTGGTACGGCTCATACGTTCAGCAGCAGGTGTTCCCGTTCCCAGGAGCTGATCACCCGCGAGAAAGTCTCGTACTCGTTCTCCTTGACTGCGCCGTAGGCGGCCACGAAGCGCTCGCCGAACACCTCGACCAGCGGCTTGCACGCGCGCAGGAGCGCGAGCGCATCCGCGAGCGTGAGCGGGAGCGCGAATGGCAGATCGTAGGCCGAGCCCGTGATCGGTTCGGTCGGCTTCAGGCCCTCGATCATGCCGAGGTAGCCGCAGGCGAGCGAGGCGGCGATCGCGAGGTAGGAATTCGCGTCCGCGCCGCCCAGGCGGTTCTCGATGCGCCGGCCCTGGGCGTCCGACATCGGCACGCGCAGGCCCGCGGTGCGATTGTCGAGTCCCCACTGCACGTTGATCGGCGCCATGTTGTAGCGCGTGATGCGGCGGTAGCTGTTGACGTTCGGCGCGAACAGCGACATTGCCGCGGGCAGGTATTTCTGCAGCCCCGCGATGTGCGATTCGAACAGCGGCGAAGCCTTGCCCTCGGCGTCGCTGAACACGTTGGCGCCGGTCTGCGTATCCACCACGCTCTGGTGGATGTGCATGGCGCTGCCCGGCTCGGACGCCAGCGGCTTGGCCATGAAGGTCGCGTACATCTTGTGCCGCAACGCGGCCTCGCGCGCGGTGCGCTTGAACAGGAAGGCCTGGTCGGCGAGGTCGAGCGCATCGCCGTGGTTCAGGTTGATCTCCATCTGCGCGGCGCCCGCTTCGTGGATCAGCGTGTCGATGTCGAGGTCCTGCGCCTCGCAGAAGGCGTAGATGTCGTCGAACAGCGGGTCGAATTCGTTGACCGCCGCGATGCTGTAGGCCTGCCGCCCGGTCTCCGGCCTGCCCGAGCGGCCGACCGGCGGCTTCAACGGGTAGTCCGCATCGGTATTCGGCTCGACCAGGAAGAACTCGAGCTCCGGCGCGACCACCGGCCGCCAGCCGCGCGCGGCGTAGAGGTCGAGCACGCGCCGCAGCACGTAACGCGGCGACATCGGCACCGGACGGCCGTCGTCGTAGAAGCAGTCGTGGATCACCTGCGCGGTCGGCTCCGCGGCCCAGGGCACGACGCGGATGGTCTTCGGGTCGCCGACCAGGTCGATGTCGATCTCGGACGGGTGGATGGCGCTGGAATCGTCCGGGTACTCGCCCGTGACCGTCTGCAGGAAGATGGATTCCGGCAGGCGCATGCCTTCGTCCTCGGCATATTTCTCCGCCGGCATGATCTTGCCGCGCGCCACGCCCGCCATGTCCGGGATGATGGCCTCGACCTCGGTGATGCCGTGGTCCTTCAGGAACTGCTGGATGTCGCTCATCGCACTCGCCTCGCGGCCCGCTCGCGCCCGGCCCGGCCGAACTCCGCGAACAGGGCCCGTGCAAACGGGTTTTCCATGACCTTCCACTCCGGATGCCATTGCACCGCGAGCGCGAAGGAAGCCGCGCCCTCGACGCGGAAGGCCTCGACCAGGCCGTCGTCGGATTTCGCCTCGGTCAGCAGGCCGCGGCCGAGCCGTTCCACGCCCTGCGAATGCAGCGAATTGACCTGCACGCGTTTCGCGCCGGCGAGCCGGTGCAGCACGCCGCCGTCGATCAACTCGACTTCGTGCATCGGCGCGTATTGCACCTCCAGCGACTGCGCATGGTCCTCGCGGTGGTCGAGCATTCCCGGCAGCTCCTGCAGCTGCTGCACCAGCGTGCCGCCGAACGCGACGTTCATCTCCTGGAAGCCGCGGCAGATGCCGAACACCGGCACCCCCGCCTGCACCGCATCCGTGATCATGGGCAGCGTCGTCGCATCGCGCTCCGGGTCGTGGAGCGTACCCGGCGCCGAGGCCGGGCCCAGGTAGCGCTGCGGCTCGACGTTGCTCGGACTGCCCGTGAACAGGAGGCCGTCGCAGGCATCGAGCCAGTCGCGCAGGTAACGCTCGCCGAGCGCGGGCAGCAGCACCGGCACCGCGTCGGCCGCCTGGACGACCGCGGCGATGTATTTCTCGCCGACGCCATGGAACCAGTGCGGGCTCAATAGGCGGCGATCGGCCGGAATCCCGATGACAGGCTTGGGCATGGGCATCTGTTAATTATTTTGAACAGCCGCCGGCATGACGGCCCGTTCGACGGCTGCCATTGTCTCACAAACCGGGGCACCGGCGCCCCTGCGGATCGCCCCCACAAAGTGCCGATGCACGGCCATATTTGACTTTCCGCGCTTGCCATAACGCGCTGCGGCTGCCTTGCCGGCGCGCGCCCGTGCTGGTTATCCTGCCGGGCGGCCCAGGCGCCGCCGTGCCATAAGATCTTAAACATCCGGTGAACCCATGGCCCTGTTGCGGGACGACTATTCGAATGCCGAGGCCTTCTTCGCCGCGCATCCGGCGGTCAGGGTTGTAGACCTCCTGTTGCCCGACCTCTGCGGCGTGCTGCGAGGCAAGCGCGTCGACCTCGCGGACCTGCCGGGCGTGTACGAGCGCGGCATGTTCCTGCCGGGTTCCATGTTCGCGCTCGACGTGCAGGGCGGCACGATCCAGGCGACCGGCCTCGGCTTCGACGAAGGCGACGCGGACCGGCCCTGCGTGCCGGTGCCCGGCACCCTGTTCGCCTCGCCGTGGCTGGGCCCGGGCGTCGCGCAGTTGCAGGTGCAAATGCTCGACCACGATGGCACGCCCTTCTACGGCGACCCTCGCCAGCTGCTCGATGCGGTCCTCGAGCGTTACGCGCGGCGCGGCTGGCGTCCGGTGGTCGCGATCGAACTGGAATTCTATTTCGTCGACACCGAGCGCACACCGGAGGGCTTCGCGCAGCCGCCGCGCTCGCGCCTCACCGGCAGGCGCGAGCATCGCACGCAGATCAATTCGATGGCCGACCTCGATTCGGTGTCGGACATCCTCGCCGAGATCGCCGACACCTGCGCCGGGCAGGACGTGCCGACCGGCACCGCGCTCGCGGAGTACGGGCCCAGCCAATGGGAGGTGAATCTGCGCCATGTCGCCGACGCGCGCCGCGCCTGCGACCAGGCGATCCGCTTCAAACGCATCGTCAAGGGCGTCGCGCTGCGAAACGGCGTCGAGGCCACCTTCATGGCCAAGCCCTACGGCGACATGGCCGGCAGCGGTTTGCACGTGCACGTCAGCGTGCAGGATGAGGTCGGCGAGAACGTGTTCGCCTCGCCGGACCTGCTCGGCAATGAGCTGCTGAAGCAGGCAGCGGCGGGACTCCTCGCCACGATGGCCGACGGCATGGCGGTGTTCGCGCCGAACGCGAACAGCTATCGGCGACTGCGCCCGGAGACCTACGTGCCGATGCACGCGACCTGGGGCTACAACAACCGCGGCGTCGCTGTGCGCGTCCCGGTCTCGGGCCCGGAGGACCGGCGCCTCGAGCATCGCGTCGCGGGCGCAGACGCGAATCCCTACCTCGTTGCGGCCGTCGTGCTCGCGGGCATGCTGCACGGCATCGAGAAGAAGCTCGCCGCACCGGCTGCGGTCACCGGAAACGCCTACACCCAGCGCCTCGCGGCGCCGCGCCTGCCCGGCGACTGGCCGACGGCGCTCGCGCGCTTCGGCGGCAGCGCGGTGCTTCGCGAATACCTCGGCGACCGCTTCGTGCGCCTGTACGAGGAAACGCGCCGCGGCGAGATGCAGGATTTCCTGGCGCGGCTTTCCGCGCTCGACTACGCGTGGTACCTGGGGCCGGTGTGAACCGCGAAACTGCAAGGAGCTGGTACGAAGCCTCGGTGGCGCGGCCGGCGCCGCGGCCTGCCCTCGCGGGCGACAGGCAGGCGGATGTCTGCGTGGTGGGCGGCGGCCTCGCGGGCATCTCGACGGCGCTGCACCTTGCCGAGCGCGGTCTTTCGGTCGTGCTGCTCGAGGCCGAGCGCATCGGTTTCGGCGCCTCCGGCCGCTCGGGTGCGCAGCTCCTGCCGGGCTACGCCAGCGGCCAGGCCGTGCTCGAAGCGCAGCTCGGGCGCGCCGACGCACGGCGCCTGTGGGACTTCTCGCTCGAGGGGCTCGACCTGGTGCGCGATCGCGCCGAGCGCCACCGCATCGATTGCGACCTGGCGCACGGGCAGGCGCACGTCGCGATCAGGCCGCGCCAGGAGCGCGAACTCGCGGACTGGCAGGACGACCTGGCCGGCAACTACGGCTACGCCTCGACCCGCATGATGGGCCGCGCCGAACTCGAAGGAATTCTCGCCACCCGCCGCTACCGCGCGGGCCTCTTCGACTCGAACGCGATGCACTGCCACCCGCTCAAGTATGTGCTCGGGCTGGCGGCGGCCGCGGAGGCCGCCGGCGTCCGGATTCACGAGGGGAGCCGCGTCACCGCGCTGGAGCGCGGAAGCACGGTCGTGGTGCGAACGGCGCAGGGCAGCGTGCGCGCGCAGCAGGCCGCGCTCTGCGCCAGCATCGGCCAGCGAGAGTTCGCGCCGCAACTCGCCAGGAAGACGCTCGGCATCGCGACCTACATCGTCGCGACGCAACCGCTCGGCGCGGACCGCGCCCGTGCGCTCATCCGCAACAACATGGCGGTGACGGACATCAACTGGGTCCTCGACTACTTCCGCCGCTCCGCCGATCACCGGTTGCTGTTCGGCGGCCGCGTCAGCTACTCGGGGATCGACCCGCTCGGCACCGAGCGCGCGACGCGGCTGCGAATGCTGGGCGTCTTCCCGCAGCTGGCGGACGTCGACATCGAGTATGCCTGGGGCGGTTTTGCGGACATCACCATGAACCGCGCGCCGCACTTCGGGCGGCTCGACCCCAATGTCTGGTTCCTGCAGGGATTCTCCGGCCACGGCATGGTGCTGACCGGCATCGCGGGCAAGGTGCTGGCCGAGGCGATGGCGGGCCAGGCGGCGCGATTCGACGTCTACGCGCGCATCCGGCACCGCGACTTCCCGGGCGGCATGGCGCTGCGCCGGCCCACGCTCGTGCTCGCGATGCTGTGGTTCCGGCTCAAGGACCTGATGCCGTGATGTCGGCAAGCGTCGTCGCCGGCGGGTTCCCGAGTTGGCTTCAAACCGGTGATCGCGGCTTGCGGCGGCGCTGCCAGAACACGATGCCCATCACCAGGCAGAAAGCGCCGCCGACGGCCACCCCCGCTTTGATGTCGTGATCCTTCAGGTAGCGGATCGCGGTCGCGGCGAAAGCGAGGCCGGCGGCCACGAACCACAGGATCGCGACGATCGGATGGATGTCTTTCGTCGCACTCACGGATTCTGCTCAGGACCCCTTGTCACCGGGTAGAACCGTGGCCGGGAACTCCGGTGCGCGACGGTGGCGTGTCGCCTGTTCGAAGGCATGCGCGATCCCGATGAGTCTGGCTTCGGACCAGGCCGGACCGAAGAACGAGATGCCGACCGGCAGCCCGAAAAGCTGTCCCATCGGGACGGAGATGTTCGGGTAGCCCGCGATCGCCGCGAGGCCCGAGCTGCCGCCCAGGAAATGGTCGCCGTTGACGAGGTCGGTGGGCCAGGCCGGCGCACCGGTCGGTGCGACCAGCGCATCCAGCCGATGCGAGGCGATCGCGGCATCGATTCCCTCCGACCCGGCGAGCCGGCGACACTCCGCACGGTGTCTCAAGTAGTCCGGCTCCGACAGCGGACCCTTTTTCTGCGCGCGCTCGAACAGGTCCTGGCCGAAGTACGGCATCTCGCGCTCCCGCTCGCGCTCGTTGTATGAGATCACTTCGGCCAGCGTGTGGACGCGGGCGGCAGGCCCGAGTCCGGCGAGATAGCGATCGAGTCCGTCCTTGAACTCGTATAGCAGGATCTCGAGCTCGCACTCGCCGGTCTTGCCGACGTTTGGAATATCGACCGGATCCACTATCTCAGCCCCCTGCGATTTCATCGCCTCGATCGCGGACGCCAGGAGGCGGTCGACGCCGGGGCTGTATCCGGAATGTCCCTTGCGTGACACGCCGATGCGGGCGCCGCGGAGCGCGCCTGCGTCCAGGGCTTGCGCGTATTCGGTGGGGTGGCCCACGGCCGCGCCGGTTGCCGGATCGCGCGGGTCAACGCCCGTCATCGCCGCGAGCAGGATCGCCGCGTCGGCGACGGTGCGCGCCATTGGGCCTGCGGTGTCCTGCGATGCCGAGATCGGGATGATGCCGGAGCGGCTCACGAGGCCCACCGTCGGCTTGATGCCGACGATGCCATTGGCGCCGGCGGGGCAGACGATGGACCCGTCGGTCTCGGTGCCGACCGCGGCCGCCGCCAGGTTTGCGGCGACCGCGACGCCGCTTCCGGAGCTCGAGCCGCAGGGATTGCGGTCGAGCGAATACGGGTTCTTGACCTGGCCGCCGCGCGCACTCCAGCCGCTGGTCGAGGTCATCGAGCGGAAGTTCGCCCATTCGCTGAGATTGGTCTTGGCGATGATCACGGCGCCCGCGGCGCGCAGGCGCTCCACCAGGAAGGCGTCCCGGGGCGCAATGGAGTCGGCAAGTGCAAGCGAACCCGCGCTGGTCGCCATGCGATCAGCCGTGTCGATGTTGTCCTTGAGCAGGATCGGGATGCCGTGCAGCGGACCGCGGCTCCCCTGCTCCCGCCGTTCGGCGTCGAGCCCGTCGGCAATCGCAAGCGCATCCGGATTGACTTCGATGATCGAGCGCAGTGCCGGGCCGTGCCGGTCGATGTCCTCGATGCGCTTCAGGTAGGACTCGACGAGCTGCCGCGAAGTGTGCCGTCCCGCGGTCATCGCCTGCTGGAGCTGCGCGATGGTCATCTCCTCGAGTTCCAAGCCGGGCGCGGCCGGCGCTTCCTGCTCACGGCCGGCACAGGAGGCGATGAGCGCAGCCAGGCAGGCCACCAGAATGGCCGACCGCCGAATTCCGCTGCGCACGGTGGCCGGTGCGAATGCGTTCATGTGCGCTCCAGCTGCCCGACCCATCGGCTGACCCAGGCCTTGCACAAGGATACCGCCTCCCTCGGCCGGAAGCTCTTCGAATCCAGGCACCATTCGAGCCACAGGCCGTCCAGCAGCGCGGTCAGGCCGATCGTCGCGAGCCGCAGCTGCGACCGGTTCATCTTCCGATGTCGCGCGAACTGCGCGAGCAGCGACTCGAGCAGCTCGCCGTAACCGCGGCCCTCCTCGGCATGCACCCGGCGCATTTCGGGTGAATGGCGAAACAGCCCCCAGAACACGATCCAGGCAGTCAGTACCTGCGGGTCGAGGTTCGGCTTCGAGAACACGGCCTCGATGAACGCCGACAGCCGCGCCTGCGGCTCGCGAGGCGCGCGTTCCACGGCCGCGCGGAATCCGTCCGACAGCCGGCGGCTGAACTGCCGGTAGCTCTCGGCCACGAGTGCGTCCTTGCGCGGGAAATGGTGGTTGATCAGTCCGATCGAGACCCCGGCCCGTGCGGCGATGCGCCGCACGGACAGTCCTTCGTGGCCGTGGCGCCTGAGGCTTTCGATGGCCGCGTCGATGAGCGCCTGACGGCGGTCGTCGGCGTTCCTGCGCTCGTAACTCGGCTTGCGCACCGCGCTCATGAAGGCAGCGCGGCGCGCGCCGCCAGCAGGCCCGACAGGCCGGTGAGCCCGGGACCCGGGTGCGTGCCGGCGCCGCACAGGAAAAGCCCGTCGACCGGAGCGGCGTGACGCCCGAGACCCGCGACCGGCCGCATGAAGAGCAACTGGTCGAGCGCGACTTCGCCGCGCGATACCGCGCCCTCCGGCAGGCCGAATCGCGCCTCGAGATCCGGCGGCGCGAGCGCCGCCCGGTGCACGATCCGCGCGGCGAAGCCGGGCAGTCTGCGCTCGACTGCGGCGATCGCACTCTCCGCCATCACGTCCCGTTCGCGCTGCCAGTCGCCGGCGCGGAGCTTCCAGGGCGTGTACTGGACCCGCAGCGTCGCCACGTGCATGCCGGGCGGCGCCAGGTTCGGCTGGATCACGCTCGGAAAGCGGATCTCGATCACGGGATCCGATGAGCGCTGACCGTATTTCGCATGGTCCCAGGCTCGTTCGACGTAGCGCGCGGACGGCGCGATCCAGTAGCTTGCCGCCGGCGGGCCGGACAGGCCCGGGAGCTCCGGCAAGCCGTCGAGGCCGAGCAGCACGTGGCTCGTCACGCCGCGATGGCGCACATGGCAGAGCGCGTCGATCAACTCGGTGTCGAGGTGAATCGGGTCCACCAGCTCGAGCAAGGTGCGGCCGGCGCCAGCGGCCGAAATCGCCTGCCGGCAGCGGATCTCCTCGCCGGACGCCAGCACCACTCCGGCGACGCGGTCTTCCTGCACGGCGATGCGCAGGACGGCGGCGCGGGTCTCGACCTGCGCACCCGCCGCGCGCGCGCGGTCGGCGAATGCCGTCAGGAGCGCGGTGCCGCCGGTTTGAAGCCGCAGGCGCCCGCCGAATGCGCCGGGCAGGGCGCCGATGTGCCGGTGCAGGAAAGCAAGGGCCGTGCCACCGGCCATGGGTCCCTGCGGCAGGTCGGCGGTGCCGATCGCGGCGAGCAGTCCCTTCAGGCCGTCGCATTCGAAGCGGTCGTCCAGCAGGTCGGCGAGCGACATCGGCAGTGTCCGCATCAATTCCGTCATGCCGCGCCGGCCGAGGCCGCGATAGCGCAGAGCCAGACCGGCGAGTGAAAGCAGCTCCCGGCGGCCGCCGGACCCGATGGCGTACGCAGGCCGGCGGAACAGCTCGCCGAGGAAGCCCGCGAGCGCGTGCATGTCGCGTGCGAATGCGGGCCAGGCTTCCGCGTCCCGCGCCGAAAAACGCCGCAACGAAGCCGCGGTCGACTCCGGCGTGCGCCCGATGGCGAGCGGCTCCTCATCCCCGAGCGCGACCGAGCAGGGTTCCCCCGCGACTGCCGCGGGCAGCATTGCGCCGGTCGCGCGCAGCACGTCCTCGTGCACGTGACCAAGATCCGCCGCGAGCGGCGCGGCTCGGAACTTCGGCGCGAACTCGATCTCGGCGAGGGTGCCGCCCGGCTCGCGCGCAGCCTCGAGCACCAGCACGCGCCGGCCCGCGCGCGCGAGCACCGCGCCCGCCACCAGTCCGTCCGCGCTCGCGCCGATCACAACGACGTCGAATTCGCGGCTCATGCGTCCGCCAGGATGCGTTCTGCGGCCAGCTTCCCGGCCGCGCCCATGACGCCGCCGCCCGGGTGCGTGGAGGCGCCGCACTGGTAGTAGCCGGAAATCGGCGT
>JBQTKF010000121.1:0-27572 GCA_052386355.1 Gammaproteobacteria bacterium
CGCGCGGCGCCGTGGCGGCGCGCGACTTCGGCCTTGGCGTCGGTGCTCACGACCGCGATCACCTTCGCGCCGAGCGCCACTGCCCATTGCAGCGCGATCAGCCCGACGCCGCCGGATGCCGAATGCAGCAGGATCGGTTCCTTCACGCGAATGCGATGGCAGCGCTGCAGCAGGAACCAGGCCGTCAGGCCCTTCAGCATCATCGCCGCTGCCTGCTGGTCCGAAACGCCTGCCGGCAGCGGCACCACGCGGCTCGCGTCTATGACGCGCTCGGTAGCGTAGGCGCCCGCGACGTTGCTCGCGTAGGCCACCCGGTCGCCGGGCTTGAGCTGCGCCACCTGGCCCCCCACCTCGGCGACGACCCCCGCGCCCTCGCGACCGAGCACGGCCGGAAGCTGGGTCGGGTAAAGTCCGCTGCGCTCGTAAGTGTCGATGAAGTTGACGCCGATCGCGGTGTGCCGGATGCGCACCTGGCGCGGCCCCAGGGGTTCGGGCGACACCTCCTCGAGGCGCAGCGCCTCCGGTCCGCCGTACTCGTGGATGCGAACCGCGCGCGTCACGTCGCCGGTCCCATTCGCCAAGGCTGCTCAGGCACGGGGTTTCACGTTCGCGTTGAGCCGGAAAAGATTCGTCGGATCATACTTGCTCTTGAGCGCGACCAGCCGCTCGTAGTTTCCTCCGTACGCCCCCCGCACCCGCTCATCCGGCATGTCCATCAGATTGGCATTTGCGTAGAAACCGGACGTGAACGCCTCGATGGCCGGCCATCGGCTTCGCACCCACTCGATGCTCTGCTTGTCCAGCGCGGGATCTTCACCACTCGTCTGAAGAAGCACGCTGTGCAGCGCGTCGCGATGCCATTGTGCCGTCGCCTCGCGCGGCACGCGTCCGGTGGCGCCGCCTTGCGGAGGCATGGCAACTCGTGCCAGCGGGATCGGCGCCGACTCGATCGTGTCCACGATGACGTCGATCAGGTCGCTTTCGACCCGCGTGACGAAGCCTGACCTCGTGTAGTAGCGGCGCCCGAAGCGCGCGCGCTCGTCGTCCTTGGTCTGCAGTCGCGCGTATTTCACCGGCCCGACGTCGTCACTGAGCGCCTTCCCCAGACTGCGATAAGGAGCCAGCGCGCGCTCCGCCGACTGCATCAGCCCGCTGTAGCAGACGTCCAGGATCAATACGCGATCGCGATTGGGTGTCACTGCCAATACCGGCTCAATCCACAACTCGTCGGGCGCACTCCAGAACAAGTCCGCGAAGCCGCGCATCACGTCGCGCGCGGCCGCAAACGGATAAACGAGGTGACCGCCATACGCCAGGCCATCGAAAGGATGCAGTCCGTATTCGAATGACGTCACGACACCGAGATTGCCGCCGCCACCGCGCAGGCCCCAGAACAGGTCGGGATTCTGCGTCGCGCTTGCCTCCAGCAGCTGACCGCCTGCGGTGACGACGTCCATGGTGGTCACGTTGTCGCAGGCCGTGGCGAACCGGCGTCCGAGACGGCCGAAACCGCCGCCGAGCGTGAGGCCGGCTGCGCCCGTATGCGATACGGTGCCGGTCGTCGTCGCCAGGCCGAACGCCAGCGATTCGCGATCGAGGTCGCCGAGCATGGCGCCCGGTCCGACGCGGGCGAGCCGGCGCACCGGATCGACGCGGACGCTGCGCATGATGGAGAGGTCGATCATTAGGCCATGGTCGCAGACCGACTGGCCGGACAGGCTGTGTCCGCCGCCACGCACCGCCACGAGAAGCTGGTTGGCGCGGGCAAATTTCACCGATCGGACGACGTCCGCGGCGCCCGCACAGCGGGCGATGAGCGCCGGCCTGCGATCGAACATGCCATTCCAGATCCTGCGCGCCTCGTCGTAGCCGGGCGCGTCCGGCAATAGTAACTGCCCGCGCATGCCGGCTCCGAAATCGTCGACGTCGGCGCGCGACAGGACGATTCGCCGGCCATCGCCGGTGACGGCCGGGATATCCGTGCTGACCGACGTGACGGCGGCGAACGCCCGCCCGAATGGCAGTGCCGCAATGCCCAGACCAGCGACGGCGGACGCGCAGAAAGTCCTTCTCTTCATGTGCTACTCCCTGCTAGAGCGGATGTTCGGCAAACGCGAGTTCGGCGACCGGCCGGCCGCCGATCAGGTGCTCCTGGATGATGCGCTCGATGTTCTCGGGCGTCGCCTGCTTGTACCAGACGCCGTCCGGATAGACGACCATGATCGGACCCTCGCGGCAGATGCGGAAGCAGTCCGCGCGCGTGCGCAGCACCCCCTGGTCCGCGTCCGCGAGACCGAGTTCCTTGAGCCGGCGCTTGAGGAACTTCCAGGAAGCCTCGCCCTGCTCGCTTGGCGCGCAGTCGCCGTGGACGCAGAGGAAAACATGCCGGCGCGCGCCCGCGAGCGCGATCTTGGCGACGGCCGCGTCCAGCGAGACTGATTTCTGCGTCTCGCCGGGATCGCTCAAAGCGCCGCCTCGTCGGTCTCGCTGGTGCGGATGCGGATCACGCGCTCGATGGAGGTCACGAAGATCTTGCCGTCGCCGACCTTGCCGGTCTTGGCCGCGCCGATGATGGCCTCGGTCACCTGGTCCACGAGGTCGTCGCGCACGGCGACCTCGATGCGCGTCTTCGGCACGAAGTCCACCACGTACTCGGCGCCGCGGTAGAGCTCGGTGTGGCCGCGCTGGCGGCCGAAGCCCTTCACCTCGGTCACCGTCATGCCCGAGATCCCGATCTCGGAGAGCGCGGCGCGGACGTCGTCGAGCTTGAAGGGCTTGATGATGGCGGTCACGAGCTTCATCGCGGACTCCTGCGTGCAGACAACCTGCCCGCGGTACTGGATGCAGATTCTATGCCGGGAAGGCTCTGCACCGTGAATCAACGCCTTGCGCGGTCTGAAGCTGCCGCGTGCACCGCTGCGGCGCGCCGCATGCGTCGCTTGCGCCAGCCTGGTGCCACCCGCGCATTAGCCGGGGTTTCGCGCAGATAACCACGAGGCCGCGCAGCACCCGTGCGGCTAGCTTGATACGGCCCGGCGGGAAGCCGGGCTCATTCCGGAGACATCGCAATGGAACTGCCTTTCATGGGGCGCCGCCACGGCGCCGTCGCACTGGTCCTGTTGCAGCTCGCCTCGAATGCGGCGTTCGGCGCGGTCGGCCGCACGCCCGGTTTCGCGGGCGTCTCGGCCGACGGCGAGTCGAGCTATTCGATCCCGCTACGGTTGCCGCCGGGCACCAACGGCATGACGCCGCAGCTGTCGCTGGAGTACCGGCATCGCTCCGCGGGCGGCCTGCTCGGCATCGGCTGGAGCATCGGCGGCCTGTCGCAGATCGCGCGCTGCCCGCGCACCATCGCGCAGGACGGGCTCGCGGCACCCGTTCCGAAGTCCGATGGCGAGCGCTTCTGCCTCGACGGCCAGCGGCTGGTCTCCGCGAGCGGCCTGCCCTACGACACACCCGGCTCCGAGTACCGGACCGAGATCGAGTCCTTCGCACGCATCCGCTCGATCGCGGGAGCCGGAGCTTCACCGCACTACTTCGTCGTCGAATCGGCCGACGGTCGCGTGCTCGAGTATGGCGCGACCGCGGATTCGCGGATCGACTGGAGCGCGGCGGCCAACCCCGTGAACTGGGCGCGCACCTGGGCGCTCAGCCGCATCCGCGATCGCTCCGGCAACGTGATCGACTTCCTGTACGCGGAGAACACGGCGAACGGCAGCTTCCGGATCGCCGAGCTGCGCTACAACTCCAATCCCGCGGCCGGCGTGGCGGCTTCGCATCGCGTGGCTTTCGTTTACGAGACGCGACCCAACAACGAGATCGACTCCGCGTACGTCCCCGGGACGCCGATCCGGCAGGTGGTCCGGCTCGACCGCATCGACGTGCTGCACGAAACGACCGTGCTGCGGCGTTACGAGCTGAGCTACCAGCCGGCGCTCGCGGCATCGGGATACAGCCGGCTGGCGTCGATCCATGAATGCGGCAGGGGTGCGATGGACTGCTTCGCACCGACGACATTCGCCTGGCAGGACGGCTCGGCCGGCGTCGGGCCTCTGATCGCGTATACGACGACGATGCCGCCTTCCGGCGGGCTGCCCGATCACCTGCTCGTGAACACCGCGGACATCAATGGCGACGGCCGCGACGACCTGGTCACGCTTGGCGGAGCCAGCCGCAACGTGGCGACCATTCGCTACCGCCTCGCCCAGCCGAACGGCGGATTCGGCCCCGAGATCGACTCCGGCATCCCGGCGCGCGACGGCATTGGCGTGCCCTTTGACTACAACGCCGACGGCCGCAGCGACCTGCTGATGGTCTCCGCCACCCAGCGCTGGCAGATCGTGCCGGGAACCACTGCCGGTCTCGGTGCACCGATCAGTGCCGGCATCGTCGAACCGGTTTGGTCCAGCGAGTACCGGGGCCTGGACATGAATGGCGACGGACTCGGCGACATCGCCTGGTTGGAGCAGATCTCGACCTCTCCTGGCGCCATGCGCGTACGCGTGCGCTATGCGCTTCCGTCCGGCGGCTTTGTGGCGGAAGCCGCGACGCTTTACGACCAGTCCGAGGTCACAGGCGAAGCGTTGCTGATGGGCGGCAGTTTTCACGGCCGCCCGGGCGAGCGCATCGACTTCGATCGCGACGGCACCGACGACCTGATCCTCGTGGAACCCTATTCCATCACGCGGATCACCGCGCAGGCCTACGCCAGCGAGGGCTTCGATGGCGCGCCCACGGGCCAGACGACGCTCGACATGAACGGCGACGATTGCGAGGACCTCGCCTACCTGCATTACACCGGCCGCCTGCGCATCCGCGTCGGCGGCTGCTGGCCGAACTGGGACGGAACCGAGCTCCAGGGTCCTGCCTTCACCGGCAACCTCTACTTGCGCACCCACGACTGGAATGACGATGGCCGCGAGGACGTCTTGCTGCGCGGCGCCGCCAACTGGCACGTCGCCCTCTCCAACGGCGACTCGTTCACGACCCTCATTGACACCGGCATCCCGCACGACCACGCAACCTTCGCGGTCGGCGCAGACTTCAATGGCGACGGACTGCGGGACCTCCTCACGCGCACGGGCAATGTCGTGCGCCTGCGCCTGCGCAACGGGCCGAAGGCGAACCTGCTGATCTCCGCGACCGATGGCTTTGGTGTCGCTGCGAACTTCAGCTATCGGCCGCTGACGGATCCATCGGTCTATGCGCGCGGTGCCGATGCTGCATTTCCGGAACAGGCGATCCAGTCCGGCGCCTACGTCGTCGCCACATTGGCCCGCACCGATGGCAGCGGCACGGGCGCGCTGCTCAGGAGCGACTACGCCTATGAAGGGTTGCGGCGGCACCTTCACGGCCGCGGGAGCCTGGGCTTCGCGAAGCGCACGACCACCGAGACCGGCGCCGGCGCCGCGCAGGCGGTCGTCGAGTCGTTCCGGCAGGACTACCCATTCACCGGGCTGCCGGTGTCGGTCGTCGCCCGCCAGCTCTCCGGCATGCCGATCAGCGAGACGACCTACACCTGGTCTTCACTGTCGCTCGGCAGCGTTCCCTACCTGCGCCGCTTCCCGTACGCCTCCGTCATCAACGTGCGCCGGCGCGAAGCGGGCGGAGTCCTGGATGGGTCGGAGATCGCAGCGCTGACCCGGACGGTCGCTGCGATCGATCCGGTCTCAGGTCTAGCCACCGACGCGACGACGACGATCACGGAGCTCGCGGGCGGCGTGCATGCGGGCTCCTCCGCATCGCTCAGGACTCTCCACACCGGCGTCCTGAACGACACCTCCAACTGGTGCCTCGGCCGTCCGCTCGCCACGCAAGTCATTGCGAGCCACACGCTGCCAGGCGGGAATGCCGCGACGCGCAGCTTCGATCAGGACTGGGACGCAGAGAAGTGCCGGCCGACCCAGGCGCGCCGCGCGCCCGGCGACAACCAGTGGCAGGTCGCGCTGCAGCTTGCCTACGACGCCTTCGGCAACATCGCGAGCCGCAGTGTCACCGGCGCCGGCATGAGCCCGCGGACGACGACGTTCCAGTGGAATGCGCGCGGGCAGTTGCTGACCGGCGTGACGAATCCATTGCAGCAGTCATTCAGCTTCGGCTGGGATCCCGGCACCGGGCTGCCGACCGCGATCACCGACCCGAACGCGCTCACGGTGAGCTGGAGCTATGACGCACATGGCAGGCTGGCGCAGGAGAATCACCCGCAGGGAACCCGTTCGACCTGGGTGCGCGCGGCCTGTACCAGCGGTTGCGATGCCCGAACGCGGTACCGGGTGACTCAGTCCGATCGCGACAGCGCCGGCGTCACGCAGGTCACGACTTCCGTGGACGTCGACCAGCTTGATCGCGGATTCCGGACTGCGACGATCCTGCCGGGCGGCGGCACTTCGGTGCTGCAGATGGATGCCGATGCCCGCGGCCGCGAGTCCCGGCGCTACCTGCCCTATTGGTCCGGCGGAACGCCGCCGGGCCACTGGCAGACGGCCTACGACCCTCTCGGCCGGCCTGCCGCAATCTCGCTCCATGCCGCGGACGGCACGCTCAAACGCGCCCACACCCTCCGGCACGACGGGCATTCGGTTTCGCACGTCGACGCGCTCGGACGCACCACGACCGGTACGCGCACCGCATGGGGCATACCCTCCCAGGTCGTGGATCCCGCCGCCGGGCGCACTCGCTACGAGAACGACGCCTGGGGCGGCCTGCTGCGCGTATACGACGCACAGGACAACCTCGCCATGAGCGTCGCCTACAACGCCGTCGGCATGCCCGTGTCGCAGGCCGAGATGAATTCCGGCACCTGGACGTACATGCACGACGCGCTCGGCGAGCTCACGTCGCTGCGCGACGCAAAATCGCAGATGACCGGGTTCGCTTACGATGCGCTCGGCCGACTGACCGGCCGCACGGCACCGGATGGCACCAGCACGCTGACCTGGGGCGCCAGCGCGGCCAGCCGCAACATCGGTCGCCTGGCCTCGATCTCGGGGCCCGGCTACGCGGAGAGTTACGTCTACGACGGCTCCGGCCGCCTCGCGACTCGCACGATCGCGTCGGACCAGAACTACCGCTACGACTTTGCGTACAACGGGTTCGGCCTGCCGGCGACCTTGACGTACCCCGCAACGACCGGCGCGGCGCGCTTCGTCCTTGCATTCGACTATCAGCATGGCCAGCTCACCGGCATTCGCGACGCCGCTGCCCCTGCTGTCTCGTATTGGACGCTCGGCACGCTGGACGCCGCCGGCAATGTGATCGACGAGACGCGCGGCTCGTTACTGCGCGTGATATCCGGTTTCGACCCACTCACCGGGCTCATGGACTATCGCCGGGCCAGCGCAGGCGCCTCAGCCATCCAGGACCTGTCGTACGCGTGGGACGGGAACGACAACCTGACGCAGCGCCGCGACTTGCGGCAAGGCATCACCGAAGATTTCCGCTACGACGCCCTCGACCGGCTCGACGACTCGCGTCGCAATGGCACGATCAACCTCGATCTGGACTATGACCTGCTCGGCAACATCCGCTGGAAATCGGACGTCTGCCCGACCGCCGCGGCCTGCTACACCTACCATGCGACGCGGCGCCATGCGGCCGCTTCGGTCGCGGGAAAGTCCTACGCCTACGACGCCAACGGGAACATGACGAATCGCGCGGGCGCGACGATCGGCTGGAACAGTCGGAACCTGCCCGTTTCGATCGCCGGAACCAGCGGCAACGCCAGCCAGTTCAGCTACGGCCCCTTCGGCAACCGCTGGCAACAGGTCGCGAGTCACTCGGGCACGACCGAGACCACGTTCTACGCCGGCGAGCTGATGGAGAAAGTCGTGCGCGCGGGTGCAACCACCTGGCGTCACTACATCCCGGCGCCCGGCGGCCTTGCCGCCGTGCATCTTCGCTACGGAAACGGCTCGCCGCCGGCGACGCGCTACCTCACCCAGGATCATCAGGGCAGCACGGATCGCATCCTGGACGGAAACGGCGCGGTCCTCGTGTCGGAGAGCTATTCGCCATTCGGATCTCGCCGCGGGCCTGCCTGGAATGGCACGCCTTCCGCCGCGGAGCTGGCGGCGATTGCCGACGTCACGCGGGACGGATTCACCGGGCACGAGCATCTCGACAATCTCGGCCTGATCCACATGGGCGGCCGGGTCTACGACCCGCTGCTCGGGCGTTTTCTCAGCGCCGATCCCCACGTCACGGCGCCGTTCAACGCCCAATCCCTCAACCGCTACTCATATGTATGGAACAACCCACTGAGCCTCGTGGATCCGGGCGGATTCGACCCGGAGCAGCTTCCCTGCGTCCAGAGCGCGCCCAACACCTGCGCACGCATCACGGTGATCGGCGTCGAGTGGGACGACATCATGCGGGCCATCTTCTTCACGGGCGGCGCCATGGGCGCCGCCGGAGGCCAGGTGATATCGGCCAGCCAGCGCGACCCCTGCGGCCAGGAATCCAGCGCCCTCGCCTGCGTCTTCCAGGGCGGCATGCCCGCGAGGCCCGCATCGGTCGTGCTGACCGTCGGCACCCAGGTGGATTCCACGCTGTCGCGGAATGCCGACCTGGACCGGCTGCAGGGCTTCGCGGCCCGCGTGGCCAACCTCGCGATCAGCGCTTCACCGGTGACGTGGCTCTTCGGCGCGGATCCGGACTTCGAGTGGTTCGACATTCCGGATACGGCTGCCGGCCGGGCAGGGGCCAACATCGGGAACGCCGGTTACCTGATCGGCGGGATTGCAGGAACCGTACGCAGGACTGGTTCCGGACTGGCTGCAGCCGCTGTGACTGACAACGCCGCGCCGATTGTTATCGGCGAAAACATGGCGCGGGTCGCAGCCTACGCGTCACGCATTGGTGGAGACTTTTTTGCAGGGCGAGGCATGGCTGCAAATCAAGCCTGGATCGAGGCAGCACGAGACGCCGGCCGGAAGATCATCGACATCGGACCAGATTTCGAAAGGCGGCTCACGCGATTGATGAACGACCGACGGCTAGACAGTATCTACTACAATATGGAACGCAGGGCCACAAGGGGCTATCAGAGCTTGCAAACAGTTTGGCAGCGGGCTGGTAAGCATTGGGGAGACTTGGTGGGGGGCCCCTAATCGCCATGAACGTCGAGATCGCGAATCAATTTCATGACGCGTGCAACGCAGCGTTTGGATTCCTCGTTACAGATCATGGCTTCCAGTCCGCCATTCTCGAGGTCGACCCAAAGACCCATTCTGCTGTCGTCAGCTTCCTGGGCAAGAACGTAGCTGTCGAATGTGTTTTCGACGAGATCGAGGCCTGGGTCGAAGTGAAG
Source organism: Gammaproteobacteria bacterium (assembly GCA_052386355.1). Lineage (GTDB taxonomy): Bacteria > Pseudomonadota > Gammaproteobacteria > Steroidobacterales > Steroidobacteraceae > SCUD01. The sequence continues at coordinate 9,308 of JBQTKF010000121.1, forward strand.
ATTGCGCGAGTCGTAAATGGTGCGAGGTCGGTCGATTACTCTTCTGACAGCGCTGGAAATCGTGTGCGCGAAAGTCTTTATCCACTGTTAGTCAGACGTGGGGTGCGCAGTTTTGGTCCACACGACAAAGGACATTCGGCGACGTCCTTCCAGGAGATATTTCGGACGAGACTCTCCAAGGACGCAGATCTATTGAGAATGCATGGAACCGATATCATCAATGACTCGCCACAGGTGTTCGCCGCCTGAATGAGCAGACATCCCAAGGCAACGCCCTCGCATTGGCAAAGAGGATATTATCTCAATCGAGGTATGCAATTCGTCGATGGCAGCTGGCGAATGACTCTGTGGCCTTGAGCGCCGGGATGCCTGATGTCTGATTTTCTTCGCGAAGTTAGTGCGGCCTGGCACCCGATAACTGGTTTCCTCTGGAGCGCGTCATTCGCGCGGCGGGTGTGCCCACGGCACCGGCCGACGGTCTGCTCTCTCCGATCGAAGCCGCCGCAATGGTCGACAAGTATTTCGGGGACCGGGAATCGGGCTTGGCGGCAGAGCACTTCGAACGGACCCTGGCAACGCTCGGGGAGCTCCGTCGACAGGCGCGCGAACGCATGATTGCCGCAGCGAAGAGCCGCCGCGACTCGGCCAGCTAGGCGAGTTTCGGACGGGACGTCACTGGAAACACGTTCGGACGTCGCATCAGTTTGATTCCAGCAATGGACCGATCCGAACTCAAGGCGAGGCTGGTGGCCGAGAACTTCAACACCGATGCATGCGGCATTGGTGGCCCGCTGCCACCCTGCGAAGGGCTGATCCTCGAGCAGGTCAACGGTCAGTGGAAGATCGAACATCTTGAGCGCGGAATGCGGCGCGAACTGGCGCGTTTCGACTGGGAGGAAGACGCGTGCAATCACATGTACGAGCTGCTGTCGAAGCACTTCCGCTGATGGCATGAAACACGCCGTCGCGACGCAAGGCGGCTGACGTGCGCGTGGTCGTTACTCACGACGGCGACACCGTCCGCATCGACGGCCGTTCGCTGCGCATGGAATTCATGGTCCGCGACGCCTTCTGCTCCGGCGATCGCGCGGTCGTGCTGCTGGATCCCAAAGCCTATCTGGATGACCCGACCTACGGCGCGCAGCGCCGCCGGGCGCGCAAGCCCGTGCACAACCTGCGCGCCTACTCGCCCGCGGGCGAGCTGCTCTGGGAAGCGGAACAGCCGGAGCTGGAGGATCATTATTACCGTGTCGAAAGCCACGAGCCGCTTGTCGCGCTGTCCTTCTCCGCCTACCGCTGCGAACTCGAGCTCGCGAGCGGCCGGATCCTGAAGAAGACGAAGCTCAAGTGAACCCGCCCGGGAAACCCGCGGAGCACGAGACCGAGCTCGTCGGTCAATGGGTCGGCGGTTCCCGCAAGCTCAAGGCCGACGCCATCTGCGAGCGCATCGGCTGGCTCGTGAGCCAGTATCTGGTGCCGCTCGGTGCCGACAGTGGCCGCTGGGACGAGCTTTATCGCGACCCCGAAACCGGTCGACTCTGGGAACGCACCTGGCCGCAGCCGGAACTGCACGGCGGCGGCCCGCCGCGGCTGTCGCGCATCGAACCCGCGGCCGCGCGCGAGAAATACGGCTTGGTGGTGGACGGCTGATCAGGCGATCAGCGGCAACACCACCGTCGTCACCGCGGTCACGATCACAATCGACGCAAGGTTCACGCGCCACCCGGCACGGATCATGTCCTGCATCGAAAGCCGCCCGGTCCCGAACACGATCGCGTTCGGCGGAGTGCCGACAGGCAGCATGAAGCCGCAGGAGGCCGCCATTGCCGCGGGCGCCACCAGCATCAGGACCGGATAATCGGAGGCCGCCGCGATCGCGGCCAGGATCGGCATGAAGGTCGCGGCCGTCGCGACATTCGAATTGAACTCGGTCCAGAACACGAGCAGCGTCGCCATCGCGGCGACCAGCGCCACCAGCGGCCAGGCGCCGATCTGTCCGAGCACCTGCCCGAGAAACACCGAGAGCCCGCTGCCCTGGATCGCCTCCGCCAGCGCGAGGCCGCCGCCGAACAGGAGCAGCACCTCCCACGGCAGCTTTCGCAGGTCGCTGCCCGCGATGAGCGCCCCGCCCTCCTTCACCCCCGATGGCACGACGAAGAGCGTGAGGCCGGCAAGCAGCGCGATGGTCGTGTCATTGAACTCGGCGAGGCCCGGGAGCTTCCGCAGCAACGGCCCCGTGATCCAGCAGAGCGCCGTCATGACGAACACGACGGTCACGCGCCGCTCGGCCTTGCTCATCGGCCCGAGTGCGCGGCGCGCCTCGAGGATCCGGTCGCGGGCGGTCGCCTGCGAGCCGAGCGTGAACGGGAAGGCGATCTTGACCAGCACCAGCCAGGCGATCGGCATCAGCAGCAGCACCGTCGGGATCCCGAAGGCGAGCCACCGCGCGAAGCTGATGGTCTCGCCGTAGTTCTGCTGCATGAATCCGACGACCAGCGCATTGGTCGCCGTGCCGACGAGCGTGCCGAGTCCGCCGATGGTCGCGGCGTAGGCGACACACAGCACGATCGCGCGGCCGAAGTTGCGGGCGTTCGCATCGCCGGCCTCCGGCTCCGGCGAGACGATGGCCGCGACCGACATCGCGACCGGCAGCATCATGAGCGTCGTCGAGGTGTTCTGGGTCCACATGCTGACGAAACCGGTCGCGCACATCATGCCGAGCACCAGGCCCTGCGGGTGGCCGCCCGCCCAGGACACGATCGCGTAGGCGATGCGCCGGTGCAGGTTGCAGCGCTCCATCGCGAGCGCGAGCAGGAAGCCGCCGAGAATGAGATACAGCGTCGTATTGCCGTAGCCGGCGGCGAGGTCGGAAGCGGTGGCGGCGCCAAGGGGCGGCAGGATCGCGAGCGGCGCGAGCGCCGTCGCCGCGAACGGCAGCGCCTCGGTCGCCCACCAGATCGCCATCAGGATCATGGTGCCCGCGACGATCCAGGACGGCACGGAAAGGCCCGCGGGCGGGTCCATGAGACTGACCGCGACGAAGACGACGATACCGAGCGCCAGCCCGATGTTCTGCACGGTCGTGCGGCCGGTCGCTTCCGTCATCCCCCACTCCCTGCCGCGCCGCGGCGTATCAGTATAGAGTGCGGCCCAGCACGGGGGTGACCGCGACATGCAGGAGACATTCGTCGTCGTCGGGGGCGGCCATGCCGGCGCGCAGGTCGCGGACAGCCTGCGGCGCGAGAATCCCGGCGCGAAGCTCGTGCTCGTGGCCGGCGAGCCGGCATTGCCCTATCAGCGCCCGCCGCTCTCCAAGAAATTCCTCGGCGGCGAGCTCGAGGCCGAACGCCTGCCGATCCGGCCCGCGAGCTTCTACGAAAGCATCCATTGCGAGGTCGTGCTCGGAAAGCCGGTGACTGCGATCGACCGCAGCGCCCGCCGCCTCACGCTCGCGGACGGCGCAACGCTCGGCTATGACAAGCTCGTGCTCGCAGTCGGCGGCCATGCTCGACCGTTGCCGGTGCCGGGGGCGGAGCTCGCGGGCGTGCACGTGCTGCGCACGATCGCCGACGTCCATGCGATCCGCGCTGAACTCGCGCCGGGACGGCGCATCGCGATCGTGGGCGCAGGCTACATCGGCCTCGAATGCGCGGCGACGCTTTGCAAACTCGGCATGAAGGTGAGCGTGATCGAGACGCTCGATCGCGTCATGAATCGCGTGGTCGCGCCGGAGGTCAGTCGCTTCTACGAAACGGAGCACCGCGGCCACGGCGTCGAGATCCTGACCGGCAGGCGCGTCGCGGCCTTCGAAGGCAACGGTCGTGTCACCGCCGTCGCCTGTGCAGATGGTTCGCGCACGCCCGCCGAGACCGTCATCGTGGGCATCGGGCTCGTGCCGAACACGGAACTCGCCGAGGCTGCCGGTCTTGCCTGCGAGGACGGCATCGCCGTGGACGAGCATTGCCGCACCAGCGACCCCGAGATTTTCGCGGCCGGCGACTGCTGCTCGTTCCCGAGCCTGCGCTACGCCCGGCGCGTGCGGCTGGAATCCGTGGACAACGCCTTCGAACAGGCGAAGACGGCCGCCGCGAACGCCTGCGGCCGCGCGACGGTGCACGACAAGACGCCGTGGTTCTGGTCGGACCAGTTCGAGTTGAAGCTCCAGATCGTCGGGCTGAGCCAGGGTTACGACCGCGCCGTGCTGCGCGGCGATCCGTTGGCACGCTCGTTCAGCTGCTGCTACCTGAAGGGCGGCGAGCTGATCGCGCTCGACGCCGTGAATCATGCCAAAGACTTCATGGCGGCGCGCAAGCTGATCGGCGAGCGAGTGCGACTGGACCCCGCGCGCCTGGCGGACGACTCGGTGGCATTGCGCGACGCGATCGCCTGAGTCAGCGCTCCGCCGCGGTCTCCTCGAGCATTTCCGCGGCGATCTCCCGCACGCCCGGGTCCGGATCGTAGAGCGCCTGCTGCAGCGCCCGGCGGGCGGCCGGCCCGCCGACCTCGCCCAGCGCTTCGGTGGCGTCACGGCGCACGCGCACGTCGTTGTCGTTGAGCGCCAGCGCAAGCAGGCTCACCGGGACCTCGCCCTCGAAAGCGGTCAGCGCGACGATGGCCGCCCGCCGCACTTCTGGATCGCGGTCCCTGAGCGCGCCGCCCACGATACCGGGATCCGGCTGCGTGCCGAGATCGGCCATTGCATACATCGCATCCGCCCGTATCTCTGCACTCGCGCCGCGTTCTGCGAGCAGCGCAAGTTCCGGAGGCGAGCGCTCGGGTTCGTCCGCCGGCGCGGCAATGGCTGTCGGGCGGACTCCGCTCTGCGATGCAGGTGACGCAGCCGCCGCCGGCCGGGGTGCTTCCGCCGGGACGCACCCCGACACGAGTGCCAACATGATCGGAAAGACAAGCCTTCCGCCGCTGCGCATCAGTCGATCTCGACGCAGCTCTCGAACGCCGTCTGGTTGTTGTTGTCGAGCCGCACGATGATTTCGAACTTGAGCTCGTCCCCGGCCAGGCCCGTGAAATCCTCCGGGAACTCGAAGGAGGTCACGCCGGGCGGCAGGTCGACCTGAAGCACCATCTCGCGGCCATCGGCCTCGAACTCGCCGACCAGCTGGTAGAGGTCCACGACCACTGGCACTCCGGTATTGCCGAGCTCGGGGTGCGACTGGGTCACGGCATCCCAGCTGATCGTGACGGGCTCGCTCACGACTGGCAGTTCGGCGTCGCAATTCTCGGCGGCCGGCACGCCATTCACCATAACGTTGCCCGGCGGTGCGGCGAGCGTGTGCGAAAGCTCGATCTCGGCCTCGAGCTCCCGGCCATCGAGCGTCGCCCCCTCGATCTCGTAAGTGCCTTCCGGAAAGCGGCGGAAAAAGCGCTCGGGCGACAGTTCGTCGAAGTCGGGCTCGGCACTTTCGAAGAACATCTCCGTCAGGCCCTGCTGCCGCAGCTTGCCGCGCACCCAGATATTGAGCATCTCGCGTTCGTGCGGGCCCTCCATCTCGATGCGTTTCCAGGGTCTGCCGTCCCAGAAACCGTGAATACCGAGGTCCCCGTCGGTGTCGTTCAGCTCGAAGAACAGGCGTGCCTCGCTGAATTCGATCTCCTCGGGTTCGCCCCCGTTCTGGCCGCCGGCGTCGGCAGCAAGGGCGACGGCAGCGGCGCCAAGCGCGAGCGGCGCGAATCGACCGATTGCGGGTCGGAATTTCATGGGTTGGACTCCTTCACTGACTATTGCCCCAGAAACTGGGACGCCCGGCAGGCCCGAATCCTTCGCCTGTGCGCGCGACTTTCCTGTTGCGGTGCGAGACGGGATAATCGCGCTGGCAGCTGTGGCAGGGGAAAGCGGGCGAATGGCCGAAGAAGATGGCAAGCTGGACAACGTCGAGCGCGAGTTCCGCGCGATGCTCGCGAAGGCGACCGGGGGCCTCGCCACGCAGGATTACGGCACCGCGTTCTGGGACTGGTGGCTGAACCTCTCGAAATCGCCTGACAAGCAGCTCGAGCTTCAGCAGAACGCGCTGAAGCAGGCGATGGACCTCTGGCGCTTCAACCTCCAGGCCGCCCAGGGCAAGCCGCTCGCGCCCGCCGAGACCGGCGATCGCCGCTTCTCGAATCCCGCCTGGCAGCAGTATCCCTTCAACGTCTGGGCGCAGGCCTTCAGGAACGGCATGTCGCTGCTCGAGCAGTCCGCGCGCGCCGTCGAAGGCGTCGAGCCGCGCAATGCCGGGCTCGTAGAGTTCGCTGCGAAGCAGGCGGCGGAAGCGCTCTCGCCTGCCAATAACCCGCTGACCAACCCCGAGGTGATCCAGCAGACCGTCGAGGAACGGGGCCAGAACCTCGCGCGCGGCTCCAAGAATTTCCTCGAGGACCTGGAGCGCATGCAGAACGGCGGCGAGCCCCCGGGCGCGGACGAATTCCGCGTCGGCGAGAAAGTAGCCGTCACCGAGGGCCAGGTCGTGTTCCGCAACGAACTGATCGAACTGATCCAGTACGCGCCGACGACGCTCGAGGTGCACCCGGAACCGGTGCTGATCGTGCCGGCCTGGATCATGAAGTACTACATCCTCGACCTGTCGCCGAAGAACTCACTGGTCGCCTGGCTGGTGGATCAGGGCTTCACGGTGTTCATGATGTCGTGGAAGAACCCGACCGCCGCGGACCGCGAACTCGGCATGGACGACTACGTCAGGAAGGGCGTATACGCGGCGCTCGATGCGGTATCGACCATCGTCCCGGACCGCGGCATCCACGCGGTCGGCTACTGCATCGGCGGCACGCTGCTCACGATCGCCGCTTCCGCGCTCTCCGCGTGGGGCGACACGCGCATCCGGGACATCGCGCTGTTCGCCGCGCAGACCGACTTCAGCGAACCCGGGGAACTCGCCCTCTACATCAGCCCGGCGCAGGTCGAAATGCTCGAGGCGCTCATGTTCAAGGAGGGCGTGCTCGATTCGAAGCAGATGGGCGCGGCCTTCGCGATGCTGCGCGCACACGACCTGCTGTGGCAGCCTGCCGTGAAGTCCTACCTCAAGGGCGAGCGCGACAAGCCCATCGACCTCATGGCCTGGAACGCCGACGGCACGCGCATGCCCTGGAAGATGCACACCGAGTACCTGCTGGGCCTCTACCTCCAGAACGACCTCGCCGCCGGCCGCTTCAAGGTCGAGGGCGAGGAGGTGCACCTCACCGACATCAAGGTGCCGATGTTCGTGGTCGGCACCGAAACCGACCACGTCGCGCCGTGGAAATCCGTCTATAAGGCGGACGGGCTGACGGGTTCGCCGGAGTTCACTTTCCTGCTGACCAGCGGCGGCCACAATGCCGGCATCGTGAGCGGCCCGGTACACCAGAAACGCCGCCACCGCGTGCGCACGCGCCGCGCGGGCGAGCCGCGCCTGTCAGCCGACGAATGGTTCGAGTCCACCGCTCCGCTGCCCGGTTCCTGGTGGCCGAGCTGGGCAGAATGGCTCAGGTCGCATTCCACGGCGCAACGCGTGGCACCACCTGCGATGGGCGCACCTGCGGCCGGTTACGCGGCGATTGCTGACGCCCCGGGCGATTACGTCAGGCAGCGCTAGCGGATCACCGGCGTCCAGCGCTGGCTGCGGCGCGAATTGCGGTCGCCGCTCGTCTCGCCCTCGTAGGACATCGGCTGCGCCTGGGCCAGCCCCTCCGGCATCGGATCCATCGCGTGGATGTTGAGGACGGCAATTGTCCTGCCGTCCTCCTCCGTGATGGCGCCGAGGTAGCCGCCGCAGCGGCCGCAAAACACGAAGTCCGCGGTCTTGTGCCCGAAACGGTAGCGTGAGAGCAGCCGCGGATCCTCGTGCATGAAGCGAACCGAACCGCGCGGGTCCGAGGTGTACACGCCCGCGTGCTTGAGGCAGAACGAGCATTGGCAGGCGCGGATGGACCAGGCGGCGGGCAGCAGCTCTGTCCGGAACTCGTAACCGACCGCGCCGCAATGACAGGACGCGCGGTACATGCTCATGATTTCATGCTCGACGGGAGCGACTCGTAGTCCGCGGTGCGCGACATCGCGCTCATGGCGGCCATCAGGTCCGGCGGGGGAATCATCAGCTTGCGTGCGCCGAGGTCCAGCCAGCCGCCTTCGCTCACGATGCGCGCCGCGCGCTCGCCGTCGGCTTTGAGGATCTCGTTGACCAACCGGAAGCGCGAACCGTCCGCCGACATTCCGCCGAGCGCCAGCGTGACCGTCAGCGGTTCCATCAAGCCGAACTCGCGAAAGTACTCGATGACGTCGCGCTGCACCACCGGCCCGATGCGGCGCTTTACGAAGTTGGCGGCCGAGAATCCGCACTGCTGGAAGTAGCTCATGCGCGCATCCACGCACTTGTAGAGATACGCGTAATTAGCCATGTGGCCGTTGACATCCACGTCCGCCCAGTTCGCCGTGGACGAAATCGAGAATGGGGCTGCGTTCATGTCATGCAGAAGAAATTGAGCTTGTTGCCGTCGAGGTCGCGAAAATAGCCGGCGTAGAAGCCGTCGCCGCGCGGGCCGGCCGGGCCCTCGTCCTTGCTGCCGAGCGCCATCGCCTGCTGGTACATCTCGTCCACCTTCGCCGGCGTGCCGACGTTGATCGCGACCATCACGCCATTGCCGACGGTCGCCTGCTGGCCGTCATAGGGCTTCGTGATTGCGAGTCCGGCCGATCCCTTGCCGGTGCCCCAGACCTTGAAGGTCTCGAAGTCCATGAAGCGCTTCGCGCCGAGCCCGCCGAGCAGGGCGTCGTAGTACTTCGTGGCACGTCCGATGTCGTTGGTGCCGAGACAGACATAACCGATCATGTGGGTGCTCCGCAGTGTTCAGTGAATGGCTTGGAAGAATGCCTGAAGCTTGCGCGCGTCCAGCCGGCCGCCGGTGCGCAGGCCGCTGCACACGTCGAGTCCCGATGGGCGCACCTCCTCGAGCGCGGCGCGCGCATTGCCGGGATGCAATCCGCCGGCAAGCAGCACCGGCACGGCCACGCTCTCGCAGATGCGCCGGCTGTGCGCCCAGTCGTGCACGCGGCCGGTGCCGCCCAGTTCCTTGACCGCGAGGCCCGGATTGCCGGAATCGAGCAGGATCGTGTCCACGAGGGGCGCCGCCGCGCGCGCCTCCTCGACCGAGTGCGGGCCCTGCACGTGGATCACCTGCACCAGGCGCACGCCCGGCACGAGCCGGCGCAGGCGGATCAGCTCGGGCTCGGCCACGTGATCCACGAGCTGCAAGGCCGTGGTGCCGCAGCGGCGATGCTGTTCTGCGATCGCCTCGGCCTCTGTCCGCGCCGTCAGCAGGAAGGTTTCGGTCGGCGGCACGGTTCCGGCCGCGATCTCGGCGATCCGCTCGTCCGGGATCGGACCCGGACCGCTCGGCATGGCCGAGACGAGGCCGATCGCGGACGCTCCGGCCGAAACCGCGAGCCTGGCTTCCTCGAGATCGGCGATGCAACAGACTTTTACGAACACGACATGCCTGGAAGCCTGCGCGACTTGCGCGCGGACGCGGCGATCAGCTTTTCGAGCAGCTTGAGGTCGACGTCCGCCAGCCGGCGGATGTACAGGCAGCTCCGTCCGAGCTTGTGCTTGCCGAGTTTCGCGAGGACCGCCGTGCTCTCGTGCTTCCAGTCCATGATGTAGAGCACGAGGTCAGGCTTGCGGGGGGCGAAGCCCATCAGGAAGCAATCGCCCTCGTGGCCGCTTTCATACTTGTAGTGATAGTTCCCGAAACCGACCATCGTGGCCCACATCACGGGCTTCTCGCCGGTCGCCTTCTTCATCATCCTGACGAGCGTCCCGCAGTCCTTGCGCCGCTCGGCATCCTTGATCTTCGCGATGAAGCCTTCGACGCTCGCCTTGCGTGGTTTCGTCTTGTTCTCGGCCATGGTCAGTCCCAGCGGTTCGCGCGCTGCTGGAATGCCTTCGACTGCGGACGCACGACGCAGAACTTCTGGCCGGTCGGCGCCTGCATGACAATCCAGGTCTGCACCTTCGCGATGCGTTTCGCGCCCAGCAGTTCGAGGCGCTTCGCCTCGGCCTCGATGTCGTCCGTCTCGATGTCGAGATGCACCCGGCTCTCGTGATCCACCGACTGCACCTCGAGGTGGAACCTCCCCTCCGGCTCGACGAGGCGGATGTAATTCTGGCCCTCCTCGCCTGCGAGGCCGCGCAGTTCCATGCCGAGCGCCTTCGACCAGAAGCTCGCGGCCTCCTTCAGGTCGTCGGTGCGGCAGTCAATGATGAAACCGGCGAGTCGGCTCTTGTGCATGACGGCTAATTAACTCCTGCTGCCTTCGATTGGCAACTCCATGTAGACGTCGGCCCGAGCGTAGTCCGAGGGATGCGGATCGACCGCGTGAAGGAATCCAAGCCGCTCGTAAAGTCTGATCGCATTGCCGAGTCTGCTGTTGGTCTCGAGGAAGACGCTCGTCGCGCCGGTGCCGCGCACCCACGCGATACCGGCCGCGCCCAGCATCTCGCCGATGCCGCGGCGCTGGTGCGTCGCCGCTACCGCCATCTTCGCGAGTTCGTAGCGCTTGTCGTCCACGCGGATCATCGCAACGGTGCCGACGGCCACGCCGTGCTCCAGCGCGAAGAAGATCATCCCGCCCTTCGCGACGATCGCGGACTCAGGGTTATCCAGCACCTTGAGGTCCGGCGCCTCGACCCTGAACAGGCGCTGGATCCAGTCGAGGTTGAGCCGCCGGAACTCCGCCGCAAGTGCGGGACGGAACGGCACGATCTCGACGCCACTCATCGGCCCCGGCCCCTCCATTCCCGCGCCAGCAGGCCGAGGATCACGGTGTCCTGGATTTCGCCGCCGACGTTCCAGCGCTCGCGCAGCAGTCCCTCGCGCTGGAAGCCGAGGCGGCCGAGCGTGCGAAGCGAATTGTCATTCCGCGGGTCCACGTCGGCCTCGATGCGGCGCATCTTCAACCGGTCGAACGCGAACTGGATGACCGCCGGCAATGCCTCGCCCATGTAGCCCATTTTCCACCACGCGCTGGCGAGGCCGTAGCCGATCTCGCAGCGGCCATTCAGCGAATCCAGCTTGAAAAGCGTCGTGCTGCCGATGATGCGTTCGTCCTCCTTGCGCTCGATGCCCCACTGGAACAGCGTCTTGCCGGCGAAGCCCTCATGGATGTTCCGCAGGTACTTCTCGGCTTCCGCGCGCTCCTTCATCGGCGGCGTGGCCCAGAAGCGCATCATCACCGGATCGGAGAAGATCGCGAAGACCGCATCCACGTCGTTTTCCGTCATCCAGCGTAATCGCACGCGCGGCGCGTCGATCGTCGGCAGCTGCTTCCCGTCGATCATGCGTCGAGCAGCGCCTGGTACAGGGCGAGGTCCTCATCCGAAAAACAGCAGAAGATCACCTCGCGCAGCGTCGCGATGCCGAGCTCGGTCCCGCGCACCGCGTTGAGCGCGATGCGCGCGGCGGCGTCCTTCGGGTAGCCATAGACGCCGGTGCTGATGGACGGAAACGCGAGGCTCGCGACGCGGCAGTCCGCGGCGAGTTCCAGCGAACGCCGGTAACAGGCGGCGAGCAGCGCTGGCTCGCCGGCGTCCCCACCGCGCCAGACCGGTCCCACCGCGTGGATGACGAATCGCGCCGGAAGGCGATAGCCATTCGTGATCTTCGCCTCGCCGGCCTGGCAGCCGCCGAGCCGGCGGCACTCTTCGAGCAGCTCCGGCCCCGCGGCGCGATGAATCGCGCCGTCCACGCCGCCGCCGCCCAGCAGCGAGGAATTGGCGGCATTCACGATTGCATCCACGGCGAGCGTGGTGATGTCGCCGCAAAGCGCCCGAAGCTGAAGTGGCAGGGCGCTCATGCGAGCCTCGCCTCGAGGTCGTATTCCGACGATCCGGTCACGACGACGCGCGTGAACTCGCCGACCGGCAGTTTCGCCACGCCGCGGCCGCGGATCCAGACCTGGCCGTCGATCTCGGGCGCGTCGGATTCGCTCCTCGCGACCGCCGCATCGCCCTCGATCGCGTCCACCAGCACGCGCAGGGTTTTTCCGACCCTGCGCGCGAGGCGCGTCGCGCTGATCTTCTGCTGCAACTGCATGAAACGGTGCCAGCGCTCCTCCTTGACAGGCTCCGGCACCGGGTCCGGCAGTTCATTCGCCGACGCGCCCTCGACCGGCGAGTAGCGGAAGCAGCCGACACGGTCGAGCTGCGCTTTCTCGAGCCATTCGAGCAGGATCCTGAAATCCTCCTCGGTCTCGCCCGGGAAGCCGACGATGAAGGTGCTCCTGATCGTGAGGTCCGGGAGCGCTTCGCGCCAGCGGCGGATGCGCGCGAGCGTGTTCTCGGCGTGCGCAGGGCGGCGCATCAGCTTGAGGATCCTCGGACTGCCGTGCTGGAACGGGATGTCGAGGTACGGCAATACCTTGCCCTCCGCCATCAGCGCGATCACCTCGTCAACGTGCGGGTAGGGATAGACATAGTGCAGCCGCACCCAGGGCCCGAGCTCACCGAGTTCGCGCGCGAGGTCGAGGAACCGTGAACGGATCTCGCGGCTGCCCCAGGGCTCGGGGCGGAACTTCAGGTCGGCGCCGTAGGCGCTCGTGTCCTGCGAGATCACGAGCAGTTCGCGCACGCCGGCGTTCTTCAGGCGGATCGCCTCATTGAGGACGCTGCTGATCGGGCGACTCACGAGGTCGCCGCGCATCGAGGGGATGATGCAGAAGCGGCAACGGTGGTTGCAGCCCTCGGAGATCTTGAGGTAGGCGTAGTGCCGCGGCGTCAGGCGGATGCCCTGCGGCGGCACCAGATCCATGAAGGGATCGTGTTTCGGAGGCAGGTGCTCGTGCACCGCGCCCACGACCTCCTCGTAGGCATGCGGACCCGTCACCTTGAGCACCGACGGGTGCCGCTCGATGATTTTCTCGGGCCTGGCGCCCAGGCAGCCGGTCACGATCACGCGCCCGTTCTGCGCCAGCGCCTCGCCGATCGCGTCGAGCGACTCGTGCACGGCGTCGTCGATGAAGCCGCAGGTGTTGACCACCACGAGGTCGGCGGCGCCATAGTCCGGCGCCACCTCGTAGCCTTCGGCGCGCAGCTGCGTCAGGATCCTCTCGGAATCCACCAGCGCCTTGGGACAGCCCAGGCTGACGAAACCGATGCGGGGTGAACGAATGGCCACGGCGCATTTTACCGGGCGCGCCGCCCGGCCCCTCAATGCCTTGTTTTCAGGCTAGAATCCGCCGATGCACTTCACGAAGATGCATGGACTCGGCAACGACTTCATCATTTTCGACGCCCCGGCTGCCGGCGCCCCCGCCGCCGAAACTTTCCGCCGCCTCGCCGACCGATTCACCGGCATCGGCTTCGACCAGGCGCTGATGCTCGAGCCGCCGAAGCGGCAGGGCACCGCCGTGTACTACCGGATCTTCAACGCCGACGGCCGCGAGGTGGAGCAATGCGGCAACGGCGCGCGTTGCATCGCCCGCATCCTGAAGGATCGCGGCGTCGCGAAGTCCGGCGAACTCGTGCTCGACAGCCCCGGCGGCCTGGTGCAGGCGCGGGTGGGCGACGGCCAGGTCTCGGTGACGATGGGCGTGCCGGATTTCAAGCCCTCGGCCCTGCCTTTCGAGGCGAGCGGCGAAGCCTATGTCTACCCGCTGTCGGTGGGCGCGAGCGAGGTCGAGATCGGCGCCGTGTCCGTCGGCAATCCGCACGCCGTGATCCGGGTGCCGTCCGTCGCGGACGCGCCGGTCGCGCGGCTCGGCCCCGCGATCGAAAACCACGCGCGCTTCCCGAAGCGCACCAACGTCGGATTCATGGAAGTCGTGGACCGCGGGCACATCCGCCTGCGCGTGCACGAGCGCGGCACCGGCGAGACCCGCGCCTGCGGCACGGGCGCCTGCGCCGCGGTCGCCGTCGGCCGCCGGCATGGCCTGCTGGACGAGAATGTCCGCGTGGACCTTCCCGGCGGGCGTCTCGACATACAATGGAGAGGACCCGGCGAGCCGATCTGGATGACCGGACCGGCCGAGCGGGCCTTCGAGGGAGAGGTCACCCTATGACGACACGTCCTGTTCGCGGCGTCGAGATCGCCGAGGTGGACGAGGCAGCAGTCGCCTCCTACCTGGCCGCCACGCCCGAATTCTTCGACCGTCACGCGCAGCTGCTCGCGAAAATCCGCCTGCCGGATGCGCGCGGCAGCAATACCGTGTCGCTGCTCGAACGCCAGGCCGAGGTGCTGCGCGAACGCAACGGCCAGCTCGAGTCCAAGGTCAGGGAATTCGTGGACGTCGCGCGCGAGAACGATGCCCTCGGCGGACGCGTGCTGGATCTCGCGCGCCGATTGATCGCCGCGCGCGGCAGGGCCTCCGTGGTCGCGACGATCGAGTCGGCGCTGCGGGAGAATTTCGACGCCGGCCAGTCGGTGCTCGTGCTCACACCGCTCGCCGCGCCCGCGGGCGTCGCCGAGAGCCGCTTCCTGCGCGTGGTCGCGTCCGACAGCCCGGAACTCAGGAGTTTCGAGACGCTCTTCAACTCCGGCAAGCCGCGCTGCGGGCAGTTGCGCGACACCCAGCGCGATTTCCTGTTCGGCAACGACGCCTCGGAAGTGGGTTCGGTCGCGCTCGTCCCGCTCGGCGCCAAGGGAAGCCTGGGACTCCTCGCCTGCGGCTCGCCGGACGCGCATCGCTTCAACCCGACGATGAGCACGGACTTCCTCGGGCACATCGGGGAACTCATCGCGGCCGCTCTTTCCGGGGACTGATGCAGGCGGCCGCCGTCGCCTGGATCGGCCGCTACCTGGGCCACCTGCGGACCGAACGCCGCCTCTCGCCCCACACGGAATCGAACTACCGCCGCGACCTCGAGGCGCTCGTCGCGTATTGCGAGCGCGAGGGCATTCCCGGCTGGAAGAAGCTCGACACCTTCCACGTCCGCACCTTCGCCGCGCACGAGCACCGGGACGGACTTGGGCCGAGGAGCGTGCAGCGGCGGCTCTCGGCGCTGCGCGGCTTCTTCAACTACCTGATCCGCGAGGACGTGATCGACGCGAACCCTGCCGCCGACATCCGCGCGCCCAAGGCGCCGAAGCGCCTGCCCAAGACGCTCGACGTGGACCAGGTCGCGAGTCTGCTCGAGCGGCGCGCACCGGACGCGCTCGCCCGCCGGGATCTCGCGATCATGGAATTGCTCTATTCCTCCGGCCTGCGGCTCGCGGAACTCGCGGGACTCGACGTCACCGACCTCGACCTCGCCGACCGCACCGTGCGCGTGACCGGCCAGGGTGCCAAGACGCGGATCCTTCCGGTCGGAAAACAGGCGGCGGCTGCGTTGCGCAGCTGGCTCGCGGACCGCGCGGGACTCGTGAAGGGCGGCGCGACCGCGCTTTTCGTCGGCACAAGCGGCCGCCGACTCGGCGCGCGCGCCATCCAGCGCCGGATCGGGCGCTGGGCCGCCGGCAGCGACCTGAACGTGCCCGTGCATCCGCATCTGTTCCGGCACTCCTTCGCCACGCACCTGCTCGAGTCCAGCCGCGACCTGCGCGGCGTGCAGGAACTTCTCGGCCACGCCGACATCAGTACCACGCAGGTGTACACGCACCTTGATTTCCAGCACCTGGCCCGCATTTACGACGAATCCCATCCGCGCGCCAGGCGGCGCAAGTAGCTGACATGACGAATCCCGTTTTCGATCCTCATGGCACGACGATCCTCAGCGTCCGGCGCGGAAAGAGCGTCGCGATGGGTGGCGACGGCCAGGTCACGCTCGGCAACACGGTCGTCAAGGGCAACGCGAAAAAGGTGCGCCGGCTCTATGGCGACCGCGTGCTCGCGGGCTTCGCCGGCGGCACGGCGGATGCCTTCACGCTGTTCGAGCGCTTCGAAGGCAAGCTCGAGAAGTACGGAAATCTCACGCGCGCCGCGATCGAACTCGCCAAGGACTGGCGCGCGGACCGCGCGCTGCGCAGGCTCGAGGCGCTCCTCTGCGTCGCCGACGCGCAGTCCTCCTTCATCGTCTCGGGCAACGGCGACGTGATCGAGCCCGAGGAGTCCGTCATGGCGATCGGATCCGGCGGCCCCTTCGCGCTCGCGGCCGCACGGGCGCTCATCGCCAACACCAGCCTCTCCTCCCGCGAAGTCGTCGAGCGCTCGCTCGCGATCGCCGCGGACATCTGCATCTATACCAACCGGAACGTCGTCATCGACGAACTGACCGCGGGCTAATCATGGAAACGATGACCCCCCGCGAGATCGTCCAGGAACTGGACAAGCACATCGTCGGCCAGGCGGCCGCCAAGCGCTCGGTGGCGATTGCGCTGCGGAACCGCTGGCGCCGCATGCAGGTTGCCGAGCCGCTGCGCCAGGAGATCACGCCCAAGAACATCCAGATGATCGGCCCGACCGGCGTCGGCAAGACCGAGATCGCGCGCCGCCTTGCGAGGCTCGCGCGCGCGCCCTTCATCAAGGTGGAGGCGACCAAGTTCACCGAGGTCGGCTACGTCGGCCGCGAGGTGGACTCGATCGTCAAGGAGCTGGTGGACGTCGCGGTCAAGCAGACGCGCGAGGAGGAAATGGGGAAGGTCCGCCCGCGCGCCACCGACGCCGCCGAAGAGCGGGTGCTCGATGTGCTCCTGCCGCGGCCGCACGGCCCCGGCGTGCCTGTCGACAGCCACGGGGACGAGACGCGCCAGAAGTTCCGCAAGATGCTACGCGAGGGCAGGCTCGACGAGCGCGAGATCGACGTCGAGACGCGTGCGCTGCCGGTCAACCTGGAGATCATGGGTCCGCCAGGCATGGAGGAGATGACGCAGCAGCTCCAGCAGGTGTTCCAGGGACTCGGCGGCGGCCGCACGCGTACCCGCAAGATGCGCATCCGTGACGCGATGAAAGTTCTGACCGACGAGGAAGCCGCACGGATGGTCAACGAGGAGGAGCTGCGCACGCGGGCGCTTTCCAGCGCCGAGCAGAACGGCATCGTCTTCATCGACGAGATCGACAAGATCTGCCGCCGCGGCGACGTCGTGGCCGGCGCCGACGTCTCGCGCGAGGGCGTGCAGCGCGACCTGCTACCGCTCGTGGAGGGCTGCACGGTCAGCACCAAGTACGGCATGGTAAAGACCGACCACGTGCTCTTCATCGCCTCGGGCGCCTTCCACATGGCGAAGCCCTCGGACCTGATCCCCGAACTCCAGGGCCGGCTGCCGATCCGCGTCGAGCTCGATGCGCTCACGGTCGGCGACTTCGAGCGCATCCTGTCGGAGCCCGACGCCTCGCTATGCGCGCAGTACGCGGCGCTGCTCGAGACCGAGGGCGTCAGGGTGCGGTTCACGAAGGACGGCATCCGCCGCATCGCGGAGATCGCCTGGTCCGTCAACGAGCGCACCGAGAACATCGGCGCGCGGCGCCTGCACACGGTCATGGAGCGCCTGCTCGAGCAGGCCTCGTTCGAGGCTGCGGACCGGAGCGGAAGCTCCGTGGTCGTGGACACGGCCTTCGTCGACGGGCATCTCGCCGCGCTCGCGAAGGACGAGGATCTCTCGCGCTACATCCTGTAGTAGCCTGTGGGCGTGGAAGCCCCGTCCGAGATCAAGGTCAGGACCAGCAGCCGCGTCGTCGAGGTCGCCTGGCCCGACGGCACGCGCCACGAACTGCCGTTCGAGTACCTGCGCGTGCATTCGCCGTCGGCCGAGATCCGCGGCCACGGCGGCGGCGAGGGCAAGCTCGAGCTGATGAAGGAAAACGTCAGGGTCGTGCAGGTCGAGCCGATCGGGCTCTATGCCGTGCGCCTGCACTTCGACGACGGGCACGACACGGGGCTCTACAGCTGGGATTACCTGCGCGAGCTGGGCGCGGAGTTCGAGCGCAAGTGGGCGCGCTATCTCGAGCGTTGCGAGAAACTCGGCTACCAGCGCAAGCCGCCCGCCTGAGACTGTAGAATCGGCGCATCGCCCTGCCGCACATGCGCATGAAATCAGGCACTTCCACCACTCCGCCCGCCGGCACCGTGGACTTCGGCTACGAGCAGGTACCCGTCGGCGAGAAGGCTTCGCGCGTGCGCGGCGTGTTCGATTCGGTTGCCGGCAAGTACGACCTGATGAACGACCTGATGTCCGGCGGCCTGCACCGGCTCTGGAAGCGTTTCGCGCTGTCGCAGACCGGGTTGCGCCACGGCATGCGCGCGCTCGATGTCGCCGCCGGCACCTGCGACCTCGGCGCCGGCCTCGCGCGCCAGGTGGGCGCAGGAGGCCTCGCCGTGCTCACCGACGTCAACCGCGCGATGCTCCT
>JBQTKF010000122.1:0-4928 GCA_052386355.1 Gammaproteobacteria bacterium
CGGCCGGCGTCGTGAAGTTCAATTCGGTACGGCCATCGCGCGAACTGGGCGGCTACGTCCAGGCGAGCTACGGCGATGACGACAGCATGAACGTTGAGGGCGCCGTCGGCGGGCCGACGGGCGAGACCTGGGCGTGGCGGTTCTCCGGCCTTTATCAGCACCGCAGCGACTGGGTGGACAACTACGAAATCGGCGCTGGCGGCGCCGCGGTGCTGGACGAGGGAAACGCGTTCGAAGGCTACGACGAGTTGGCCGGACGACTCCAGTTCCTGTACGAGCCGAGCGATTCGTTCAGCGCCCTGGTCAACGTGCATGCGCGATCCCTAGACGGCACCGCGCGCATGTTCCGCGCCAACATCATCCAGCCGGGCACCAGCGACCTGGTCAGCGGTTTCGATCCCGACGCGGCCTTCCTCGACGGCGCGAACGACCAGGACCTCGACAGCAATGGCGCGAGCCTGCGCATGCGCTGGGACCTGGGGCGTGTCACCTTGCACTCGATCACCGGCTACGAGTCGGTGAGCTTGCTGTCGCGCGGCGACATCGACGGCGGCCGGGTTTACACCTTCGACTTCAACGTGGCGGACGGATCGGCCATTGGCCCGCCGCTGACCGGCGCCAGATTCCCCGCGGAATCGGCCGACGGCATACGCGGTCACAGCCAGTTGACGCAGGAGTTCCGCTGGGAGTCGCGCGAATGGGGCGCGTTCGACTGGCAGGCCGGCGTGTACTACTTCGACGAGGACCTGACGATCGACAGCTTCAATTTCGACACGCTGGCAAGCGGCATCCGCAACGGCCGCGTGGTGCAGGACCAGCAGAACCAGTCCTGGGCCGTGTTCGGTTCCGCCGAGTACGAGTTCTCCGACCGATTTACGCTGCGCGGAGGTCTGCGCTACACCGACGACGAGAAGGAATTCGTCGCCAATCGTTTCCAGTCGCCGCTCGCATTCCTGGGTGAGCTCGATCGCCTGGGTCCGATCGTCGCATCGCCTTCGGACGAGGAGATCACCGGCGACATCAGCGGCACCTGGGCGCTGAACGACGACACCAACCTCTTCGCGCGCATTTCCCGCGGCTATCGCGCGCCTTCGATCCAGGGCCGCCTGCTGTTCGGCAACACCATCTCGGTGGCCGACTCCGAGACCATCCTGTCGTACGAAGCCGGCGTCAAGGCGAGCCTGTTCGGGGGTCGCGGCCGGATCGGATTCACGGCCTACATGTACACGATGGATGATCAGCAGCTGACCGCGGTCGGTGGCGCAGCGAATTTCAACACTCTCCTGAACGCAGACCAGGTGGACGGGCAGGGGTTTGAGCTCGATTTCGAGGCGCTGCTGACCGACAACCTGCTGGTCACCATTGGCGCAAGCTACAACGACACGGAGATCGACGACTCCGGGCTGGCGGTTCAGTCCTGTGCCGCCTGCACGGTGCTGGACCCGGTGGTCACGCCGCCCGTTCCATTCGGGACGACTGCGATCGTCAGCATCGACGGCAACCGCCTGCCGCAGGCGCCGGAGTGGGTCGCGAACCTGACCGCGCGCTGGGGCATGCCGGTCGGCGACGGCGAGTTCTTCGTGTTTACCGACTGGGCCTACCGCAGCGAAGTGAACTTCTTCCTGTACGATTCGGTCGAGTTCGAGGGCCCGTCCCTGCTCGAAGGCGGCCTGCGCGTCGGCTACAACTGGAACGACGGGGCGCAGCAGGTTGCGTTCTTCGGCCGCAACATCACGGACGAGGTCGAGGCGGTCGGCGGCATCGACTTCAACAACCTGACCGGCTTCATCAACGAGCCGCGCCGCTGGGGGTTGGAGTTCCGCACGCGCTTCTGAGGCAGCGCCGGCCGGGATGCCGGAACTGCCGGAGGTCGAGACGACGCGCCGGGGCATCGAGCCCTGGCTCGTCGGCCGCCGCATCGAGCGGCTGGTGGTGCGCGAATGGCGGCTGCGCTGGCGCGTGCCGCGCACGCTGCCTGCGCGTATCGCGGGCGCCAGCATCCGGTCGGTCGGGCGGCGCGCGAAATACCTGCTGGTTGCGACCGACGCCGGCACCCTGATCTGGCACCTCGGCATGTCCGGGAGCCTCAGGATCCTGGATGCCGCGGTGCCGCCCTCCGCGCACGATCACGTGGACCTCGTGCTCGATTCCGGCCGTTGCCTGCGCTTCAACGACCCGCGCCGCTTCGGCTGCCTGCTGCACACGCCGGGTGATCCATCCCGCCACCGCCTGCTCGCCAGGCTCGCGCCCGAGCCGCTGTCGGAGACCTTTGACGCGGCCGGACTCTGGCGGCACGCGCGCGGGCGCCGTGCTTCCATCAAGTCCTTCGTCATGGATTCCCGGGTCGTGGCCGGCGTCGGCAACATCTATGCGAGCGAGGCGCTGTTCCGCGCGGGCATTCGCCCGGGCCTCGCGGCCGGTCGCGTGAGCCTCGCGCGCATGGCGGCGCTCGTCGCCGCGATCCGCGAAGTGCTGACCGAGGCCATCAGCGTCGGCGGCACCACGCTCAGGGACTACGTCGACCCCTCCGGCACGCCGGGCTACTTCGCGCAGAAACTCTTCGTCTACGAGCGGGCGGGCAAGCCCTGCCGGCGCTGCGGCACGCCGATCCGCCAGTTCATGCAGGGGCAGCGCAGCACCTACTGGTGTCCGCGCTGCCAGCGCTGAGGCTGCGAGCGATCAGCCGCGCGCGGCGCGGCGCTTTTCGAGTGCCTCGACCACGATCGGGTCCACGAAGCGCGAGACGTCGCCGCCCAGGAGCGCGATCTCGCGCACCAGCGTCGACGAGATGAAAGTGAACTGCTCTTTCGGGGTCAGGAACACATAGTCCACGTCGGGCGCCAGGTGGCGGCTCATGTTCGCGAGCTGGAACTCGAACTCGAAGTCGGACACGGCGCGCAGTCCCCTGATCACGACGCCGCAGGCCTGCTCGCGCGCGAAGTCCACGGTAAGCCCGGCGTAGCCGATCACGTTGACGTTCGGCAGCTCCTCGAGCACGCGGCGGGCGAGTTCCACGCGAATCTCGAGCGGGAAAAGCGGCGCCTTGCCGAGGTTCGCGGCGATGCCGATGACGACGCGGTCGAAGATACCCGCCGCGCGGCGCACGAGGTCCTGGTGGCCGTTGGTGATCGGGTCGAAGGTGCCGGGATAGACCGCGCTGCGTTTCAGGTTCACTTCGGAGCTTCCCCGCTGTCGCCCGCCCGGAGCGCCAGATGATACCCGACGGCGCCAGCGCGCCCGCTGCGATGCAGCATCCAGCCTGGCGGCAATGCAGGCGGGCCCTGCGCCGCCGGAGCCTCGATGTAGATGCGTGCGCCCGGCGCGAGCCACCCTCCCGATTCGAGCCCGCGCATGGCGGCATCCAGCAGGCCCGCATCGAAGGGCGGGTCCAGGAAAACGACGTCGAAAGGCCGTGCCCGGCCGCTCAGCCAGCTCTGCGCATCCGCCTCGATCACCCGGGCCTCGTCCGGCGCGAGCGCTGCTGCGGCCGCCGCCAGGCGCACGGCGGCCTCGCGGTCCCGCTCGACGAGGACAACCTCGGCCGCGCCGCGCGAGGCGGCCTCGAGCCCGAGTGCGCCCGTACCGGCGAACAGGTCGAGGCAGCGGCTGCCGGCGATCGCCGGCGCCAGCCAGTTGAACAGGGTCTCGCGCACCCGGTCCGGCGTCGGCCTGAGGCCACCGGCCGGGGGCACCGGAATC
The DNA here is from genome assembly GCA_052386355.1 of Gammaproteobacteria bacterium. Classification (GTDB taxonomy): domain Bacteria; phylum Pseudomonadota; class Gammaproteobacteria; order Steroidobacterales; family Steroidobacteraceae; genus SCUD01. The sequence continues at coordinate 3,700 of JBQTKF010000122.1, forward strand.
CGGCGGCCGCGCCACCGGCCGCCGATGATGCGAACGTACCCGGGCCTTTTTTGCAGCGCATTGTTGGGGCCGCGGCTGCGATTACGACGCATCGATGGATGCCAATCCCTTAGACTTGCGGGACGATTCGGGGCAAGCGTACTCTGACCCGAAACGAACGAGCGCGATGATACGCGCCACGAAGGGTGTCAACACTTGCCGGAGTTTCCGCCATGAGGATTCGCATCGCTGCCGCCGCCCTGCTCTCCGGCCTGGTACTCGCGGGTTGCAGCGGGTCCTCGGACTCCATCGGCGACACCAACACGGGTTCCGGCAATAACGCGCCGCCGGCGCCGCCGGCCCCGCCGGCGGCCTTCGCGCCCTTCTTCCGGCTGGGGCCCGGCATCCTGCCGTTCCCGACCGACCTCTACTTCAGCGGATCGGTAGTAAGGGACGGCACGCTGAACATACCCGCCGCGATCGCCGCGACCACGCCGCACCACGCCGCGCTCAATGCCCTCGACGGTTATTCGACCGTAGGGCCGGCCTCCGCGCGCTTCACCTCGGCGATCAATGCGGCGACGATCTCCGGTGCGACCGTGCGCGTGGTCGAGGTCAACATCGACAACGCGACCAAGGCCACGACCGGCGTCGGGCCGCGCGGGGTTCTCGTATTCGGCACCGACTACACCGCGCGCGTCCAGCCCACGGTCGATTCCGCCGGCGCGACGCTCGAGATCCTTTTCCTTCGCCCGCTGTCGCCTTCGACGGGTGCCACGAACCGCGGCTATCTCGTCATCCTGACCAACGGGCTGCGGAGCACGACCGGCGCCATTGCCGCGCCCGACACCGATTACGCGACGATCAAGGCCGCGTTGCCGACCTGCGCCTCCCTCGCGGGCACCATCAATCTCGTCTGCCAGCTGACCGGCGCCCATATCGCGATCGCCGGCGCGGTCGGCACGCCTGCCGCGAACGTGGTGCTGACCTTCTCGTTCTCGACCCAGGCGACGCGCGACACGCTCAACATTGCCGCCGCCCTCGCGGTGCCGAGGCCGATCGGCGCGGCGGCGACCGGGCTCGATCTCAATGACCTGAACATCGCCCTGCCGCCGGTCGCGGACGTCTACGCCGGCACGCTGACGATCCCCTACTACCACAACCCCGCGGCACCGTTGACCGGTTCCTGGCGCGGCAATGCATTCACGCTGGACCCGACCCCGGGCGCGCCGACGTCGACCCATCTGACG
>JBQTKF010000123.1:0-20226 GCA_052386355.1 Gammaproteobacteria bacterium
CGCCGGGCCACAGTTCCTCGCCGGTGTCGCGGCGCGCGAGTCGCGAGCCGAGCATGCCGGGCACGAGGACGACCGGCACGCGCCGGTCATTCTCGGCGTGCGCTTCGTAGAGGCGCGCAAGGTCGGGCGTACGCGTCACCGCGCAGGCGGCGAGCGCCGCCGCGAACGGCAGGATGGCGAACCTGAAGGGGCGCCGGGACAAGGGTCGGACTCCGGAGTTGCGCCCGAAAGGTTAACATTGCGCGGCACCGGCCGGAGCCGGGGAGTGGGCCCATGACGGAATCGATCAATCCCCGGCTCGCCAACCGGATCCTGGTCGGCCTCGGCATCGGCGCGGCGGCCGGCATCGCGACGCTGCTGGTGGGCACGATCTACCCCGACGTGGTTGCGGCCGCGCGCAAGTTCTCGACGATGGTGCTGGATCCCGTGGGGCAGGTGTTCCTGCGGATGCTGTTCTTCGTGGTGATCCCGCTGGTGTTCGCCTCGCTGACGATGGGCGTCGCGCAGCTCGAGCGGCTCGGTCAGCTCGGCCCTCTCGCGACGCGCACCTTCGTGCTGTTCTTCCTGAACATGGCCATCGCCGTCGCGCTCGGCCTCGTGATGATGAACGTGGTGGACCCGGGCTCGACCATTGACCCGGAGGCAAAGGTCCGCCTGATGGAGGAATACGGCGGCGCGGCCCAGGCGCACATCGAGAAGCGTGCCGGCCAGCCCGACGTCACCCCGATGGCGATCGTCGAGATGTTCATGCCGAGAAACCTGTTCGGCGCCTTCGTCGGCAATGACCGCAACATGCTGGGCGACGTGCTCCCGCTCATCCTGTTCGCGATCCTGGTGGGGGCCGCGGCGACCCGGCTCGGGCAGGAGAAGCGCGACCGGTTCCGCGAGGGTCTCGCGACGCTCAACGAACTGATGACCGGCATCGTGCACTTCGCCCTGTCGCTCGCCCCCTATGCGGTGCCCGCGCTGATCTACAGCGTGATCGTCAAGATCGGCTGGGACATCGTGATTGCGCTCGGTGTGTTCGTGATCGGTTGCGTCACCGTGATGCTGCTGCACCTGTTCGTCACGATGTCCTTCTGGCTCCGGTTCCTGGCGAAGCGCAGCCCGCTGGCGACCTGGCGCGAGCTGCGCCCCGTGCTCGTGACCGCGTTCTCGACCAGCTCGAGCGCCGCGACGCTGCCGACGGCGCTCGCGGCCGCACGTGAGCAGCTCGGGGTCAAGGCGCCCGTCGCCGGCTTCGTGCTGCCGCTCGGCACCACCATGAACATGGCGGGCACCGCGCTCTACGAGGGCTGCGTCGTGCTGTTCATCGCGCAGGTGTTCGGCATCGAGCTCGGCCTCGCGCAGCAAATGACGCTGTTGCTGCTTGCCGTGCTCTCGGCGGTCGCAGTGGCGGCCATCCCCGGCGGCTCACTGCCGCTGATCGCGGGTCTGCTCGCCGCATTCGGCATCCCGCCCGAGGGCATCGGCATCATCCTGGGCGTGGACCGCATCCTGGACATGACGCGCACCATGGTGAACGTGGGCTCTGACGTCGTGACGACGGTGGTCGTGGACCGGTACACGAAGCTCGACGAGCGCTGAACAGGAACCCGGCATGCCGCGTGCGATCCTCCTCATTGCCCTCATCCTGCTGGTCGTCCTCATCGCCATGCGCTTCGCCCGGCGCAAGCGGCAGGACGACGATCGCCGGGACTGAAGCATGGTCACGGCATCCTGTCACTGCGGGAAGGCGAAGCTTGAGGTCGCGCGCGCGTCGCGCACGCTCACGGACTGCAACTGCTCGATCTGCCGCCGCTACGGATCGCTTTGGGCCTACTACAAGGCAGGTGCCGTGCGCCACCGCTACCGGCCGCGCGATGTCGAAGCCTATTCCTGGGGCAACCGGATGCTGCGTTTCATACGGTGCCGGACATGCGGCTGCATCCTGCACCACGAACGGAAGAACAAGACGCCCGACAGCACCATTGGCGTCAACGCGAGGAACTTCGAGCCTGGCGCCATCGCGAAGGCACGGGTCCGGCACCTGGACGGGGCGAAGACCTGGAAGTACCTTGACTGAGTCGCGCGCAAAGGATCTTCAACTGTAGTCAGGCGTCACATGCGTCTGCGGACCATCCATCCGCGCTATCTCGATGCTCAAGGCCTGGTGGCATTGTGGCGGGAGGCGCTACTGGCTCGGGCCGTGTTGCGCGGTCAAACCCGCGGTTATCGGCACCATCCGCAGCTCGCACGATTTCGTGCGCATCCTCTTCCTCGATACGCCATCAATGCCTACCTCGCCGCAATCCATGCTGAGGCCGCAAGCCGGGGCCATGGATTTGATGCCCGGAAGATCGGCCCGGTTCGTTCGATCCGCACCATGTCGACCACCTCAGCGCAGATCTCGCATGAATGGCTGCATTTCCTGCGCAAGGTTGCAGCGCGAAATCCACGACTGCATCGACAGTTGCGGACCGTTCGTGTCCCGCGCTGCCACCCGCTATTCAGGTCGGTGAAGGGGCCGATCGAGTCTTGGGAGCGACGAGGATCGTGACGCCCATGAATCTCCGAACGGTTCCATGCGCGCTCATGTTGCTCGGCTGGGTCGCGACGGTGCACGCAGAGGCGCCCGGAAACATCTTCCAGGCCACGCTTGCGGAACCGGGTCAACGGACGGCTGAGGTCTCGACCGGAGAATTGAGAGCAATGCTTGCCGACAAGAGCGCCGTCGTTCTCGACGCGCGCCCGTTCCGGGAGTTTGCGATCAGCCATATCCCGGGCGCAGTCAACGTTGCCGCCAAGCCGGGCGTTCCGATGTCAACCTACGTTTCCGATGTTGCGGAAATCTGCCGGTTGCTCAAAGGCGAAAAAACAACTCCGCTGGTTCTCTACTGCAACGGCCCGTACTGCGGCAAGAGCAAGAGACTCGCGGATGAACTGCACGCCGCGGGCTACGCGAACGTTCGTCGCTATCAACCTGGGATACCGGTCTGGCGGGCCCTGGGCGGCCTGACCGAGATCGAGCCGGAAGGGTTGCGGCACGTGGTCACCCATGACGGAACCGCGGTACTCATCGATGTCCGTGAAGCCGACGATTTCCGCAGCGGCTCGCTGGCGAACGCCCGAAGCATTCCCCGCAGCGGCGTCCTGGAGGGCAAGGACGTGGGCGAGGTCAAGCGTGCGAAGGACGACGGCCGACTGCCCATGGAGGACCATAACACGCGCATCATTGTCTTCGGACGGAATGGCGCCGACGCCCGATACGTCGCGGAAGCACTGTCGCGCGAGGCGTTTCATAACGTCGCTTACTTCCGCGGCGGCTACCAGGAAGCGCGGGCTGCCCTGGCGCCGCAGTAATCAGGAGCAGGAGCCAGGACTTGCTGTCGCTGCGGCCGCGCGGCGCTCAGACGGCGGTAGCGGCAGTGAGCGGGGTTGACGGCAGCGCGGCGTCTGCGATCTCGATCGCCTGCGGCAGCAGCTTGTACATCACCGGCGTCACCAGTCGCGCGAGCAGCGTCGAACTGACGAGCCCGCCGATGATCACGATCGCGAGCGGCGAGTAAAGTCCCGAGCCCTGGATCGCGAGCGGCGTCAGGCCGCCGATCGCCGTGAGCGAGGTCAGCAGGATGGGCAGGAAGCGCACTTCGCCGGCCTCCGCAATCGCGTCGTCGAGCGGCTTGCCCTGCTCGCGCAGCCGGTTGGTGAAATCCACCAGCAGGATCGAATTCTTGATCTCGATGCCGACCAGCGCAATCAACCCGATCATCGAGGTGAATGACAGCGTGTAGCCGGTCAGCCAGAGCGCGACCAGGCCGCCGGTGATGCCGAGCGGCACCACGCCGAACACGATCAGCATCGAGCGGAAACTGCCGAACTCCAGCACCAGCACCGCGAGGATGCCGAACACCGCGACCAGCATCGCGACACCGAGGCCGGAAAAGCTTTCGTTGCGCGCCTCGACCTCTCCCGCGGCCACCCAGCGATAGCCCGGCGGCCAGGCCATCGCGGCCAGCATCGCCATCACCTGTCGCGTCAGCTCGTCGGTCGCATGCCCGGTCGAGGGATAGGCCGTGACCGAAACCGCGCGCTCGCGGTTGTAGCGCTTGATGATCGAGGCCGCGGTGCGGAACTCCGGGTCGCTGATCTGCGACAGCGGCACCTGACGGCCCGAAAGCGAGGAAACCTGCACCGCCTGCAACAGCTCGAGCGTGGGACGCGCGCCGATCGGAAGGCGCAGCGTGATGTCGTACTCGTCGCCGTCGGGCTCGCGGTAGCGCCCGGCGGCGAGCCCGGCGACCGCCAGGCGCACGGTCCGGTCCGCCTCGATCGCCGGCACGCCGAAGAGTGCAGCCTTCTCGGTGTCGATGCCGAGGTCGAGGTCGGTGCGCTGCAGGCGCATCGGGTTCATGACGTCGCGCGTGCCGGGTACCGAGGCGATCGTGCGCTCCACGTCGGCCGCCAGCAGGCGCAGGGTGCCGATGTCCGGTCCGATCACACGGATCTCGATCGGCGCCGCGACCGGCGGGCCATTCTCGAACTGGTGGATGCTGATGCGCGCAGCCGGGTATCCGGTGAAGGCCGCGCGCAGGCCGTCGAGCATGCGCTCGGTCTTCACCGGGTCGTAATCCTCGACCTCGGCGAACACCTCGGCGATATTCGCAGCGGCATTGCGCGACAGCACGTTGTAATAGATCCGGGGGTTCTCCTGGCCGAGATTCGAGAACCACCAGCGGATGCCCTCGGTCGCGGCCAGCTGCTCCTCGACGAAGGCGAGGGCGCGTCCGGTCTCGGCGAGGCTCGCGCCGTCCGGCGCCTCGATGCGCACCCGGAACTGCGGGATGTCGGCGGTCGGGAACAGGCTGAAGCCGATCGCGGGCACTAGCAGGAGCGAGAGTACGAACACGCCGAGCGCTGCGGCGAGCGTCGCGCGCGGTCGCGCAAGCCCCCACCGCAGCGCCGGCCCGTAAATCCGGTGGATCGCTCCCATGAGCCGGCCGAGCACCCCGTCCGCCACCTCGTCTGAGCGGTCCACGATCGCGCGGCCGCGGGCGAGGAGCGCCGCGAGCCATGGCTGGCGCGGCTCGCGCTGCTTGCCGCCGCGCAGCAGCCGGCTCGCCAGGAAGGGGATGATCGAGAGCGCCACGAAGAAGGACGCCAGGATCGTGAACAGCACCGCGGCCGGCAGCGAGCGGATGAAGTCGCCCGCGCCTTCGGGCAGGAACAGGAGCGGCACGAAGGCGAGCAGCAGCGTCACCGTGCAGCCGAGCACCGCGAGCCAGATCTGGTCGGTCGCCTGGATGGCGGCCTCCAGGCGCGGCATGCCCTGGCGCACGTGGCGCGCGATGTTCTCGACCACGACGATCGAGTCGTCCACGAGGAGCCCGAGCGCCACCACGAAGCCCGCGATCGAAAGCTGGTTCAGCGAGAAGCCGACGAGGTAGAGGAGCGCGAGCCCGATCGCGAGCGACAGCGGGATCGAGATCATCACGATGCCGGCGGCGCGCAGGCCGAGCGGCAGCAGCGTCAGGATCACGAGCCCGATCGCGATCGCGAAATCGAACTGCAGCCGGGACAGGCGGCGATCCACGTTCGAGGACTGGTCGAATCCGTGCTCGAGGCGGATGTTCGCCGGCAGGCCCTGCTCGAACTGCGGCAGGCGCTCGTAGATTGCGTCGCGCACCGCGAACACGTTCTGGTTGTCCTTCATGCTCGCGGTCACGAACACCGCGCGTGTGCCGTTGAAACGGCCCACGTAGCGCTCCTCCTCGGCGCCCCAGTCGACCACGGCGATGTCCCGCAGGCGCACGACGCGGCCGCCCGCCGCCGAGACGACGGTATCGCCGATCTCCTCGAGCGATGCGTAGCTGCCGGAGGTCTTCAGGTTGTAGCGGCGCAGGCCGACGTCCACGGCGCCGCCCGGGATGCTCGCGTTCTCGCCCTGCACCGCGGCGATCACCTGGCCGAGAGTCACGCGCGCGCCGGCGAGCCGTTCGAGATCGATCGCGACCCGCACTTCGGGATCCGGGAAGGCCCAGGTCTCGGCGCGGCGCACGCCGGGCGCGGTCTCGATCAGCTCCTCGAGGTCCTCGGCCTGCTTTTTCAGCGTGCGCCAGTCCGCGTCCGGCGAAACCAGCGCCAACTGCACGATGTTGACAGTGCCGGGCGTGAACTGGCGGATCTCGACCGAGAACACGTCGGCGGGCAGCGTCGGCCGCACCACGTTGATCTCGCGGATCACCTCGTCGTACTTGCGGTCTGGGTCGTTGCCGTAGACGAATTCGATCTCGATCAGCGCGAGCCCGTCCATCGCGGTGCTGTTCAGCCGCTTGATGTCCTCGAGCTCGGCGAGCGCATCCTCGATCGGGTCCACGACCAGGCGCTCGACGTCTTCCGGATCCGCGCCAGGGTAATTGACCACCACCAGCGAGCCGGGGAACTTGAGCGTCGGGTCCTCGGCGCGCGGGATAGACGACAGCGCCCACAGGCCGGTCGCGATCAGGAGCGCGAACACGACCAGCGTGAACTGCCAGCGCCGGACCGAGAATGCCCAGAGGCTCATCCGCGTCTCAGGCGCCGTCGAGGACGCGCACGGCATCGTTGTCGTCGAGCCAGGCTGCGCCCTCGGTCACGACGCGATCGCCGGGCGAAAGACCGGCGGTGACTTCGACGCGCTCGCCGAGCAGCCGCCCGGTGCGCACCGCGACCTTCCTGGCGACGCCGCCCTCGGCCACGACGAACACGGTCGCTTCGCTGCCGTCGGCCTCGAGCAGCGAGGTGACCGGAACGACCGCGACGCTCTCGGCGTCGTCGTCCGCGATCACGACCTTTGCGACGAGGCCCTGGACGAAGCGCGCGCCCGCCGGATCCACCGCGAGCTTCATTTCATAGGTGCCGGTCTGCGGATCCGCCGCCGCCGCGATCTCGGTGACGCGCGCGGCAAAATGCCGGCCCGGGAATGCGTCGAGCGTGACCTCGCCTGCCTGCCCCGCCTGCACGCGCACCACGTCGCGGTCGGAGAGTGCCGCGCGCACGATCCAGCCGCCGCCCGTGTTGCCGACCACCAGCACCGGCTGCCCGGCCGCCACGAGTTCGTCGGGCTCGGCGAGCCTGCGCAGCACCACGCCGTCGGCCGGCGCCTCGATGCGCGAATGCCGGGCGTTGAACAGCGCGCTGCGAAGCTGCGCGCGGGCCACGGAATCGGCGGTGGTCAGGTCCTCGACCTGCTCGCGCGTGGCGACTTCATCCGCGAGCAGCGCCTTGCCGCGATCCAGGTCGCGTGCCGCCTGCTCGGCGACGGCGCGCGCCTGCGCCACGGCCGCCGCGACTTCGTCGTCCATGAGCGTCGCAAGGAGCATCCCCGCGTGCACACGCTCTCCCTGCCGCACCTCGATCGAGCGGATCACGCCGCCGCTCTTGAACGACAGGCGAACCTCGTCGGCCGGCGCGATCACGCCGACGGCACGCAGGGATTCAGCCGCAGAGGCGGTCTCGACGGTCGCAACCCGCACGGGGGCCGCGGCTTTCCCGGTCTCGGGGGACTGGCCGTTGCCGCAGGCGGCGATGCCGAGCGCCAGGGCCGTCAGGGCGATTGATTTCCATCTCATGGCTGCTGCTCCACGCCACCGACCGCGTATTCCACCTGCGCCAGCGCGGCGAGCGCCTCGTAGCGCGTGACATTCCCGTTCAGGCGCGCCTCGGTGAGCGCGCGTTGTGCGTCGAGGTATTCGGCGGGCGACACCTGCCCGAGGTCGCGCTTCCTTGCGACGATCGCATAGGCCGCGGTCGCGGCTTCGGCGCGCCGGCCGGCGGTCGCGAGCGTGGCCTCGGCGACCTCGAGGTCGGTGATCGCCTCCTGCACCTCGATGCGGATCTGCTGCTCGGCGAGCGCACGGCCGGCGGCGAGTTCGGCGCTCCTCGCTTTCGCGCCGCGGATCGCCGCGCGGTCGCCGCCGCCATTGAAGAGGTTGAACCGCACCACGACGGAGGCCAGCACATAGGGGTCGTGGTCGTCGTAGTTCCAGTCCTCGCCCTGGGTGCCGGCGTCCACCGCGAGCGCGAGCTGCGGCCTGAATGCCGCGCGCGCTGCGCGCTCGGATTCGCCGGCGGCCGCAAGTCCGGCGTCGAGCTGGCGCAGCTCCGCGCGCTGGCCGAGCGCCGCGGTCTCGAGCCGCGCCTCGTCGCGCACCGCGATCGCGGAGGCGAGCAGCGGCAGGTCTGAATCGGTGACGGCCGCCGCCTCCGGCTCGCGTTCCAGCGGGGCGTTGCACAGCAGGTTCAGGTAACGGCGCGCGAGCATTTCGGTCGCGCGCGCGCGTACCAGCTGCTGCTCGACCTCGAGGCGCTCGGCCTCCGCCCGCAGCAGCAGATCGCGCGTGACCTTGCCGTTCCGGTGCAGGCTGTCGTTGACGCGCTCGTTCTCGCGCGCGAGAACCGCGGTTGCTTCCAGCACGCCGATCGCCTCGCGCGCGGCGAGCCAGCGGTTCTAGGCCTGGCGGACGTCGCGCGCGAGGCGCGCGCGATAGGCGTCGAGGCCGTACCGCGCGGCGTCGAGGCCGTGTCCTGCGCCGCGGCTTTCCGCACCCAGGCGCGCGTCATGGAGCGGCTGGGTCAGGCGCAGGACCGAGTCCTGTTCGCGCTCGCGGAGAAACCGGAAGTTGACCCCGAGCGCGGGAATGGCGATCTCGCGCCCGCCGTCGGCTTCGGTGTAGCGCAGCTGCAAGTCGAGTTGCGGCAGGAACTCGGCGCGCACGGCATCGAGGGCGGCCTGCTTCTGCTCCACGCCGGCGACATTGGCGGCAAGGCCGAGGTTTGATTCGAGCGCCTCGGCGACGAGCGCCTCGGCGACCCGCCGGACCGCCGGCGTCTCGGCCTCTGCCGTCGTGGCGCAGAGCAGCGCGGCGATCAGGAGCGCCGGGCGGCCGAACTGAACGAATGTCGTTTCGTTAGACATGTGTCAGAATGCGAACCAAACAATCAGGCACCCGGCTTCGCGGCGAGCATGTAGCGCAGCATCGCAAACGAACCTTCCATGAGCTGCGAGACCTCGACGCCGATGCGGGCGATTTCCTGCTTCTTGTTGTTGCCGACCTGGATCAGGCCGTGCGTGAAGGCCCACAACATCACGCAGACCTGGGCAGGCTCGCCGAGGTCCTTGCGCACCGAACCATCGGCCTGGCCGGTGACCAGCGCCTTCGCGATCTCGGCGATCACGGCATCGCCGGCGGCCGCGCAGGCAGCCTCGCTCGCTTCGCCGGTTGCCGACTGGTGCGCGTGGAAGCGGCTGCAGGCATCGAATCGATAGGGCTTTTCCTGCTGGAACAGCACGTAGGCGCGGCCGATCGCCTCGACCTTGTCCAGGCCCGCCTCATGCTTCGCGGCCGCGTCCACGAAGCGCTCGCGCAGGTCGAGCAGCGCGCGCTCGGTGATTGCGTGCAGCAGGTCGTTCTTGTCGCTGAAGTAGACGTAGATCAGCGCGCGAGAGAGGCGGGCCTTCCTGGCGACGCTTTCCATGATCACGGCATCCCAGCCCACCTCGGCGTAGAGCTCTTCTGCCGCATCCACGATCTCGGCGCGGCGGCGCTCTTTTTCCTCTTCGCGGCGGATGGCGACGTAGGACATGGCCCGAGTCTAGGCCTACGTTGACACAGTGTCAACGACTATACAATTGTCTTACGCAACAGGGACTTGGCCTCAGATGACGCGATTCCTGCGATCGCCCGCCAGGAAGGCTTCGACGTTCAGGGCGAGCTCGTCGAGGCAGCGCTGGCGTGCCTCGCGTGCGGCCCAGGCCACGTGCGGCGTCACGATCAGGTTCCGGATCGACGGATCCAGCAGCGGGTGATCGATCGGCGGCGGTTCGCGCTCGAGCACGTCGATGCCGGCGCCGCCCAGCCGGCCGGCGCGCAGCGCCGCGGCCAGCGCCTTCGCATCGACCAGCGCGCCGCGCGCCGTGTTGATCAGCACCGCATCGGGTTTCATGCGCGCGAGCCGCGCCGCGCTCATGAGCCCGCGCGTCGCATCGGTCAGGGGGCAGTGCAGGCTGAGCACGTCGAGGCGCGGGAGCATCTCGTCGAAGTCGAAACGGCCGGTCGTCCGGGCGCCGCCCGGGCGATTCGCGAGTTGCACCCGCATTCCGAAGACCTCCGCCACGCGCCCGACTGCGCGCCCGAGCGCGCCGTAGCCGACGATGCCGAGGACCCGGCCTTCCAGTTCGCGGATCGGGTGATCGAACACCGAGAACCGCCCGGCTTCCTGCCAGCGGCCCGAGCGCACCAGCGCCTGGTAGTCGGCGAGACGGTGCGTGAGGGCGAGCAGCATCGCGAACACGTGCTGCACGACGGAAGGCGTGCAGTAATCACGCAGATTGCAGACCGCAACGCCGGACTCGCGCGCGGCGCCGAGGTCCACGTTGTCGGTGCCGGTGGCGGTGAGCGCGATCAGGCGGAGCTTCGGGTTGCCCCGGATCGCGGCGCGGTCGACCATCGACTTGTTCGCGAGCACGACCTCGAAGCCCGCGCTCTGCGCCGCGACCTCGGCATTTGCGGTCTGCGGATGCAGCACGACTCCCGGCAGGACGCGCTCGAGCGGGCCGGTATCGAGGTCGCCGCTGCTGACGGTCCCGAAGTCGAGGAAAACGGCCTTCAGGAACGCTCCTTGAGCAATTCGTCCACCAGCGCCGTCAATTCGCGATTCTGCGTTGCGTAGAGCTCGCCGGTCGCCGGGCCGCTGAAGCCGGTGTGCACCTGGCGCACCGCGCCCTGGCGGTCCACGACGATGAGCGTCGGATAGGCGCGAAACGCGGTGAGCTGCGGGAGCTTCTTCAGCACGTCGTCGTCGGTCGTGGTGCCCGCAATCAGGACGGGGTAGTCGACGTCGAACTTCTGCACGAAAGCCCGCGCGGCGGAGGATGCGCTCGCGAAATCCGGCGTGTACTCGAACATCAGCTGGATCACCTCGAGTCCCTGCGTGCGGCGCGTGGCGAGCAGCTCGCGCAGGAACAGCGCCTCGTCGTGGCAGTTCGGGCACCAGCTGCCGCCGATCGTGATCAACACGACCTTGCCGGCGTAGCGCTCCGACGGAAACACGTGCGGGCTGCCGTCGAGGTCCGGGAAGCTGAACTCGAGGCGCTCGATGCCGGGCTTGAGCCCCGCGAGCGTCGAGGGATCCGGCAGCTTCGCATCCGCATCCCGCCTTCCGTACCAGGTCTCGTGCGCGCCGCCCTGGGTGTGGAAGTCGCCGGCGAGCACGCCGTCGCTGCCGAGCCGGCCGAGGTAGAGGAAGGCGCTGCCCCCGTCGAAGCGCGACAGGAACAGCGTGTCACCGCGCGCCTCGCCCGCGATGTAGCGGTCGTCGCCGGAGGGACGAATCACCGTGCCGTGCACGACGTGGCCCTGCTGGGTCAGCTGCATGATCGCGGCGCGCTCCGCACCCTCGGCGTCGCGGAAGGTGAGCGCCCAGCGGCCGGAGAAATCCGCGGGCGCCGCGTCCGGCTTCGGGAAGAAGCGCCAGTCCTGACCGGGCATGCCGACGAAGCGCACGGTACGGATCACGCCGCGCGGGCGCAGGAAATTGACGTGGCCCTCGAACCGCGCGTCCTTGAACTCCGCTTCCAGCCGGTGCGGGTAGCCCGGCATGCGGATCTCGAGACGGTTGCCCTCGAGACGCACGTCCGGCGCGCGCGCGCGCTCCGGGCCGTTCACCAGGTACGCGACGAGCGCGCCGTTTTCGCGCACCAGCTCCAGGCCGAAGGGCAGGTCGCCGCCCGCGACCGAGAGCACGCCGCGATACAGGCCGAGCGGCGCCGCGCCGCCGCCGTTGCCCTTGCCGCAGGCCAGCAGCAGCCCGCCCAGCAGCGCGAACGCCAGCGGCAGCAAGGCTGGACGGAGAAACCTGCTCACGAAAGCGTGGAAGCCGGCCGGGGGAAACCGTCGGGGCCCGCGCGCCAGGGTTCCCAGGCGATCGCGATGCGTCCGATCGCGATGTCGGACTTGCGCGGGGCGATGCGGGTGCGCTCGAGCACGACCTGCGCGGGATCGAGCGAGGCGGTGAGTTCGGCAGCCTCCTGTTCAATCTGCTTCAGCAAATCATTGCGCTGGGCGCCGAGCGCCTCGAGGCTCTCCCCGGCGCGCTCGATGTCGCCGCGCTCGCTGAATACGCGCCCGGCATGGCGCGCGGCCGAGCCGGCTCGCGTCGTGGCCACGCTCCTGCCGCCGAAGATCGCGCCGAGTACGGAGGTGCCGATCGAGATCGCGGTGTCGAGTTTGCGCTGTGAGTACTGCGACTTCTCGCGCTCGACGCGCTGCTCCGCCGTGCGCAGGCGGTTTTCCAGTCCCTGGAGCTTCGCTGCGTGCTTTTCGCGCAGCTTTGCGACGGCGGCGTCGCGGTGCTCGCGCAGCGCCAGCGCGAGGCGGGCGCGGAAGTCGCCCTCGCTCTCGCCGGGATTGGACGTGAGTTTCGGGCTCCGGCAGGCGAGGAGCTCCACCGCGCCGTCCTGGTAGAGGCGCGCGGCCAGCGCGCGGCTCCAGGCCTCGTGATTCTTCGCCGACAGCGCCGCGGCCGGCAGTTCGCCGAAAGCGGCGCCCTCGACCGGACCCGCCGCGAGCGCCGCGTCGAGGTCGGCGACCGCGATCGCCTCGTCCCAGGCGGGAGCGCCGTCGCCGTCCGAAAGCGGCGCGACCCAGGCGCCGCGCGTCCAGGCATCCACACCCGCGGGCTTGTCCGCGAAATGCAACTCCGCGGTCGCGGCCACGCGCGGACGATACGAGAGATCGCCGCTGCCCGGTTTCGCGGCCAGGAAGACTTCCTGCACACCGGACGGCAACATCGGCCGCGCGGCGGCCTTTGGCGCCAATGCCGACGAAGCCGGCGCGGCCGGCGCCGCGGACCTCCTGCCCGCCATCAGCCGCGTGATCTCGGGAAGGGTCAGCGGCCCGCGCAGCCAGCTCATCGCCCAGCGGGTGCGGAACAGCACCGGCAGGTCGTCGTGGACGTTTCGCATCAGGAACACGCGCGGCGCGATGCCCGCCATCAGCTTCTCGAGCGTCGCGCGGTCGAAGGACTGGCCCGCGAGCGCGCTCGACAGGCCGTCGATCACGCGTTGCTGGTCGCGCTCGGTCTGGAGCCGGCCGATGAACCAGGTGCCGGCGTTCGAGAGACCCTTGTAGTCGAGATCCACGGGATTCTGCGTCGCGAGGACGGCCCCCAGCCCGAACGCTCTTCCCTGTTTCATGATGGTCAGCATCGGCAGTTTCGAGGGCGGCATCGCCGTGGGCGGGAAGTAGCCGAAGATCTCGTCCATGTAGAAGAGCGCCCGCAAGGCCCCCGTACCCGGCTGCTGGCGCATCCAGGCGACGAGCTCGTTCGCGATCAGCGTGACGACGAACATGCGTTCGGCATCCCCGAGATGCGCGATCGAGACGATCGAGATGCGCGGCCTGCCCTCGGGCGTGAACAACAGGCGCTGGACGTCGAGCGGATCGCCTTCGAGCCAGGCGCCGAACCCCGGGGAGGCGAGCAGGTTGTTGATCGCCATCGCAAGTTCGAGCCGCTCTTTCGCCGGGTAGAAGGTTTCGACGTCGAACACGCCGACCTTCGCGAATGGCGGCTTCTGGACCGCGCCGATCAGTCCCGCGAGGTCGAGGGCATGGCCTCTTGCCCAAGCAGCATCCACGATGGCCGACAGCAGGATGTGCTCGCGGCTCTTTAGCGGATCCGCCGCGATGCCGACGAGGCCCAGGAGCCCCGCCACCGTCGCCGAGATGCGGTCGCGCGTGGCGGCGGGATCGGCGCCCGCGGCCGGCGGCGCGAAAGAGCGCAACACCGAGAGCGAAAGCCCCGCATTGCTTCCAGGCGTGTAGACCGAGATGTCCGCGGATTCGCGGAACTTGCGGATGCGTGCCCCGTCCTGGCCCCATTCGGCGAGGCCGTGCTTCCAGGCCTCGGCGGTCCTGGAGGCGAGCGCGGCGGGCGTCGTGCCCTTGCGTGCGGCCTCGGCCGGGTCGATCCAGGGCTCGAACTCCGCGGGCGTGAGTTCCGGGAATGTGAGCATCAGGTTCGCGATGTCGCCCTTCGGGTCGATCACGAGCGCCGGGATGCCGTCGAGCGCCGCCTCTTCCAGCAGCGAGATGCAGAGGCCGGTCTTGCCGCTGCCGGTCATGCCGACGCAGACCGCATGCGTGGTGAGGTCGCGCGAGTCGTACATCAGGGGGGCCGCGGACGTCGCGTCCTTGCCCGGGTCGTACTCGCGGCCCAGATAGAAGGCGCCCAGCTTTTCGAAGTCGCTCATCGGCCGGATTATACTGGCCGCCCACCCATGCGCCGTATGGACCCCACGATGCGAGCCAGATTTCCGGCCCTGGCGGCAGCCGCCGCCGTCACCGCCTTCGCCGCCGCCGCGGTTCCAGCGGCGGAGGACCCGAATGCCGCCGCCCGCGCATTCTTCGAACGCGCCTTCGAGGAGCGTCTGGCCATGGAGCCGACGCTTGCGACCAGCCTGGGCCTGCGCATCGGCTATGACCGGTGGCCCGACCCGACCGAAGAAGGCGACGCCGAGCGCCTCGCGCTGACGGAGAAGCACCTGGCGGAGCTGCGCACGATGGATCCCGCGAAGCTCGACGACGCGACACGGCTGTCCTGGCGCGTGTTCGAGACGACCGCCGGGCGCGCGATCGCGCGCCAACGCTGGCGCAACCACAACTATCTCTTCGACAAGAATGGCGCGCACGTCTCGCTGCCAGCCTTCCTGATCAGCACGCACCGCGTCGAGACCGAGGCGGACGCGATCGCCTACCTGCGCCGGCTCGAGGGCGTTCGCACGCTGATGGAACAGCAACTCGAGCGTGCGACCGCAGCCGCGAAGGCCGGCGTCCTGCCGCCGAAGTTCGTGTTCCCCTACGTGCTCGAGGATGCGGGCAATATCATCCGCGGCAAGCCCTTCGACGAGGGCCCGGCGGACAGCCCGATCTTTGCGGACTTCCGCGGCAAGGTGAATGCGCTCTCACTCGAGGAGGCGAAAAAGGAAGCGCTGCTGACGCGGGCGGAGCTTGCGCTCCTTTCCTCGGTCAAGCCCGGCTACGACGCCGTGATCGCCTGGGCGCGCGAGAGCGAGAAACTCGCGACCGCCGAAGACGGCATCTGGAAGCTGCCGGACGGCACCGCCTATTACGATTTCCTGCTGGAGAACTTCACGACCACGAAGCTGACGGCCGCGGAGATCCACCAGATCGGCCTGCGCGAAGTTGCGCGCATCCACGAGGCGATGCGCGGAGTCATGAAACAGGTGGGCTTCGAGGGCGAGCTCGCTGCCTTCTTCGAATTCATGCGGACGGACCCGCGGTTCTACTACGAGAGCACCGACGAGGGCCGCGCCGCCTGGCACGCGGACGCCAACCGCTACATCTCCGGCATGCGCGACAGGCTGCCGCAGCTCTTCATCACGCTGCCGAAGTCGGAAGTCGTGGTGAAGGCGGTCGAGCCGTTCCGCGAGAAGTCCGCGGGCAAGGCCTTCTACCAGCGGCCCTCGATGGACGGCGCGCGACCCGGCGTCTTCTACGGCAACCTCTCGAACATGAAGGAGATGCCGAAGTACGAGCTGGAGGCGCTCGTGTACCACGAGGCGATCCCCGGCCACCACATGCAGATCGCGATTGCGACCGAGGAATCGACGCTCCCGCAGTTCCGCCGCGTCGGCGGCTACACCGCCTACTCCGAGGGCTGGGGCCTCTACAGCGAGCGGCTCGGCAAGGAGCTCGGTTTCTATGCCGATCCCTGGTCGGAATTCGGCCGCCTGGCGCTCGAGCTGCATCGCGCGGTGCGCCTCGTGGTGGACACCGGTCTTCACGCCAAGCGCTGGACGCGCGAACAGACCATCCGCTACCACGTCGAGAACAGCCCGACGAGCGAGGAGGCGGCAGTGCGCGCGACCGAGCGCTACATCCTCAACCCGGGGCAGGCGACCGCCTACATGATCGGCATGCTGAAGATCGTCGAGCTGCGCGAGCGCGCGATCGCGGCGCTCGGCGAACGTTTCGACGTGCGCGAGTTCCACGATCTCGTGCTGCGCACGGGCGCCGTGCCGCTCACGGTGCTGGAGTCCGAGGTGCAGCGCTGGGTGGACCGCAAGCGCGGCTGAAGCCTCCAGCATGCGCCCCGACGTCAAGCCGTTCCTGCACAAGGCGACCGGAACCTGGAGCTACGTCGTCGCGGACCCGGACACGCGCCGCGCGGCCGTGATCGACCCGGTGCTCGACTTCGACCTGAAGTCCGGGCGCAGCTGGACGGAATCGGCCGACATCATCGTCGAGTTCGCGCGCGAGGGCGGGCTAGCAGTCGAATGGATCCTCGAGACGCACGCCCATGCGGACCACCTGAGCGCCGCGCCCTGGGTCCAGGCCGTACTCGGCGGG
Organism: Gammaproteobacteria bacterium; assembly: GCA_052386355.1. GTDB lineage: Bacteria > Pseudomonadota > Gammaproteobacteria > Steroidobacterales > Steroidobacteraceae > SCUD01. Next base: position 16,389 of record JBQTKF010000123.1, read on the forward strand.
AAAATCGCGATCGGCGCCGGCATCCGCGCGGTGCAGAAGACTTTCCGCGATGCGCTGAATCTCGGGCCGGAATTCCCGGTGGACGGCCGCCAGTTCGATCGCCTGTTCGCCGACGGCGAGGAATTCCCGATCGGCTCGCTCGCCGTGCGCGCGATCCCGACGCCGGGACATACGAGCGACAGCCTGAGCTACCTGGTGGGGGACGCGGTCTTCGTCGGCGACTCCATCTTCATGCCGGATGGCGGCACCGCGCGCTGCGATTTCCCGGGGGGCAGTGCGAAGCTGCTCTACGCCTCGATCCAGCGGCTCTACACGCTGCCGCCTTCGACGCGCGTCTTCGTCTGCCACGACTACGGCCCGGGAGGCCGCGAGCTGAGCTGCGAGACGACGATCGGAGAGCAACGCGCCCGGAACATCCACGTCAGGGACGGGGTGACCGAGGCCGAGTTCGTCGCCATGCGCTCGAAGCGCGACGCCGGCCTCGAGTTGCCGAACCTGCTGTATCCCTCGGTGCAGCTCAACATCCGTGCCGGGCGGCCGCCGCCGGCGGAATCCAATGGCAGGAGCTATCTGAAGCTGCCGATATCGGGACCCGGCCCGTAATGCGTGACGAAATCCTGAGGTTCTGGTTCCAGGAGGCCGGACCGGAACAGTGGTGGACTGCGGACCCGGCCTTCGACGGGCAGATCCGCGAGCGCTTTGCGGCGGTTCACGCACAGGCGGCCCGCGGCGAGCTCTCCGGCTGGCGCATCGAGCCGCGGGGGAGGCTCGCGGAGATCATCGTGCTCGACCAGTTCTCGCGGAATCTCTTCAGGGGATCCGCGCCCGCTTTCGCGCAGGACCTGGCGGCGCTCGTGCTCGCGCAGGAAGCCGTCTCGGCCGGCGTGCATCTTCGGCTCGAGCCCGTGCAGCGGACCTTTCTGTTCCTGCCGTATATGCACAGTGAATCGCGCGAAATACATGGGGTAGCCGAGCGGCTCTATCGCGAGCATGCGCCCGCCCGCAATCACGACTTCGAATTGAGGCACAAGGCGATCATCGACCGCTTCGGCAGGTATCCGCACCGCAATGCGGCGCTCGGCCGGGCCTCGACGCCGGAAGAGGTGGAGTTCCTGAAGCAGCCGGGCTCCGGTTTCTGACCGGAAAGGTCTCCGGACGCACTGTTCATGCGTCGCGCTTGACCGCCGGCCCGGGCACGGCCGATACTCGGTCCCGGATGTACGCGAATCTCAAGGCCTCGAAGCTTGGCTGGTGGTGGCGCCGCTCTCCGGAGTGGGCGCTGGTCGCGTAGTCCTCTTCTAGTTTTTCGGATCAACCAGGACCCACTTCCGGATGCACCCGGGGTGGGTTTTTTGTCGTGCGCATGAAACTTCCCTTCGACATCGCCGCGGACCTCGATACGCCGGTTTCGGCTTACCTGAAGCTGCGGCCATTACGCCCTCGTTTCCTGCTCGAGAGCGTGGAGCAGGGCCTGCGCGTGGGCCGCTATTCCTTCATCGGTTTCGGCGACTGCTTCGAAGCGCGGCTCGATCGCGCGGGATTCGCGATCGACGGCGAGCGCAGGCCGCGTCCCGGCAGCAGCGACGAACTGCTTGCCTGCTTGCGCGAAGCGCTCGCGCGCGCGCCGCGGCCGCTGCCTGCGCGGCATGGCATCCCGCTCGCGGGCGGGCTCGTGGGCTTTTCCGCCTACGATCTCGCGCGCAGCTTCGAGCGGCTGCCGCCGCCGGCGCGCAACGGTGTTGCAGTACCGGATGCCTGCTACCTCGCGCCGAGGTCGCTGCTCGTGTTCGATCACCTCTCGCGCGGCGTGACCCTGCTGCACGACGGCGACGAGACGGAACGCGAGTCGCTCCGGCGCGAAATCGTGGCGGCCCTCGCGGGGCCGCTGCCGCGCGGGCGGAAGAGCTACCGGCATTCGCCCGCCGCGGCGAGTCTCGCGCGCGGCGAGTTCGAGGCGGCGGTCGGGCGCACGCGGGAGCACATCGCGGCGGGCGACGTGTACCAGCTCGTGCTCTCGGTGCGATTCGAGGGCGAATGCGAGCACGATCCCTTCGAGGTTTATCGGGCGCTGCGGCTGCTCAATCCCTCGCCCTATATGTACTTCATCGCGGCGGGCGGCCTCGCCGTCGTCGGCTCCTCGCCCGAGGCGCTGGTGCGGCTCACGGGCAGGCGCGCGGAACTGCGGCCCATTGCCGGCACGCGTCCGCGCGGCGGCGATGCGGGCGAAGACCGCCGGCACGTCGAAGCGCTGCTCGCGGATGCGAAAGAGGGCGCCGAGCACGTCATGCTCGTGGATCTGGCACGCAACGACCTCGGCCGCGTGGCGCGCGCGGGCACGATCCGCGTGAATCCCTACCGCGCGGTCGAGCGCTACAGCCACGTCATGCACCTGGTGAGCGGCGTGGACGGGGAGCTGGCGCCGGGACGCGACGCATTCGACCTGTTCGCGGCCGCGTTTCCCGCCGGCACGCTGGTCGGCGCGCCGAAGGTGCGCGCGATGGAGCTGATCGACGAACTGGAACCGGTCGGGCGCGGGCTCTACGGCGGCACGGTGGGATACTTCGGTGCAGGCGGTGACATGGACCAGGCGATCACGATCCGCACCATGGTGTTCGGCGAGGGTCGTTACAGTTTCCAGGCGGGCGCCGGCATCGTCGCCGACAGCCAGCCGGATCGCGAGCACGAGGAGATCCTCGCCAAGAGCGCGGCGATGCGCCGCGCGCTGGAACTCGCGGGAGCGGGCTCATGACGCCGCGGCTCCTGCTGATCGACAACTACGATTCCTTCACCTACAACCTGGTGCAGGCCTTCATGGTGCTGGGCGCCGAGGTGCGGGTGCACCGCAACGACCGCATCACGATCGGGGAGGCCGAGTCGCTCGAGCCGACGCATTTGTGCGTCTCGCCGGGCCCGGGCACGCCCTCCGATGCCGGCATCTCGACGCGCATGATCGAACGATTCGCCGGTGAGATCCCGGTGCTCGGCGTCTGCCTCGGCCACCAGGCGCTCGTGGAAGTCTTCGGCGGCAGGATCGGGCGCGCGCCGCGCCTGATGCACGGCAAGACTTCGATGGTTCAGCACGACGGCAAGGGGCTGTTCGCGCACCTGCCGAATCCCTTCGAGGCCGGCCGCTACCACTCGCTGATCGCGGTGCGCGACGCGTTGCCGCCCGTGCTCGAAGTGACGGCCTGGACCGAGGAAGGAGAGATCATGGGCGTGAGGCACCGGCGGGACGACGTGGAAGGGGTGCAATTCCACCCCGAGAGCATCCTGACGCCGGAGGGGCCGAGGCTGCTCGCGGCCTTCCTCGCGCGCGGGAGCGTGTCATGAGCCGGCCGGGCGGCGACGCGCTCGACGCGCTGCTCGAGCGGCGCGATCTCAGCGAGAACGCGGCCTATGACCTCCTCATCTCGCTGACTGACCCGGCGATGCCGCCGGCGATGACGGGGGCGCTGCTCGCAGCGCTTCGCATCAAGGGCGCGACGGCAGCGGAGGTGCGCGGCTTCGCGCGCGCCATGCGCTCGCTCGCGCGCCGGCCGCGCATTCCCGAGGGGGCTGCGGTCGTGGACGTCGTCGGCACCGGCGGCGACGGTTCGGGAAGCCTCAATCTCTCGACCGGAACCGCGCTCCTCGCTTCCGCCTGCGGCATCCGTGTCGCCAAGCACGGCAACCGCTCGGTGTCCTCGCGCTCCGGCAGCGCCGACGTGCTCGAGGCGCTGGGCCTACCTCTGCCGCTCGATGAGCATGCGGCCGGGGACTGCCTCGAGCGCACCGGTTTCACTTTCCTGTTCGCGCCGCACTACCACCCGGCGATGAAAGCGCTCGCGCCGGTGCGCGC
>JBQTKF010000124.1:0-22419 GCA_052386355.1 Gammaproteobacteria bacterium
GGCTTCCCGCAATTCGCCGCCATGCTCGACCGCCAGGGCTACGAGATGGTCGCGCTCGAGATGTCGGAGTTTCGCAAAATGGACGGCGGCATTTCCTGCCTGTCGCTGCGCATCCCGGGCTGACCGCGCTAGACTACGAATCTACGACCCGGCACCGTAGGCTATCTGCATGAAACTACTGACGTTCACGCTGGCCGCCTGCCTCGCCCTCACCGCCTGCGGCCGCGACGAAGACCGGAAGACCTCGGAGCAGAAGGCCGCGGAAGCCCAGGTGGCCGCCTCGAAAGCCGCGGCCGGGATTCCTGCGACGCTGACGCGCAACCTGCCGCTCGTCGCCTGCCTCGAAGAACAGGCCGCCGCCATCGAAACCGAAGCGAGCCAGTGCCCCACCTACATCCTGCTGCAGCTCGACTCGATGGTGCAGATGTGCGCCGCTGCAGGCGGTTCGCTGCAGCCCGCGGAGGAGCCCGAGGCCTGGGCACTCGACGTCAACGCCGATGGCCAGTCGGAAGTGCTGGTGGACCTCAACGAGAATTTCATCTGCTACGGCGCGCCCTCCGTGTTGTCCTGCGGCAGTCTCGGCTGCCCGTACTTTCTGTACTCGCGGCGCGGCGATGCCTGGGTCGAAATGGGCGCGATCAACGCCGACGACGCGCCCAAGGTCGAGTTACTCGCAGGCAAGGCCGGCGAGCACGTGACGCTGCGCGGCGGCTGCCTCGGCGAGAGGCCATGCTCCGAACTCACCCATTACGAGTGGAAGGGCGTCAGCTACGAGCGAACCTGGATCGACTACCGCGGCCACGTCGTGGACGTGGTGCCGGGCGGATTGTGGACGCTGTCCAGGGACTCGGGCGTGCGCATCGGTCCTGCGAAGAACGCGCCGGTGATCGACGAGTATCCCGCGGGCACCGTGGTGGTCGTCATCGGCAATGCACGGACCGGTCCGTGGCAGCTGGTGTCGCCGTGCAATGCCTGCCGCCGCGGATTCGTCGAAACGGCGGTGCTCGCGAAAACCGGCTAGCCGCGGCGGAACAAGCCCTGCGCCGCCCAGCCGCGGAACCAGCGGCGCAGGCGCGCGGCCTGGCGGACCGCGCTGCCGCGCTCGCCCGCGATGCCGGTGCGCACCGCCTGCCCGAGCGTCCTGCCCGCCGCGAGCGCCGAGAGCAGGCGCAACTGCGCCGGTTCCTGGTCGCACCGGTACACCTGGTAGCCGCGCCGCCACACGATCGCGAAAGTCGCGCGCGGGCGCGGAATGCGCGGGCGGCGCTTCGCACGCACGGAATTCATGTACTCGTTGGCCGGATACCGGAGTTTCAGCAGCCGCAGCGCCGGTATCGGCGGCAGCGGCCGACGTTCCCACTGCGCAGGCGGGATGGCCGCGATATCGGCGGCCGTCAGCGGTTCGGCGCATGGCCCATCGAACACGTCTTCCATCGCCCGCTCGATGCGTGCGACGTCAACGGCGAGCCCGTTGCGGTGATTGCGCGGCAGGCTGCGGCCGAGAAAATCCGGGAACTTGACGCTCAGCCGGTTCAGCGTGCGCTCGCGCGACGGATGATGGCGGATGAACTGCCGGCACGCGGCTTCGAACGCTTCCTCGCCCAGGATCCGGCGCGTCGTCGGATACTCGTTCTCGAGAACTTCCACGAGGCGCGCAAAGTAGGCATGAGAGTAAATGCCGAGGCGTTCGGTGGCAGTCATCGCCTTCGACGGCAGGATCACGTTGTCGGGGTTTCTCGCCGCCTGTGGCAGCAGGCTGCGCGCCGCCGGCGAACGGAGCCCCGCCTCCGCACCCGCCGGATGCGTCACGACGGCCTGCATCCAGCGCTCCAGGGTCTCGAGCCGCGGCGCGGCGCGCAGGCTCATGCGGCAGTCCTCGCCGCAAGCGCCGCGTCCTTGCGAAATTTCGCGGCCTTGCCCAATTCCTGCTGCAGCACTTCGAACTTCGGCACTCTCGCATCCCATTCGAGCAGCGTCGCGCGACCGCCGGTCTTCTGCTGCACGATCGCGTAGAGATCCCAGACCGCGTCGATCACGCGCCCGTCGTGCGTATCCACGCAGTGCGTGCCGTTGTCCGTGTGGCCCGCGAGATGGAGCTGCACCACGTGCTCGTACGGAATTCCCTCGAGGTACGCGACCGGGTCGAGGTCGTGGTTGCGGCAGGTCACGTAGACGTTGTTGACGTCGAGCAGCAGTCCGCAATCCGCCTCCACCGCGAGCCGTGCGATGAACTCCTCCTCGGGCATCGAGGAGGCGGCGAAGGTGACGTAGGTGGACGGGTTCTCGAGCACCAGCGGGCGCGCGAGGTAATCCTGGATCGTACGCACGCGCTCGATCATGTGCCGGAGCCCTTCCTCGGTGTACGGCACCGGGAACAGGTCGTGGCCGTTGACGCCTGCGACGCCGGTCCAGCAGATGTGGTCGCCGAGCCAATGCGCCTTGACGCGCTTCGCGAGCGCCGCGAGCTTGTCGAGGAACTCGAAGTCGATCGGGTCGGTGCTGCCGACCGAGAGGGAAACACCGTGCATGACGATCGGATAGCGCTCCGCGATCTGGTCGAGGTACCAGAGCGGGCGTCCCTCGGTGTCGATGAAGTTCTCGGACAGGATCTCGAACCAGTCCATCGCCGGCCACTGCCCGGTGACGTGCCGGAAATGCTGGGTGCGCAGCCCGACGCCGAGCCCGAGGTCCGGCAAGTTCCAGCGATTCGGCAGACGGGCGTCGTTCTTCATCTCAATGTCGTCAGGACGGGCACCGCCCGGGCTGGAACCCGGGCGGCAACCCGCTTTGCGCCTACGGTCGGCGCATCAACCCATGTGCGACGGATCGACCGGCACCTTGCAGCCGCCCTTGCCCTTGCAGCTGTTCTTGCCGGCGCAACCGTTGTCGCCGCCCTTGCAGCCGCCCTGGCCCTTGCAGCCGTTCTTGCCCGCGCACTCGTGCTTGGCGCCGGTGGCGCAGCCGCCCTTGCCCTTGCAGCTGTTCTTGCCGGCACAGCCGCCGTCGCCGCCCTTGCAGCCGCCCTTGCCTTTACACGAGTTGTGGCCTTTACAGACGTGCTTGTCGCCGCCCTCGTCCGCGGGATTGGCGGACGCGACCTGGGCGGCCTGGGCACCCGCGAGCAGCCCGCCCGCGACTCCCAGCATCACCTTGCCGAAATCCCGACGATTCATGGACATGAGGTACCCCCTAGCTTCAACGTTGAGAATCCAATCGACCCCGGCAGGACCGGGGTCAATCAAGAGACCGGATGACTGGGGGGAATACTACGAATGAACCGTCACCGCAAACCCATTCCGTCGCCGTGTTGCAACGCAAGAAATGCTACTCGGGATCGGCCACGCCGTCGGCCCGCAATTTGCCTCACTGGTGCCACCAGGCCTATACGGTCCGTCTAAGGTATCGGCCGCGCGGCGCGCCTACGATTCTCCCATCGTCAAATATGAGTCCGCCGCGCAGGTACGTCCTGCGCACCCGGCCGCGCAGTTCCAGGCCTTCGAACGGCGTGAAACCCTGCGCGGACTCCGAATCCGCGGCGCGAACGACGAACGAGCGATTCGGGTCCACCAGCACGATGTCCGCGTCGAAACCCGGCGCAAGATCGCCTTTGGAACGCAGTCCGAACCGTCTAGCGGGATTGGAGGAGGTCAAATCGGCTATCCGGTGCAACGCGAGTCCCCTGCGACACCCCTCCGTCAAGAGAGCGGACAACAGGTACTCCGTGCCCCCGAATCCGGACTTGGCGAGAAAGATGTCGTCAGGCCGCTCCAATCCGACTTTGAGTTCGTGCCGGCAGCAGGCGTGGTCGGATACGACCCAGTCGATCTTGCCGGCCATCAACGCCCCCCACAGGTACTCCACATCCTGCCGCGAGCGGATAGGCGGATTGACCTTGGCCCCGGCGCCGGCCGGCGCATCGTAGTCGAGCACCAGGTGTCCGATCGTGACTTCGCGCCGGAAATTCACCTGTGGAAATGCGTCCGCCATCTTAAGCGCCGCCTCGACGGCCTTGCGGGACGACAGGTGGAGCAGGTTGACGTTGAGGCAGTCGGTCTCGTGCGCGAGGTAGGACGCGATGCAGATCGCAAGTCCCTCGGAATGCGGGGGCCGCGCCGCGCTGTAGGCGCGCAGCCCCTTCAGCTTTCCTTCCTCCTGCACCAGTTTCGTATACGCGGTCATGATCTCGGCCGTCTCGCAATGCAGGCTCAGCGAGATCGCTTCGCCTGCCGGTCCGAAGCGCTGCATCGCTTCCTTGACACCGCGCATCACGAACTCGAAATGAGCGAGGTCGTAGCGCTCGTCCTCGCCGATCATCAGGAATCCGCGCTGGTCCACCGACGCGCCATGCAGCCCGTAGCCACCATAGAACATGAAGATCTTGAACGAGGTGACGCCGAAGCGCTCCACGAGCATCGGGATCTCGCCTATCTGCCGCCGGTCCATCGGCGCGATGTGATAGCCATAGTCGACGTGGAACCGCCCCGCGGAGAGTTCGAGTATCTCCGGGAAGAGCTCCGCGTAGGGCCCGCCTTTGTTCAGGTAGTACTGCCCGGAACGGATGTAGTTCAGGCTCGTCGTGACGCCGCCCTGCGCCGCTGCGCGGCTCTCCGTCCGCGCATCCTCCGCAAGCGGGGAATAGATGCCCGTATGCATGTGGGCGTCGACCAGGCCTGGGAACGCCAGCAGGCCCCCGCCGTCGACCACCTGCTTCGCGGGTGCCCTCGACAGGTCGCCGCCGACGGCGGCGATTTTCTCCCCCGTGACGCCGATGTCGCCGGCCTCCACCTTTGGCTGGCCGGGCCGGACGACGCCGACATTCCGGATGACGAGGTCGTACGCGGCCGGCTGCGTCATTCCTGTTGCGTCCGCCGCGGGCATACGATCTCGAAGCGCTCGAGCGTGACCGGCATGTCGGCGGCGGGTGTCCGGCCGAGCGGCGCGAGCACGCGTGTGAAGAAGTTCCAGTGGACGCGGCGCCACGCCTCGATCGGCCGTACGCTCGGGCCCTCGAGGCGGCTGTCTGCCTCGGTGACCTGGTCCATCGGCACGGTCCTGACGTTCGTCGTGCGCAGCACCGCCGCCGGTCTGTCGGACTCGTCCATGACGACCCAAATGTCCCCCGTGATCGGCCGCGCCTGCAGTGCGCCGTCATCCAGCCAGGGGCTCGTCGTCGTGATGGACTTCTCCCCGCCCAGGATGAGCCCCAGGAGCAGCCGGTTCATTTCGGCGGTGGCGCCGAACCGGCGCGCGCGGATCGGCCGCTCTGCCGGCTCGCCGGTCGCTGCCGCGCATTCCGCCCAGTAGGACCGCGCCTCCTCCGACACCGGCAGCCCTTCCGCGCACGCCAGCGCCGGCCCGAGCAGGCCCGCGCCCAGCAGTGCCAGAGACCGCCGCGGTGGCCCGCCGCGATGGGCGACGGGCCGCCGGTCCCTGTCAGAATTCATAGCTCAACGTCAGGCCGACCTGGCGCTTGCGGGGCAGTGGATAGAAGAAAGCGCGCTCGGTCGCCGTCGTTCCCGGCACGTTGTTCTGCGCCGGATTCGCATTGACGTGCTGCGGTACGTTGAGGTTCATCTGGTCCACGTACCGGGTCACGCTCGACGGCGTCCTGTCGTCTGTCAGGTTCTTCACCCACAGCGTACCGCTCCAGCGCTCACCCTTCAGCCCGAAACTCAGATTGACGAGTGTCTGGTCGCCCGTCTGCGCCAAGTTGTAGACCTGGTCGTACTTCTTGCTCGTGTAGGACGCATCCGCGCGGACGCTGCCCGTCAGCGCGGCGCCGACGGGAAACTCGTACCGCCCGAACACGCTCGCCTGGTGCTTGGGAACGCTCGGAGGCGCATTGCCAGCTACCGAGGGATCTCCGAACAACTGGCCGGCTTCCGTGTCGTTCAGCAGCACGAACTCCGCGTCCGTGTGCGCATACGTCAATCCCGTCATGAACGAATCGCCGAGCAACGCCTGCATCTCGAGTTCGAATCCGCGCACTTCGGTCTCGCCGGCGTTCAGGATAAACGACTGCGAGCCGCCAGTCGGGAAGAAGAACACGGACGTCAGCTGCTGCTTCTTCCAGTCGATGTAGTACGCGGCCGCATTCAGGATGAGACGCTCTCCCATCAGCGTGTTCTTGATGCCGATTTCGTAGTTCTTGCTCTCCTCCTCGTCGGCGAACCGGATGTCCGGCGGGAAGCGCGGGTCGGCGTTGATAACGCCCGGTTTGTTGCCCTCTGCGTAGCTCAGGTACAGCATCGTTTCGGGCGTAACGTCGAAGCTTGTCGTGATGCGGGGCGTCAACGAATCGAAATCCTGCTCGATGAGCACCGGCGTCGGAATCGTCTTGAAATTGCCGATCGAATCCTCCGCGTAACGGAGTTCGCCGGTGAGTTCCCACCGGTCGGTGAGGTCGATGCCGACGGACCCGAAGATCGCCTGGTTGTCCACGCGTGTCTCGCCGTTGAAGATCGTCGGAGCGGTCGCCTGGAAATGCCGCTCTTCGAGGTCGCGCCGGCTGCTGTAATAGAAGAGGCCCATGAGCCAGCGCACGCGCTGCTCGGCATCCGACTGGATCCGCAGCTCAGTCGACCATTCGGTCCGGTCTGTCACTTCGTTGCGCATGACGCCGCCGGTGCGCACCGGGTCGGTCACCGCCCGCGTGAAGCCGGGTGCGTCCGGCACGGTCAGCGGCGCGATCGCCGTCGCCCCCTGATAGGTCGAGTCGTAACCGTATTCCTGCTCCGTGTCGAACATCCCGGAGTTGGATACGATTTCGAATCCTTCGAAGTCCCAGACCAGCTGGGCCGAGATTCGCTTTGCGTCGCGGTATGCGCCCTCGGTTCCTTGCAGGCCCGCGCGGTCCAGCGTCGTGCCCGACTGCTCGATGACCTCACCGCAGTAATACTGCCGCGGAGAAGTGAGGAAGCAATTGTTCGCGAACCGGTCCTGCAGCGTGATCGCAGCAAGCCCGTCGTCGTCCTTCGTGTAGCCTGCGCCCAGGATCGCAGAGAACAAATCGCCGCGGAACTCCAGCGCCCCATTGACGTTGTAGGACTCCTCATCGCCCACACGCCGTCCGTCCAGGGTGTTGTCGTACATGCCGCCAAAGCTGTAGTAGCGGCCGTGCAGCATGTAGTACGCGCGCCCCTCCGAGATCGGACCGCGCAGCAGCATGCCGGCCTCGTAGTCCTCGTATTCCGCCGCACGCACCGTCAGCTTCTGCTCGGGCTCGTCGGAACCGCGCTTGGTGACAAGGTTGATGGCGCCCGAGAACGTGCCGCGCCCAAGCAGCGCGGCCTGCGGGCCCTTGATGATCTCAACGCGCTCGACGATGTCGAACGGGAACGACAGGATCGAATCCGAATACAGGATCCCGTCGACGAACACCGACGCATTGCCCTCGCCGAGGATGTTCGACATTCCCCGGATCACCGGCCGGCTGACGCCGCCCTGCACGCCGTAGCGGTTCAGCCGTTCGAAGGCGAAGCCCGGCGTCAGGCGGGTGAGATCATAGATGTCGGCTGCATTGGCAGCCGCCAGTGTTTCGCTGCTGAACGCGCTGATCGAAAGCGGCACGTCCTGCGCGCGTTCGTCAATCTTCCTGGCGCTGACAACAACTGCGTCCAGCACGTTGGCCAGCGCAGCGGTCGAACCCAGCGCCAGGCTCACCGCGATGGCGATCTGTGTTGCGCCCCTCATGTCGGCCTTGTGATTCATCTCAGTCTCCTGTCGTTGCGGTGACTATCTGCGGTCCATGACCTGCTGGTCGGCGGCCCCGAGCCTTGCGCCCAGATCCTCGATCAGCAGCCCCTCGTAGTAATTGACGGCGGCATCCTTCGCCTCGGTCAGGTATCGCTTCATCTCCTCCAGGTCCACGAGTTCTGCGCACCCGGCGAATCGCCCGTTCAGGTAATGGCGCACGTAGCTGACACGCGCCGCCTGCCGCCCGTTGCGCGCTGACTGGTGCCAGTAGCGCTCAGCCACGCAGATGTCGGCCGGGGCGTAAGGGCGGCGGTTGCTGACCAGCAGGCCATAGACGAACTGCGCCTGCCGGTAGCCGGCGTCTGCCGCGCGCTGCATTTCGGCGACAGCGCGCTCCGCCTGGCCTGCATAGAACAGCACACGCGCCAGCTGGTAGCGTGTCCTCGCACTGGCGGGGTCCGCAGCGAGCGCGGCTTCGCACAGCGCGATCGCCTCGGGCAGAATGACGTCCTTGCGCTCGACGGGCGGCGCGATGCGGTCCGGATCCTCCGGATTCGCCGCGGCCCGGTCGCAGGCATCTGGTACGACCTCGCCGGCGAAGGATCCGGTCGCGATTACGAGCGCAGCAAGCGCGGCGAGCATGCGCATGACTTCACCAGCACCCAGGACCAGGGGCGACTTCCCCGCGGTAGGGCTCCAGTTCGGAAGGGAGGACGGGGTCGAACGCGGGCCACCACTGGAACTTGCGTTGCGGCTCGACGTAGTCCGTCGACAGCGTGCCGCCCTTGGTGCGGAACAGGTACAGGTTGCCGGTGCGCGTGCCGTACGGGCCATGGGGCTTCGAAGGCGGTCGCCAGAAGTACGCGCCCGGCCGCATGACGCCGCGATTGCCGTGCACCTCGCCGCTGATCAGGTACATCTCCTCGACCGTCGGGTGTACTTCGGCCCGCTCGGCCCAGCGCATCGGCAGCGTACCGAGGATCCAGGTCGTGTCACGTGTGACTGGATCGGTGTAGAGCATCTTGCGTCCGGCACCGGGCGGGAACTCCGGGTGGAAATTTCCGGTGTAAGGCACCTGAAAGGCGTCCTTGTGCAATACCAGCCGCGCCGGGTCAGCGTGCGAATCGGCGGCGCCGCGCGCCGGTCGCGCGGAAAAGAATTCGATCACCACCGCGCCGTCGCGGCATTCCCATGGGCCCGGATCGAAACCGGCGGGAAAGTGCGCGTAGGCGAGCGGCCCGTAGTCGCGAGCGCCGATCTGCAGGCCGCCTTCGAGAACCAGGAACTCGTCGTCAACGGCCTGGGCGCCGCCCGCGGCCCGCCAGCCCGGCGGATAGCGGACCAGCAGGCTGCAGGCGCCGTCTTCACGGTCCACGCTGAGTTCCTTGTAGCGGATTCCGGGGCGCAGGCCGTTCAGGCCGCCGTCCTGCCACGGCAGGTTCTGCGACTGCACGAATTCGATCCAGGGTCGGCTCACGACTGACCTCCCGCCGCTTCGCCACGATCCACGAGCGGCCGTCGCGGGTCCCTGCCTTCGGCCAGCACCCGCATCAGCCGCCGGATCGACTCTTCGAGCGCGGCGCGGCTGCCGTCCTGGAATCCTGGATCCGAGGCCAATGCATCGATCGACGCCCGGTCGATCACGCCCGACCGTTGCAGCGCCGCCTCGAGCGCGAGTCGCCGCGCCCGCTCGACGTGCAGCTGCGATGCGAGCTCGAACACCAGGCCCGCCAGCCGGTCCCCATCCGGTGCCACCTGCGCGCCGCTCATGCTGCCTTCTCCGCTTCGAGCACAGCCCAGGGAAAATGCCACTCGCTGCGCGACGGCCATTCGAGCCGGTCCAGCACGCCGTCGCCCCGCTCGTCGAATGCGCGCCAGCGAACGGCTTCGAGTCCTGCGGCCCGCGCGAGCGCAGCGACGTCGGCCGCCATCGCCGCCGGCAGCCATGGTTCGTTGTTGCGGGCGCCGTGCTCGGTCATCGCCAGGTCGCGGAACGCATCGCCCGTATACCGGAAATCGAGGAAGCGCAGCTGGCCGCCGGGCGCGAGCAGCCGCGCGGCTTCCTGCACCAGCGCCGGCAGCACTTCCGCCGGCAGTTCATGCAGCAGCATCGTCGAGGTCACGAGGTCGGCGCATCCGGCCTCGAGCCCGGTGTCCGTCGCGTCGGCCTGCCGGAAATGAATTGCGAGTCCGCGTTCGTTCGCGCGGCGGCAGGCGAGGCGAAGGCAGGGGGCGGCAAGATCGACGCCGATGACCTCGGCGCGCGGACAGGCCTGCTTGAACGGAAACGTCGACTTGCCGAAACCGCAGCCCAGGTCGACGATGCGCCGGCAGTCGCGCTGCGGCACGGCACGCGCAGTGAACAGGCGATGAAACTCGTAGTCATCGTTCCCGCCGAGCATCACGAGCCGGGCACCGAGCTCGTACATGCGCGCCGCCCGGTCCCCCGACCACACGCCCCCCGGCTGCAGGTGGATGTCCCATTCCGTGTACCAGCCAGGCAGTCGCAGCCCGGCATCGAGCGTGACGGTCGAGTCTCCGGCAGGCGGGCCGCCCGGCGGCTCCTCGTGATCGAGCGCCTCGCCGACCGCGCGCCACAGCAGTTCCTGCGACCCCCGTTCGAGCCAGGCAAAGGCTCGATAGGACGGCAGCGCATGCACGATGGCGGACGTGGCGCCGTTGCCGGCGCCGGCGCCGAGTGCCGCGAGCGCCTGGTCGTACTCGGCGCGCAGCCGCGGATACCACTCGTTGGCCCAATGCCGGCGCAGCGCCAATGCGAAATCGAGCCGGGCCTGGTCGGCGATGGACCGCATCATTTCAGCCGCCCACCAGTTCGATCAGCTCGCCGGTCGCGCCGCGCATCAACGCGGCCGGCGCGGGGTCGCCCGGAAACAATGCCGGACCCGACCAGTCCTGGCCGTCGTTGGTCGCACCGGCGACCGAGAAACTCACCATTGCCATGCCGGGCGGCAGGCCGCGCGCGGCGACCCGGCGCGGGCGCGTTACCGCTGGATATTCGTCGAGCTCGACCAGCGAGCCGCGGCCCAGCTTGACGAGCCCGTGCGCGTATTGCGTGTCCCCCGGCAGGCCGTTTTGCAGCGAGATCACCCGCACGCGGGTGCATACCGGCGGATCCACGTCGTTCGCAAAGCGGCCGTAAGGCTCGAACAGCGCGCGGACGTCGGGTCCGCCCGCCACGACGATGAAAACGCGGCCTACGAAGGACTCGGCCGTCGCGAGATCGAGGCCGCTGCCCGGGCCGACCTGCGTGAAATAGAGACACTCCCCGGCGGGTCCGAGCACCTGCATCGCGCGGATCATCGGGAAGCGCTGCAGGCTGGTCGGCGGGCCGATGATCCGGAACGGCGACCCGGCGAACGATGCGGCGAGCGCATCGACGTCCTGCACCACGATCTCCGCGACGTTCCAGCCATGCGTCGTGAGCGCACGCCAGCCCCGGGATCCCGGGTCCTGCACGAAACGCAGGTATGCGTCCTCGCCGCTCGCGGGCGCAAGCGTCACGTAGGATGAACCGGCTGCCCCAGGCGCACCCCACGCGGCGGCGACCGCCTCCGGCACCGGGCCGCGCGCAACGACCTCGTATCCGAGCCATCGCGCGTAGCCGTCCTCGATGACCTGCAGGTCCGGCACGCTGCTGGTGACCCCGCGGATGCACTCGAGCTTCATTGCGGTCTTCACCGTGTCATCCATCATGGGGTCCTGCCGGTCGCGCCGGCTGGATCAGTCCCTCGACTTCCACGACGCAACGGCGATATGCGCCGAGCCCGGCGGCGACCAGCACGAGCGCCAGCGTTCCGATCGTCGCCGCCTGTATGGTCATCGCATAGCGGATGTCCGCCGGGTCGCCGAACAGGTCGGTCATCAACCCCACCGGCAGCGGACCGAGCAGCTGCCCGGTCACGCCGATCGCGAGATAGTAGATCGCAGTGGCCTGGGACTTGATCTGGCCGGGTGCAATCAGCGTCAGCGTCGCCGGACCGGCCGCAGCCGCCATCGCCTGGCCCACGAAAGCCAGTGCCAGCACTGCAATCGCGGCCTCCGCAGTCGGCATCACCGGGTATAGCGCGAAGCCGGGCACCGCGATCGCGATGCCCGTCCACAATGCTCTCAGCGTGGCCTCCTTGCGGCCGGCTTCGATCCAGCGATTGGTGACCCGCACGCCGAGCAGCGTACCCACGGTCCCGCCGAGGAAGAACAGGAGTCCGGTCGCGATGCCGACGTCGCGCACGTTCCAGCCCCAGACGCGCTCGAACAGCGCGACATTCCAGAAGATGAGCGAGCCCATGGTCACGACCGAGGCGGATCCGACGAACAGCGCGCCGAATGCCTTCCAGCGCGCAAGGATGAAGGCGAATGCGGCGCGCAGATTGGCGCGCCCCGCCTGGTCGGCGTCGAGGCCGGAAACCACCTGGTCCTGGCGCGCGGGTTCGCGGATCGAGAACATGAGCGCCGCCAGCGCGAATCCCGGCACGCCGATGATCACGAAACTCATTTGCCACGCAGTCAGGTCGCCGATGGCCGGGACATGCAGCGGCGGCAGCGTCGAAATCCAGTGCACGACCGGCCCGCCGAACAGGAAGGCCGAGCCGGCGCCAAGAAAGGTGCCGGCCATGAACAGGCTGAGTGCGCGGTTGCGCTTGGAGCGCGGAAAATAGTCGCTGATCAGCGAGATCGCGCACGGCGCCACGGCCGCCTCCCCGAGGCCGACGCCGAGCCTGCACACGAACAGGAGTACGAACCCGCGCACCAGGCCGGCCGCCGCAGTCATCGCACACCAGACACTGATGCCGATGGCGAGGATCGCGCGTCTGCTGCGCCGGTCCGCCAGCCAGCCAATCGGGATTCCCACGAACACGTAGAACAGGCCGAACGCGGGTCCGAGCAGCAGTCCTACCTGGAAATCGCTGAGCCCCAGGTCCTCCTTGATCGGCCGGATCAGGAGGCTCGGCAGGAAGCGATCGATGTAGGAGACGACCTGCGTGAGGGTCAGCAGGGCCGCGACGTACCATGCGTAGTGGCGCGAAGAGTTCACGAACTCCTCCGCCGGCAAGGCAACGCCCGCCGCCGCGGCGCGACTGGCCACTGCAGGTCGCCCCCGTCATGGTTCCCCCGCCACCATTGTGCGAGCGGGTTGCCAGGACTCAATCGATTTGATTTGGCCAGTACTGTGAATTCCTGTAACAATGAGCCGTGGTCCACCTGCCATCCATCCAGACGCTGCGGGCCTTCGAGGCTGCCGCGCGGCTCCAGAGTTATACGGCAGCCGCCGAGGAACTGGGGGTCACGCACGGGGCGATCAGCCACCGGATCCGGGCCCTGGAAAGGCGCGTCGGCATGACTCTGTTTCACAGGACCGGCCGCGCGATGGAACCCGCGCGCGAGGCCGTCACCTTGCTGGCGCAGGTGCGCGAGGCGCTGGGTGCATTGCAGCGCGCGCTGCCGGACCGCTCGCGCAGCACTCCCGACCGGCTGGTCGTCAGCGTTCATCCTTCGCTGGCGACGCGCTGGCTGATCCCCAGGATCGGCCGCTTCCTCGACGCCAACCCGGATCTCGGAGTCGAGATCCGCTCGACCGCCGATCTCGGGTCCTTCCTCACGCACGGTATCGACGTCTCGCTCCGCTACGGCACGGGCGACTGGCCGCATTCGACGGGTGAGCGGCTGGCGGGGGAGATCCTGTTTCCAGTCTGCACGCCGGCATACCGCGACCAGCACCGCCTCGTGCAGCCCGGCGACCTCGCGCGCTGCACGCTGCTGCGCCACGCATGGCAGCCCTGGTCCCCGTGGCTGCGTGCCGCGCGGCTGAGGATCCGCGAACCGGTCGGCAAGCTGAGCCTCTCGGATACCGGCCTGCTGCTGGAGGCTGCGCTCGCGGGCCGCGGCGTCGCCCTCACGCGCAGCCTGTTCGCGATCGAGGAACTGCGGTCGGGTCGGCTGGTGCGGCCATTCGAACTCGCCGTGCCCGACAGCTATGGCTATTACCTGACGTGGCACGCAGGAACGGTGCTGAGCCGCGAGGGTTCGGCGTTTCGCGACTGGCTGCAGCGGGAACTCGTGACCGAACCGGTAGCCGGCGCGGGAGCCGGCCGCGCGCGGCGGCGCCGCGGAACGGCCCGCGCCCGCAAGTGATGCGCCAGCTCCTGCAGCTGGCGCGCGATCTCGCCGTGCTGCTGCTCAGCACGCTGACCCTTCTCTTCTTCCTGCTGCGCCTGACCGGCGACCCGGCGCTGGTGCTGGCTGGCCCCGACGCCACGGACGAGCAGGTCAAGGTGATCCGCGTGCAATACGGCCTCGATCGCAGCCTGCCGATGCAGTACCTGTCCTACATCGGCAGCCTGCTGCAGCTCGAATTCGGCCATTCGCTCGCCGACGGCAGTCCCGCCCTCGAAAAGGTCCTGATCGCCTACCCGACGAGCCTGCTGCTCGCCGTGCTTGCCATGGCGCTCACGCTGCTGATCGCGGTCCCGACGGGCGCCTGGCGGGGCGCGCGGCGCCAGGGCGCCGCGCGCCAGTCCGTGCGCTGGCTGCTGTTCGTGATGCAGGGCGTGCCGGGATTCGTCACCGCGCTGCTGCTGGTCCACCTGTTTGCGATCGAGCTCGTCTGGCTGCCGGCGCTCGGATTGAGCGGCGTGAGCTCCGCGGTGCTGCCGACCGCCGCGGTCGCGTCCTTCCTGGTGCCAAAGCTCACGCGGCTGATCGAGGCCAACGTCGCCGCCGCACTGCAGTCGCCCTACGTGCGCACCGCGCGCGCAATCGGCGCGCCGGACCGGGAGGTCCTCTGGCGCCATGCGGTGCCCAACGCGCTGCTGGGCGCAACCGCGCTGGTCGGCACGCAGTTCGCGTTCCTGATGACCGGCCTCGTGATCATCGAATCGATCTTCGCCTGGCCGGGGATCGGCTGGCTGCTCGTGCAGTCGACGGCCACCCTGGACTTTCCGGTGGTGCAGGCGATCACGACGACCGTGGTCGTCACCGTGTTCGCGATCAACTCGCTGGTCGACCTGCTGCAGAGCCGGATCGACCCGCGCGTGCGCCACCGCGAGATGCTTGCCGACGGAGCGGGCGAATGAACGCCGTCGTCGCGGCGCTCGCCACGCCTGCCGGCCGCCGGCTCGCGCGCTGGGAACTGCTGGCCGGCGGCGCATTGCTGCTGCTGATCGTTGCGCTCGTAGTATTCGGTCCCGCACTCAGCGGGCACCAACCCGGCGACATCGACCTGAAGGACAGGCTCGCCGCGCCGGGCGCTGCCGTTCACCCGCTCGGCACCGACCAGCTCGGGCGCGACGTGCTCGCGCGCCTGCTGCACGGGCTTCGCTGGTCGCGGGCCGCCGCGGCCGGCGCGACCCTGCTAGCGTTCATCACCGGAACCCTCCTGGGGATCGTCGCGGCGCGCAGCCGCACGCCGCTCGGCACCGCGATCCGGCAGGTGACCGCCTTCGCGCAGGCTTTCCCGGTGTTCGTGCTCGCCGTCTGCCTGGTGGCGATCGTGGGCAACAGCCTGCTGACCGTGGTGCTGGTGCTCGGGCTGGTGACCTGGCCCGTATTCTGCAGAGTGGTACAGGCGGAGGCGGCGAGCCTGTTCACGCGCGAGTACGTGCTCGCGGCCGAAATGCTGCAGATGGGGCGGTTGCGGCTGTACCTGCGGCACGTGCTGCCGGGCCTGGTGCCCAGCCTCTCCGTGCTGCTGGCCTTCCATTTCGCCGACATGCTGATCGCGGAGAGCGCGTTGTCGTTCCTCGGCATCGGCGCCCCGCTCGGCGCTGCGACCTGGGGCAACATGCTGCAGGAGAGCCGCGCATACCTGCTGAGCGCACCCTGGCTGCTGCTGGTGCCGGCGACTGCCATCGTGACGCTCGTGATCACGGCGAACCTCCTGGGCGACGGCCTGCGCCGGCACCTCGAATGACGGCGTCCGACGGCATTGCAGGAACCGTGCTGCGGGTCGAGGGCCTGGGCGTGAGCGCGGGCTGGGGGCCCGGTCGCACGTTTCCGGTCCAGGAACTCTCCTTTAGGGTGGCAGCCGGCGAAGTGCTGGGTATCGTCGGGGAGTCGGGGTCGGGGAAGTCCATGACCGCGGGCGCAATCGCGGGCCTGTTGCCCGATGGGGTGGCGGTGAGCGCCGGGCGTATCGAGCTGGAAGGCCGCGACCTCGCCGCGCTGTCCCCGGACCGGCGCCGCGAGCTCGCGGGCAGCCGGATCGGCATGGTGTTCCAGGACCCGCTCTCATCGTTCAATCCGGTGCGGACAATCGGCGCGCTGCTGTGCGAGTCGGCCATGCGCCACCAGCATCTTTCATCGGCGGTGGCGCGCGTCCGGGCGGTCTCCGCACTCGCGAGCGTGCGATTGCCGCACCCGGAAACGCTCGTCAATGCCTATCCCCACCAGCTGTCGGGCGGCCAGCGCCAGCGGGCAATGATCGCGCTCGCGTTGTTGAACGGGCCCTCGCTCGTGATCGCCGACGAACCGACCACCGCGCTCGACGCTACCGTGCAGCTCCAGGTTCTCGCGCTGCTGAAGAGCGGCGCCGGCTCCCGGGCGCTGATCCTGATCACCCACGACCTGGCGGTGGCGTCGACCGTCTGCGACCGGATCCTGGTGATGCGGGGCGGGCGCTGCGTCGAACAGGGCACGACCGCCGATATCCTGGACCGGCCTGCCCGCGCCTACACGCGCGAGCTGCTCGCAGCCGCACTGTGGTCCGCCACAGCGCGCGCTGCGCCCGGGAGCCCGCCTTGAGCGCCGCGCCATTGCTCGAGGTCCGCGATCTTTCGGTCACCTTGCGCTCGGCGGGGCGGGTCGTGCAGGCGGTTCGAGGGTGCTCACTCAAGATCTGCGCAGGCGAGGTGCTCGCGCTGGTCGGCGAATCGGGTTCCGGCAAGACGACGCTTGCGCGCGCCATCGCGGGCGTCGTGCCGGCGAGCGCCGGCATGCTGCGGTTTCGCGACCGGGACCTTGCCGCCGCGCGCGGCCCCGAGCTCCGCAGGCTGCGCCGCCGTATCCAGATGGTGTTTCAGGACCCGGATGCGAGCCTGAATCCGATGCATCGCATCGATTCGATCCTCGCCGAGCCCCTGCAGGTGAGCGGCGCAGGGGATCGCAGGTGGATCGCGGGCCGCATCCGCGAACTCGTCGCCGTGGTGCGGCTCGATGCGGCGCTGCTGGAGAAGCGGCCGCGCGAGCTTTCCGGAGGCGAGAAGCAGCGCGTCGCGATTGCGCGCGCGCTGGCGATGGAGCCGGAACTGCTGATCGCGGACGAGCCGCTGTCCTCGCTCGACGTCTCGACCCAGGCCGCCATGGCTGCGCTGTTCCGCGACCTCCGCGAGCGCCTCGCCATCGCCATGTTGTTCATCTCGCACGACCTGGCGGCCGTGCGGCAGCTCGCCGACCGGGTCGCCGTGATGTATGCAGGCCGGATCGTGGAGCAAGGCACGAGCGAAGCGGTGCTCGAGACGCCCGCCCATCCTTATACCCGGCTGCTGCTGGCAGCCATGCCGGACCTGCGCCGGCGCACCCTCGACCTGCCGCTGGTCGAGACCATCGATCGACTCGACCCGCTGCCGGACCGGCCGGAAGCATGTCACTATCGGCCGAAATGCACCTGCCGCGCGGACGCTTGCGCCGCGAGCCCGGACCTCGTCGCCGTCGGCGGCCAGCCCGGGCATCTCGCGCGCTGCCACTTCCGCGACCGCCTGCCGCCCATGGTGCGCGACTGACCGGGAGGAAACATGATGAACGTGCGCAATCTCCGGCATTCGATGCTGCCGCAACTGACCGCCGAGGAGCGCAGCCGCCAGCGCAATGTCGTGGCGCTGCGCCTGCTGCTGAACAGCCGGGTGCGGCCCCGCAACGTGGAGCTGTACGAACGGGAGGGCCTGCCGGCATTTCGTGCGCGGCGCGGCCACGCGCCGCGCAACGTGGCAGAGGCCGATGAGGCGTTGCACGAATCCCCCGGCTACCGCCTGTGGAGCGCGATCAACCGGGCGGCCCAGGAGATGATCTGGGTCGCCGCCGGGGAGCCGGTCCTGCGCGACAGCGGCCGGCTCGAGGCCGAGGCCGGCCGCCTCGCGGGACGCGCGGATCGGCTCGGCGCGCTGCACCTCGATCCCTCGTTCGTGCCGCCGCGGGAGGTCGCCGCGATCGACATCCACCTGCAGCCCGGCGGCTATGCGCTCGACCGGAGCCCGCGCGACGTCGCCGCCGGCGCGCTGTACGAGAACGGCGGCAACATCTATTCCTTCGGCCAGGGCGTCGGAAGGACCGACAGCAAGGCGGGCGCAGTCGCGCGCTACCTCGAGGAGGTCCGGCCGGGCTACCGGCCCCGGCGCATGCTCGAGATCGGATGTTCGGCCGGGGGCGCCGCTTGCGGCTACGCGGCCCAGTATCCGCAGGCCGAGGTCCATGCGACCGACATCGGCGCCGGCATGCTGCGCTATGCGCACGCGCGGGCCGAGACGCTCGGCGTGCGCGTGATATTCCACCAGATGAGCGGCGCCGATCTGCGGTTTCCCGACGGCCACTTCGACCTCGTGGTGTCGAACAACCTGCTGCACGAAATCGGGCGCGACATGCGGCGGCGCATGATGCGCGAGGCGCGCCGCGTGACCAGGCCAGGCGGCCTGGACGTGCACCAGGACGTACCTATCCGTTCGGCGCCCTCGCTCGCCGCCGAGGCCGAACGCGGATGGGACCAGAAGTACAACGGCGAGGTTTTCTGGAACACCTACGCGCGCGACGACCTGAAGGCCGACATGCGTGCGGCCGGATTCTCCGATGCCGAGATCACCGAGACCCGGATCGAGAAGATCTCGGGCGCCGGCGGCTGGTACCTGCTCGCGGGCGTCAAGGGCGGCTGATCTTGAGCGCGGCGACCTTCACGAGGGCAATGCTGGCGACACTCGTGTTCGCTGCCTGGGCACAGGCGGCAAGCGCCCTGCCTGAGCCGACCGGCACGCTGCGCGTCGGCGTCAACGGTTTGCCGGCCAGCCTCGGCAATCCCTTCAAGGGGAATGGCCGGCCCGGGACCCTGGTCTGGTACGCGCTGTTCGACGGGCTCACCGAGCTGGACGAGGACGGACGCCTGCAGCCGGCGCTCGCGCTCGATTGGCAGCTCCTCGACCCGCTGCGCTGGCGCTTCGCGCTGCGGCCCGGCGTGCGATTCGCGAATGGCAGGCCGTTCGACGCGCGGGCCGCGGCCGAGGTGCTCGGGTGGCTGATCTCGGACCCGGGGCGCGCGACCGTCATCGGCAACGAGTTGCGCGGCATCGAGTCGGTCGCCGCCACCGCGACACTCGTGCTGGAAGTCGTGACCAGGGCGCCGGACCCGATCCTTCCGAAGCGGATGGTCGGCGCGCTGATGGTCGAACCGGAAGCGTGGCGGCGTCTCGGACCCGATGGATTCAGCCTCGCGCCGGTCGGCACGGGACCGTTCGTGCTCGAGCGCTGGGACCAGCGCAAGCGGCGTGCACATGCACGCCTGAATCCGTATCGCTGGCGCCATCCCGCCTTCTCGCAGCTCGAATTCGTGGAGCTGCCCGACCCGGCGGTGCGGACGCAGGCGCTGCTCTCGCGTGACGTGGACCTGACCACCGTCGAGATCGAGGAGATCGACCGCCTCGAGGACCGCGGTTATCCCGTGCTGGTGACCCCTTCCATGTCGGTGATGTCGGTCGTCTTCATCACCGAGCGTGAGGGGCCGGCCCCGCTCAAGGACCGTCGCGTGCGCCAGGCGCTCAACTACGCCGTGGACCGGGAGACTATCGCGAAGGAGCTGCTGCACGGCATGGGCCGGCCGGCCGGGCAGCCTGCGCCCTCGATCAGCTTCGGCCACGATCCCGCGCTGTCGGCCTATCCCTACGACCCGGAGCGCGCGCGCCGCATGCTTGCGGAGGCCGGTTTTCCGGACGGATTCCCGCTGCTGATCGAGATCCTGACCAACGCCTTCCCCGCCGATGGACTGATCTACCAGTCGGTCGCGCATTACCTGCGCCAGGTCGGCATCGAGGTGACGCTGCGCGTCATCACCTTCCCGCAGTACCTGCGCAACCTGCAGCGCAACGGCTTCGCCGGCGACGCGTTCGGTTCGATGTGGAACAGCGCGCCCTACAACGATGCCACGCGGCCGATGGAGTCGGTGTCCTGCCGGCGGCCGCGGCCTTTCTTCTGCGACCGCGAGCTGGCCGCGCAGCTCGAAGCGGCCATGCCCATCCTGCCCGAGGACGCGCGCCTCGCCGCGATGCAGGCGGTCGCGCGCGCCTACCATGTGGCGGCACCGGCGCTGTTCCTGGTCGAGCAGTTCGACCTGTATTCGCACCAGCCCGGGCTCGGAGGCGTGCGGGTGCGCAACCGGGTGCCGGTCTACGAAGCGATCGTTCCGCGCGTCGCAGTACCTGCGGCAGGGAGGCAGGCACCATGAAGGCGTTCGAAGCCATCCAGGCTCTGGTCGCGCTCGGCCGCGGCGAACGGCGCTACAGCCTGCGCGACCGCGAGACCGAGGAGGTGCTCAACATCGCGCTCGCGACGCTGGTCGAGCTGTCCGTGGCGCTCGACCGCATCGACCGGCTCGAACGGTTGCTGGCCGAGCGCACCGGCCTGCCGCTCGAGGAGTTGCGCGCACTCGACTATGAGGAAGGTCCGGCAGCCGACGAGCGGCAGGACGCCGCCATGGCGCTGTTCGCCCGCGCACTGCGCATCCGCCTCGACCCGCGGGCCGAAGCCTCCGTCAGTTCGCCTGCGCCTCGTCGAAGCGCTGCTGCCAACCGCGGATCTCGGGCGAGCCGGGCGCCAGCAGGTCGTCGCGCCCGAGCAGGTCGAGCAGCCGGGCGGCGAGGCAGGAGTTCGAAGAAATGACCGGGGTACCGGCGGCCGCGCCGCGGAGTGCCGCAAGGCTCGGCATGCCGGTGCCGCTCACGAGCACCGCATCGAGGCCGGCGAGCGGCACCCGCGCCAGCGCCCGCACCGCCGCGTCATGGCCGAGCGCGTAGATGCCGCGCGTGTCCGCTCCGCCGATTGCGACGCGCTCGACGAGCGCCACTTCGATGCCGGCCGCGGCCCAGTAGCGCAGCGCGGCCTCGACGACAGGTTCCGGGTACGGCACGACGAGTGCAATGCGGCGCGCCGCGACGCGCCCGAGTCCCCACAGGATCGCGCGTGCCGCGGTTTCCACCGGATAGCCGAGACGCGCGGCGGACTGCGTGATGATGCGATCCTCCGCCTCCCTGCCGAGCAGGTACGAGGAACCGGTGCAGGCGAACCCGAACACGTCGGGCCGCAGCGCATCGAATGCCGCCAGGCAGTCGCCGAGCCGCTCCAGGTACTCGACCAGGCGGCGCATCGGATCCGCGGCGGCGCTCGTCATCCGCGTCACGTGCATCGTGCAGGTGCGCGGAAGCAGTATCGCGAACTCGGCCTCGACGGTCGGGTTGGCCTGCGGCGTACCGATGCCGACGCGCCCGGACGTGCCGTACGGCCGCTGCCGCCACTGGTTCACGGCCAGGCACCAGCGCGCCGCAATCCCTCGATCATCGACGAGCGCAGCAGGAATTCGCGCGCACGCGCCGGATCGGATGCGGTCCGGCGCAGATCCTCGAACATCGTCCGCCGTTTCGCCGGATCCCGTTCCTGCATGCGCGCGCGATTGCGGTCCGCCTGGCGCAGGATCTCGTCCTCTGCGACCGGGCGGCGTTCGCGCGTGTAGCGATCGAGCACGGCGGGGTCCGCGCCGCGCCAGAAGTCGCGGATCTTCTCCGCCAGGCTGAAGGCGTCGTGGATGCCCCCGTTCATGCCCATGCCCCCGCTCGGGCTGTTCACGTGCGCCGCGTCGCCCGCGAGCAGCACCCGGCCATGGCGATAGTCCGACACGATGCGCATGTGGACGCGATAGGGGCGCACCTCGTGCACCTCATAGGGCCCGGGCCGTGCGACGATGCGCTGCAGCTTGCGCTCGACGGCGGCCGGCTCGATCGCCTGTTCGATGGCTTCATCCGCTTCGGGATACAGGCTGCAGCGCCAGATCGCGGGAAGGCGCAGCAGGCTGAACGTACCGGTTGCCGTCCAGACATAGCTGACGTTCGACAGCCCGGGCAGGTGATCCTGGAACGGGAACGGCGTGGTCGCGAGGATCGTGACCTCCGGGTAGGTCTTGCCGGTGAACTCGAAGCCGATCGCGTCCCGCACTGCGCTGCGCGCGCCATCGGCGCCGATGAGCAGCCGCCCGCTGTAGTGCCGCGTGCCCGATGGTCCCTCGGCTTCGACGTGCACGCCGTCGTCGTCCTGTCGCAGGCCAGTCACCCTCGTGTCCCACTCGATCCGCACCGCGGGCATCCGTTGCAGCCGCTCGACCAGCAGGTCGCACAGCCGGAACTGCTCGCACTGCAGGCGGTACGGGTGGCGCGTGTCGGCCGCGAGCACCGAGAGGTCGAACTCGACGAACTCGTGCGTCTCATGGATGCGCATCTGCCAGCTGGGGCACTTTCGGCCGAGCGCGATCAGCGGTTCGGACAGCCCGATGGCCTCCAGCATGTCGAGCGTCGGTGGATGAAACGTGGATGCGCGCAGGTCGCGCTGCAGCCCGGGCGCGGCTTCAATCACCGTACAGGGAATGCCCGCCTGCGCGAGCCGCATTGCACTCGTCAGCCCCACCGGGCCGGCCCCGACGATCACCACGCTCGCATCCGGCTGGCTCACGCGGCAACCCTACCGTTGATG
>JBQTKF010000125.1:0-4267 GCA_052386355.1 Gammaproteobacteria bacterium
GATCCGCGAGGGCCTCGCGGTCGGCTGCATGGTGACGCTGCGCGGCGCGCGCATGTACGAGTTCCTGGACCGCCTGATCAACGTGGCGATGCCCCGCATCCGCGACTTCCGCGGCGTCAACCCGCGCTCGTTCGACGGCCAGGGCAACTACAGCTTCGGCGTGAAGGAACAGATCATCTTTCCCGAGATCGCCTACGACCAGATCGACCAGCTGCGCGGCATGGACATCACGATCACGACCACCGCGCGCGACGACAAGACGGGCAGGGCGCTGCTCGACGCGTTCAATTTTCCGTTCAGGAAGTGACCGATGGCGAAGACCAGCATGATCGAGCGCGAGAAGCGCCGCGAGAAGAAGGTGAGGAAGTACGCCGCGAAGCGCGCCGCGCTCAAGGAGCAGGTGCGCGACCCGAAGGCCTCGCCGGAGGACCGCATGGCCGCGGTCGAGTCGCTGCAGAAGCTGCCGCGCGACGCCAGCCCGATCCGCCAGCGCAAGCGCTGCGCGATCACGGGCCGCTCGCGCGGCAACTACCGCAAGTTCGGCCTCGGCCGCGTCAAGCTGCGCGAGGCGACTATGCGCGGCGACGTGCCGGGCCTGCGCAAGGCGAGCTGGTGAGGAACCAACGATGAGCATGACCGACCCGATCGCAGATCTGCTGACCCGCATCCGGAATGGCCAGGCCGCCGGCAAGCCGGAAGTCTCGGTGCAGTCGTCGCGCGTCAAGGAGGCGATCGTCCGCGTGCTGAAGGACGAGGGGTACATCGCCGACTACGCCGTGCGCAAGGACGGCGCGCGCGCGACGCTCGTGGTGGCGCTCAAGTACCACCAGGGCAAGCCGGTGATCGAGCGGCTCGAGCGCGTGTCGCGGCCGGGGCTGCGGGCCTATCGCCCGAAGGACCGTCTGCCGAAGGTGCTGGGCGGCCTCGGCATCGCGATCGTCTCGACGCCGGCCGGCGTCATGACCGACCGCGAAGCGCGGCGCGCGGGCCAGGGTGGCGAAGTGCTCTGCGTCGTGGCCTGAGGAAGAAGGATCATGTCCAGAATCGCCAGTCTTCCGATCAAACTGCCCGCGGGCGTCCAGGCGACGGTCGCGGCGGATGCGGTGACCGTCAAGGGAACCAGGGGCGCGCTGACGCTGAAGCTCGAGAGTGGCATCACGATCGCGCAGAAGGAACAGACGCTGCAGGTCGCGGTCGCCGATGGCAAGTCCACGACCGAGAAGGTCGCGGCGGCCGGCGCGACGCGCGCCAACCTCGCGAATATGGTCACGGGAGTCACCAAGGGGTTCGAGCGCAAGCTCGAGCTCGTGGGCGTCGGCTACCGCGCGGCGGTGCAGGGCAAGAGCCTGAACCTGACGCTCGGCTACTCGCACCCGGTCAATTACCCGGTGCCCGAAGGCATCTCGATCGAGACGCCGTCGCAGACCGAGATCGTGATCAAGGGCGCGGACCGGCAGAAAGTCGGCCAGGTCGCCGCCGAGATCCGCGGCTACCGCCCGCCGGAGCCCTACAAGGGCAAGGGCGTGCGCTTTGCCGGCGAGAAGATCGTGTTGAAGGAAGGCAAGAAGAAATAGCCATGGCACAGCTCACCAAGAAGGACCGGCGCCTGCGGCGCGCGACCCGCGCCCGCGCGAAGATCCGCGAGAAGGCGCAGGTGCGCCTGACGGTACATCGCACGCCGCAGCACATCTACGCCCAGATCACGACGCCGGACGGCGCGAGGGTGCTCGCCGCCGCCTCGACCGTGCAGGAAGCGGTCGCCAAGGACCTCAAGGGCACCGGCAACGCCGCCGCCGCCAAGGCCGTCGGTCGGGCCATCGCGGAGCGGGCCAGGGCCGCCGGCATCGAGTCGGTGGCATTCGACCGCTCGGGCTTCCGCTACCACGGGCGCGTGAAGGCGCTCGCCGACGCCGCGCGCGAAGCCGGCCTCAAGTTCTGACCCCGGAGAAGACGAGATGGCACGAGTCGAAAGGACACAGTCGGGCGACGACCTGATCGAGAAGCTGGTCGCCGTCAACCGCACCGCCAAGGTCGTCAAGGGCGGCCGGCAGTTCGGCTTCACCGCGCTGACCGTGGTCGGCGACGGCGCCGGGCGCGTCGGCTTCGGCTATGGCAAGGCGCGCGAGGTGCCGGTCGCGATCTCCAAGGCGATGCAGCAGGCGCGCAAGAACATGACGACGGTACCGCTGTCGCGCGAGACGCTGCATTACGCGATCAACGGCCGCCACGGCACGACGCGCGTCTACATGCAACCCGCCGCGGACGGCACCGGCGTGATCGCGGGCGGCGGGATGCGCGCGGTGTTCGAGTGCGCGGGCGTGCGCAACGTGCTCGCGAAGAGCTACGGCTCGCGCAACCCGATCAACGTCGTGCGCGCGACCTTCGACGCATTCTCGCGCATCGCGGCGCCCGAGCGGATCGCCGCCAAGCGCGGCAAGACGCTCGAAGAGATCAGGGGCTGAACGCCATGAGCCAGGCGAAGGTCAAGGTGACCCTGAAGGGCAGCGTGCACGGGCAGCTGCGGAACATCCGCGCCTCGGTGCACGGGCTCGGGCTGCGGCGCATCCGCGATTCGCGCGTGGTGCCGGACACCCGCGAGGTGCGCGGCATGATCGACGCGGCGAAGCACCTGCTCGCGGTCGAGAAGGCCTGAAGGAGCGGAACATGCGACTCAACGAACTCAAGCCCGCCCCCGGCAGCAAGCGCCCGCGACTTCGCGTCGGCAGGGGTGCGTCGGCCGGCCAGGGCAAGACCTGTGGCCGCGGCGGCAAGGGCCAGAAGGCACGCAAGGGCGGCTACCACAAGGTCGGCTTCGAGGGCGGCCAGGTGCCGCTGCAGCGCCGCCTGCCCAAGGTCGGATTCCGCTCGGCGGTCAAGGCGACGCGCGCCGAAGTCACGCTGTCGGACCTCACGAAGGTCAAGTCGGACCTGATCGACCTCGCCGCGCTCATCGAGGCATCCGTGGTGCCGCTGTCGACCGAGCGCGCCAAGGTGATCCTGTCGGGCGACATCGCACGTCCGGTCACGCTGCAGGGTCCCGCGGTGGTCGCCAGCAAGGGCGCGCGCGCGGCCATCGAGAAAGCGGGCGGCAAGGTCGGCTGATGGCGACGACGGCGGGCAATGCGGCGGTCGCGCTCGGTGACGTCACCCGTTACACCGAGATGCGCCATCGCCTGTTTTTCCTGCTCGGGGCGCTGGTCGTCTACCGGATCGGCACCTTCGTGCCGGTGCCGGGCATCGACCCGGTCGCGCTGGCGCGGCTGTTCGAGAGCCAGGAAGGCACGATCCTCGGGCTCTTCAACATGTTCTCGGGCGGCGCGCTCGAGCGCCTGTCGATCTTCGCGATGGGCGTCATGCCGTACATCTCGGCCTCCATCATCATTCAGATGATGGCAGTGGTCGTACCGTCGATGACCGCGATCAAGAAGGAAGGCGAGTCCGGCCGGCGCAAGCTGACGCAATGGACGCGCTACTTCACGGTCGTGCTGGCGGCGTTCCAGGGCTTCGCCGCCGCGACCGCGTTCCAGAACCAGGGCGTGGTGATCAACCCCGGGTTTTTCAACTTCACGCTGCCGGCGGTGTTGACGCTGACCGCCGGGACCATGTTCCTGATGTGGCTCGGCGAGCAGATCACCGAGCGCGGGATCGGCAACGGCATCTCGATGATCATCCTCGCGGGCATCATCTCCGGCCTGCCGTCCGCGATCGGCGGCACCTTCCAGCAGGTGTCGAGCGGCGAGATGAACCCGGCATTCGCGATCATCCTGCTGCTCCTGATCGGCGCGGTGACCGCATTCTGCGTGTTCGTCGAGAGCGGGCAGCGCCGCATCCCGGTCAATTACGCCAAGCGCCAGGTCGGCCGGCGCATGTACGCAGGCCAGACCAGCCACCTGCCGTTCAAGCTCAACATGTCGGGCGTGATCCCGCCGATCTTTGCTTCGTCGCTCTTGCTGTTCCCGGCGACGCTGGCCTCGTTTTTCGGCACCGGCGAGACCGGTACCTGGCTGCAGACGCTCGCCGCCGCGCTCGGCTGGGGCCAGCCGCTGCACCTCATGATCTACGGCGGCCTGATCATCTTCTTCTGCTTCTTCTATACCGCACTGGTGTTCAACTCGCGCGAGACGGCGGAGAACCTGAAGAAGGGCGGCGCGTTCATCCCGGGTATCCGGCCGGGCCAGCAGACCGCCGAATACATCGACAAGGTGCTGACGCGCCTGACGGTCTGGGGCGCGTTGTATGTGACCGTCGTGTGCCTGCTGCCCGAGAT
>JBQTKF010000126.1:0-6584 GCA_052386355.1 Gammaproteobacteria bacterium
GACGAGGAGAAGGCGAAGATCGAGGCGCTCGGCGGCTGGGACGCGCTCATGGAGACGCTCCGCAGGCGGCTCGCCGAGCAGAAGGCCCGCCACCAGGGCGGCAGCAAGTGGATCGGCACCGGCGGCAGTTCTCCATTCGGCGCGCACGGCTACAACCCGGAGGGCGTGCGCATCGGGCAGGAGGGATCCGGGCAGCGCCGGGCCGTGAAGGTCTGGGACCGGCGCGAGTTCGCGAACCTGGACGACACGGTCGAGCTCGGCACGAGAAACGTGAAACTGGCGCTGCGGCGGCTGCGCCGATTTGCGCGCCAGGGCGCGGCCGAGCAGCTCGACCTCGACGCCACCATCGATTCCACCGCGCGCAAGGCCGGGCTCCTCGACATCCGCATGGTCCCGGAACGGCACAACGCGGTGAAGGTGCTGCTGTTCCTCGACATCGGCGGCTCGATGGACGATCACGTGCGCATCTGCGAGGAGCTCTTCTCCGCCGCGCGCGGCGAGTTCAAGCACCTCGAGTATTACTACTTCCACAACTTCGTCTACGAGTCGGTATGGAAGGACAACCGCCGCCGGCATGCCGAGCGCACGCCGCTGGCCGAGCTCATGCGCACCTACGGCCACGACTACAAGCTGATCCTGGTCGGAGACGCGACCATGAGCCCGTACGAGATCGTGCAGCCGGGCGGCAGCATTGAGCACTGGAACGAGGAGTCGGGCGCGACCTGGATGAAGCGGCTGCTCGGCAACTTCCCGCGCCACGTCTGGCTCAATCCGGAGCCGAAGGACCGCTGGGAATACACGCCTTCGATCCGGATCACGCGGGAGCTGTTCGAGGAGCGGATGTATCCCCTCACGCTCGCGGGGCTGGATCGGGCGATGAGGGTGCTGCAGTAGCTTGCGCCCAAGGCCCGGTGTCAGCGGGCACCGGACGTTACAGCGGTGACTTCCAAGACTCGCGCCGTCGTGCGACCGCAGTGCGCACCACCATGACGAGTCCCACGACGACCGTCGCGATCGTCGCTGGTACGCCCACATACAAGAGAATCACAAACGGCACCACGGCCACTTCCTCAGCGTGAATGCGCGTGCTCGCAAGGAGCGTCGCGAGCCATGCCAACAGAGCTGAGCCACCTGGCCCCGCCATCATGACGAGAACGGCGACGAGGTAGCGCATTCGGCTCGTCTGTTCGTGTTGAGTCTCTGCTGCCATGGCGGCTGGGCCTGATGGTTGAATCAAGTCGA
The DNA here is from genome assembly GCA_052386355.1 of Gammaproteobacteria bacterium. Classification (GTDB taxonomy): domain Bacteria; phylum Pseudomonadota; class Gammaproteobacteria; order Steroidobacterales; family Steroidobacteraceae; genus SCUD01. The sequence continues at coordinate 1,243 of JBQTKF010000126.1, forward strand.
GCCGTGAAGCGGCTTCGGCTTGCATGAATTCTCGGGCGCGTCCACGGGAATCAATAGTAGTCGTCAACCAGTGCGCCACTCGCTGATCCGGCAAACTGCGGAAGGTTGTCCGTGATCTCATAGAAATCGCACTTCTCGCCAACGAAAATGTGGCCGATGGTCTTCAATCCAGTCGGGCCATCGAGAGTTCCTGCAATAATGCCGGTCGCATCCAGGTCGAAGGGCTCCCAGAACAGGCCTGAACCACAGCGCCGGCAAAAACCACGACGGGCAAGCTCGGATGTCTTGTACCAGGCGAGACCGGTGGCGTTTGTGACGGTGATATTTGCTTTTCGTGCCTTTGTGTGCGGCCCGAAGTTTCCATGCTGGCGTTGGCACATACTGCAGTGACAGTTGACCACGTCTCGTAACGGGCCTCGCACCTCGTACCTCACGGCTCCGCAAAGGCAGCCGCCCGTCGTAATCCTCTGATTGTCGGCCATGTCCGTTCCTTCCTGACGCGCCTAGCGTCCGCGATCAGCGGCGGGGCGCGCTCGGCGCGCGACGGCGGCTGCACCGCTTGGTCAGACGACATCTAGTCCACAATCTCGACTGAAGTTCCGGTATAGATGATTCTGCTGTCCAGGAGCGCACCATCCGCAGACAGTCGCAACAACTTTGCTTCCGTTGCTGTTTCCACGAGACCTGGAAAAGTCTCGACGGCATTGGCTTCTCTGAGCCCATAGTAAGGGTGGCCGGCCGATCGAGCGGGAGGCGTCCAGAGGGCCACGCAAATACGTGCCGGGCAGCAGCAGCGGGCTCCATGGTAGAAGCGGGCGCGGACGGCACCAGACCCAGGTTCTGTGGCCGATTGGCCTGCGACACGTCCACCTCATGCGTCTCGTCCCAGCCGCGGATCTTGACCATGCCCATGGAGCACTCGAGGCCGTGCACCTGAAAGTCAGGCAGACGTACCTCGGTCTTCGGTCCGATACCTTCGTCCAGCCAGTGGACAAAGAGACGATGCTGCCCGTCGCTGTCGAAGGAGCGACTCCCAAGAACCAGATAGTTAGGCCCAACGCACAAGTAGCCGTCGCTATCGGCGCGCACCGTGCCGGGTAGCGCAATTGCCGCAAACATCAGCCAGCATGCCAAACGTTTCATGCCGTCTCGCTACAATTGAAGATCATCGATGATCACAATTTCTGCGGCATTCGGGCTGCATGACCAGCTGGCCGCGCAACAAGACCTCGATTTGCCTGCCCCTGGAGTTGACCCGACTCCCGCACACCCGTGGCACGAGATTCGTCATTTCTCCGGAGGAACGAGCGTCAATATGCTCTCCGTCGCTCCAGGCAAGAACGCCCCCGCCTCCCCCCTCACCCACGTCTCGTGTCCCGCCCGATAGAACGGCGACAGCGGATGCCCGCTCTGCCCACCCGGCATGTGGAAATAGCCTTCGGCCTCACGCCCGGGTGATACGCCGAAGCGCTCCGACGCGCCGAACCGCGGCGACTGCACGCGCGGCGTGGACCAGTCGCCAGGGAGAGGATCGGCCGGCATGTCGAGGAAGCGCGAGAGAAACGGCACCGCTTCGCTGACCGGGTGTTTGATGCTCGCGCGATTGACTTTGCCCCAATCACAGCCAGCGAGATCGGTGCAGGCCTCGGGCAAATCCTGCACGACTTCCTTTGCAACGTCGGCGAGCCATGCATACCAGTCCGCGAAGCGCGGGTCGAGCAGGTGCGCGGGGCGTTCCTGCACCAGCCGCCAGGCGACCTCGGTGAAGCGCTGCGGTGCGCGCCACGGAAACTCCGGCCAGCGGTTGCGTACCTCCACCGTCAACATCGTGAAGGCGCGGTCGGCGACGCGGCGCTCGAACTCGCGCAGCAGTCGAAAGGCGGCATCTTCCACGGCAGCGCGGCCGTTCCACTGCATCGCGAGCGTCGCAGCGTCCTTCTCACCGCCATGCATCAGCGCGCGCACCAGGATCGGGTGCCAGTGCGCGACGTACTTCGCCTCGTCGTCGAGCTGCATGGCGAGCAGGTCCGCTGGCGTTGCCTTCTCCACCTGCATCAGCCGGTCGCGGATCTGGCGCGAGCGTGAGGCCGGCGCATAGTCGCCGTCGCCGATCCGCGCGAACGCCTCGCCGCCCGCGACGCGCGCGTTCGCACTCCAGGCGTAGCCCTGCGGTGGATCGAGGATGCGCGGCGATTCGGAAGCCGCGATCCAGCCGTCCCAGCCTACCCCCGCCTCCGTCCAGGCCGAAGGACGCGTCGCCTCGAATCCGTGGCGCCGCGGCAGCCTGCCGGACAGCACCCAGCCGATGCGGCCCTGGCTGTCCGCGATCAGCACGTTTTGCGCCGGCATGCCGGCGCCGCCGATGATGGCGGCCGCCTCGTCGAGGTCGCGCGCGGTTTCGAGCTTCAGAAGGTTCAGGTCGTTCGCGCCTTCGCGGTGCGCGGTCCAGGCGAGCGCGAGTTCGCGGCTCTCGCCGTCGTCGGCGACGATCGGTCCCCAGATGGTCTTGCGGACCTCGAACTCCTCGGGCGCGCCGCCCGCGACCTCGATGATTTCGGTGTCGCGCTCGATCGCGCGCGGCCCCTCCGAGCTCAGGTAGCTGGCCTTCCCTTCGGGGCCGGGCAGGATCACCACGAGATCCTGGAAATCGCCATAACTGTTGGTGAATCCCCAGGCGACGTGGCCGTTGCTGCCGGCGACGATTGCGGGTCCGCCCGGGAGGCTCACGCCTGTGATGTCGATGCCTTGCGACTCAACGACGAGCCGTACGCGATACCAGATGTTCGGCACGTTGTGGCCGAGGTGCATGTCGTTCGCGAGCAGCGCGCCGCCGTCCGCCGCGCGCGAACCCGCGACCGCCCAGTTGTTGCTACCGAGCATGACCTCCAGTTCGAAGTCGTCCAGTGCCGCGCGGCGGTTCTCGCGCAGCTTCGCGTCGGCAGCCTCGAACAGCGTTCGATCGAGCTTGCGCAGGTCGTATTCCGCAGGCGTCGGCATCGGCATCTCGGGCAGGCGCGTGCCGTCGAGCGGCGCCTCCCACGAGGGATCGGGCTCCGCGAGGAAGCGAAACAGCGGCTCCGGCAATGCGGCAGCGAGCCGGCCGCGGCGCTGCTCGTGCCGCGCCTCGAGTCCCTGCAGGTCGATCCACATGGCGAAAACGACGAGCAGAGAATCCTCGACGCGCCAGGCCAGAGGCTGCTGCCGCAGCAGGAAATACTCGAACGGCCGCGCGCCAAGCCCGGCGAGGCCTGCATTCACGCCCGCGGTGTAGGCCTCGAACAGCGCCAGGTCCTGCGGTGCGAGCGCGGCGACCGCCGCCGCCGCGCGCTTGCGGAACTGGTGCAGACGGATGCGCCGGTCGGTTTCGAGCAGGCCCGGGCCGAGGAGTGCCGCGAGCTCGCCGGCGCCGCTGCGCCGCAGCAGGTCCATCTGGAAGTGGCGGTCCTGCGCGTGCACGAAGCCGGTCGCGCGCGCGACGTCCTCTCGCGTCGTGCCGCGGATCACCGGGGCACCGTGATCGTCGCGCTCGACCGAGACCGGTGCCGACAGTCCGGCGAGCGCGATTTCGCCGTCGAGCTGCGGCAGGCTCGCGCGCAGCGCGAGCCAGACCGCCAGCACCGCGAGCAGCAGCAGGGTGAGCAGGATCGCGAACGAACGGCGGAGCCAGGGGAAAAAGGTGAACGTCCCCTTTTCCATCAGCGCCGCTGGACCTGGATGATCTTCATCGTGTTGGTGCCGCCGGTGACGCCCGAGAACTCGCCCTTGGTGACGATGATGAGATCACCCTCCTCGGCGAGGCCGTCCTTCATCATGCGCTCGAAGATCGCGGGATACATTTCCTCCGCGCGCGTGCTGGTGACGTCGATGTCCACGGGATACACGCCGCGATAGAGCGTCACGCGCCGCTGCGTCGCCGGGTGGCGCGTGAAGGCGTAGATCGGGATGTCAGAGCGCATGCGCGACATCCAGAGCGCGGTCGAGCCGGACTCGGTCAGCGCGACGATCGCGCGCACGTCGAGGTGGTTCGCCGTGTACATCACGGCGGCGGCGATCGCCTCGTCGGTGCGGTTGAAGTGGCCTTCGGGCCGGACGTCGGGACGATTGGAAGTCTGCCATTTCTCGGCGCCCTCGATCACCTCGGCCATCGCGCGCACCACGCGGCCGGGATGCCGGCCGACCGCGGTCTCGGCCGAGAGCATCACGGCGTCGGTGTCGTCCATCACGGCATTCGCGACGTCGGAGACCTCCGCGCGCGTCGGCACCGGCGACACGATCATCGACTCCATCATCTGCGTCGCGGTGATCACGAGCCGGTTCCTGGCGCGCGCCAGCGCGATGATGCGTTTCTGGAGGCCGGTCAGCTCTGCGTAGCCGACCTCGACGCCGAGGTCGCCGCGCGCGACCATGACCGCCGCCGAGGTCTCGATGATGGATTCGAGGTTGTCGATCGCCTCGCGCCGCTCGATCTTGGCGACGATGCGGCCGTCGCCCTCCGCGTCGCGCATCAGGTCCCAGGCCTCGACGACGTCGCTGCGGTCGCGCACGAATGACACGGCGAGGTAGTCCACGCCGAGCTTCGCGGCCATCCCGATGTCCTCGCGGTCCTTGTCGGTGAGCGCGCCAGCCGAGAGCCCGCCGCCCAGCTTGTTGAGGCCCTTCATGTCGGAGAGCTCGCCACCGGTCACCACGCGCGTGTGCACGCGCGTGCCCTCGACCCGTTCGACCGCAAGCGAGATCAGGCCGTCGTTGAGCAGCAGCGTGTCTCCCCTCCGCACGTCCTTCGGCAGCCGTTCATAGGCGACGCCCACGACCTTGGCCGTTCCGGAATAAGCATCGAGCTTCGGGTCGAGCGCGAAGGGCTCGCCCTCGACGAGCGTCACACTGCCGGCCGCGAAGCGCTCGATGCGTACCTTCGGGCCGCGCAGGTCGCCGAGGATGCCGACCACGCGCCTGGCCCGCGATGCCGCCGCGCGTGCGCTGTCGATGCGCCGCGCATGGTCGTCGAAGCTGCCGTGCGAGAAATTGACCCGGACGAGGTCCACGCCGGCCGCCATCAGATCCGCGAGCGCGGCGTCGTTGTCGGTGGCGGGGCCCAGGGTCGCGACGATCTTGGTTCTTCTCGGCATGCGGCCTCGCTCGCGGCTCCTAGGCTGCCGCGGGGGGGGCGGGCGCCCCCCCCGCGCGCCCCCGCAGGCGCGCCCCGCCTTCGCTGCCGCCGCGCGGGTCTGCTCGATGCGGCGCGCATGCTCGTCGAAGCTGCCGTGGGAGAAGTTGACGCGGACGAGGTCCACGCCCGCGGCGATCAGGTCGGCGAGCGCGGCCGGCGCGTCCGTGGCGGGGCC
>JBQTKF010000127.1:0-6308 GCA_052386355.1 Gammaproteobacteria bacterium
CAAAGTCGACTGCGCGGCGCACGTCGGAGGCCCCGGTGCAGCAGGCGATCATTGCCGGGTGCCGGTCGAACATGGCGTTGAAGATGCGCCGCCTCGAGTCGTAGGCCGGGTTGTCCTGCAACAGGACATCGCCGCGCAGGCTGGCGGCGAAGTCTTCGATGCTCGCGCCTTTCAGCAGCAACTCCCCGCCGTCCAGGGTCCTGGCCGGCAGGTCGCCGGTGCCCTTGAGAACCGCGGACCATCCCCGCATCGGCCAGGTGGCGGCGAGCGTGAGGCCCGCGCCGACGAATTGACGTCTTTTCATGGCGGCTCCCCCTGGCGGAACTCTACTCCTGCGACTGGATGCCAGCGAGACGGTGTCCGCCGCGTCAGTCGAGCACCCGGGCCTGCCCCCGTCCGCGCGGGTCCGAAGCGGCCTGCCAGCCCGTGCCGTCGTGCCACACGAGCTGCAGGTCGCCGAACTCCCAGTCGTGCGGTCGTACGTCGTAGCCGCGGTCCCGCAGTGCCCGGACCACCTCCGCAGGCAATGGCCGCGCGACGCTGTGGGTGACGAGGTTCTCCGGCAGCAACTGGTGGTGGAAGCGGGTCGCCGCGACTGCCTCCTCGGCGCCCATGCCGAAGTCCAGCAGGTTCACGATCGCCTGGTAGACCGAGGTGATGATCGTGGAGCCGCCCATCGTGCCGACCGCGAGCCGCACCTCGCCGTCCTTCACCAGCAGCGTCGGCGACATGGAGGAGAGCATGCGCTTGCCCGGTGCGATCGCGTTCGCATCGGAGCCGACCACGCCGTAGAAATTCGGCACGCCCGGCTTCGCGCTGAAGTCGTCCATCTGGTTGTTGAGCAGGAAACCGGCGCCGCGGACCACGACGCCGCTGCCGAAGTCGGTGTTGAGCGTGAGCGTCATCGCGACCGCATTGCCCGCGCGGTCCACGATCGAGAGATGCGTCGTCGTCCGCGGTTCGAGGCCCGGGCGCACGCCCGTGGCGGGCGAAATCGCACGCGGGTTCACCTCCGCCGCGCGACGCCGCACGTATTCCTCGTCGATGAGTTCGGCGGCACGGTCGGGCGCGAAGTCCGGGTCGCCGAGGTATTCGGCGCGGTCGGCGAACACGCGCTTTTCCATCTCGGCGGTCAGGTGCACGTACTGCGCGGAGTTGTGCGCGACGCCGTCGAATTCCCGCGCAAGCGCGTCCTTCATCCTGAGCAGCTGGATCACGGCGAAGCCGCCGGAGGAGGGCGGCGGCGCGGAGATCACCTCGAAGCCGCGCCAAGCTGCGGACAGCGGCGTGCGCCAGCGCGGGCGGTAGTTCGCGAGGTCCTCGGCCGTGATGATGCCGCCGCCGTGGCGCATTTCCTCGACGAGGAGCCCCGCAGTTTTTCCCTCGTGGAAACCCTCGGCGCCGCGGGCGGCAATTCGCTCGAGCGTCGCCGCGAGTTCCGGCTGGCGGAATGTCGCGCTGGCCTGCATCCCGCCGAAGTACTCGCGGAAGTTCACGCGGCGCTCGAAGCGCGCGTTCTCCTCCATGGCGAGCTGCGCGAGCTGCGGCGGCACGGTGAAGCCGTCGCGTGCGAGGGCGATCGCGGGCTCGAGCAACTGCGACCAGGGCCGGCTGCCGTACTTCGCGTGGGCTTCTGCGAGGCCCGCGACCGTGCCGGGCACTCCGGCGGCGAGATGGCCGGTGAGGCTCAGGCCCGCAACGACGTTGGCTGCGTCGTCCAGGTACATGTCACGGCGCGCGGCGGCGGGCGCCGTCTCGCGAAAATCCAGGAAAGCGGCTTGCCGGTCGACGCGCGCCAGCATGAAGCCGCCGCCGCCGATGTTGCCCGCTTCGGGAAACGTGACGGCGAGGACGAAAGCGGCGGCGATGGCGGCATCCACCGCGTTGCCGCCGGATTCGAGCACTGAGGCCGCCGCCTCTGCGCTGTGCGAATCGGGCATCGCAATGGCGGCGGGCGCCCCGGCCGCCGGGCGCGCACAGCCGAACGCGAGCGCCGCGATCGCGACGAGGCCGAGTCTCCTGATCAAGCGCCCCGCCTGCGCACCAGCGCCCGGGTCAGGAATCCGATGGCGATGACGATCGCGACGTCGCGGACCGAGGTCAGCGTCGCGGTCGTCACGATCGCCGCGCAGGCGACGAGGCCCAACACCGCGATGGCGGGACCACCCGCCACCGGCACGGGCGCGGGACCGCCGCGACGCCGCAACACGATGAGCGCGAGGCAGGTCGAACCGTAGGCCAGCATGCGGGAGATCACGAAGAGTTCGAGCAGGTAGCGGAAGGTGCCGGTGATCGTCACGGTCCAGGCGAGCAGGCCGAAGACGATGATCGCGACGTGCGGCGTGCGCCAGGTGCGGTGCACGGCGGCGAAAGAGCGCGGCAGGTCGCCGGCCTCGCCGAGCGCGAACATGTTGCGCGGCGAGGTCAGCATCGAGACGGCGAGCCCGCCGGCGCAGGAAACGATGGCAGCGACCGCCATCAGCGTGCCACCTGCCGGGCCGAGGAAACGCTCGGCGATGCTGACGAGGGGGCGCGTGTGGGCGGCCGTGTCGGCCAGCACGCCGAAACTCGCGAGCATCAACAACAGGTAAAGCAGGCTCGAAATGCCGAAGCCCGCGAGAATGCTGAAGGCGAGGTCGCGGCGCGGATCGCGCATCTCGCCCGCGACGGTTGCGACGATCTCGAAGCCGAAGCAGGCGAACAGGGCGAGCTGAAGGCCGCTCACCAGGCCGTCGGGTCGCTCGGGTTCCGCCGCAGGCAGGTTGTTCCAGCCGGCGAACCAGAGCCCGGCGAGCGCGATCGCGACCAGCGGCAGGAGCTTCGCGACCGTGAGCAGGTTGCCGAGCCAGGCGCCATTCGTGACGCCGCGCAGGTTGACTGCGGTCAGCACCAGCATGACGAGCGTAAATGCGATGGTGCGCGGCCAGTAACCCTCGAATGCCGGCCAGATCGCGGCGGCATAGTCGAGCATGACCTGGGAGATCAAGGCGTGCGAGGCGAAGCGCGAGACAGTGAAGAGCCAGCCGACCGTGAAGCCCGCGGCCGGGCCGAAGGTGACCTGGGCGTAGACCTGCGGGCCGCCGGTGACGTCGAAGCGGCTCGCGACCTCGGCGAGGGAGAGCGCGAGCACGGCGACGATCGCGGACGCCGCGAGGATCACCGCGAGGCTCCAGCGTCCCGAAGACACTGCGAGCCCCGCGGGCAGGGCGAACACGCCGGCGCCGACGACGGAGTTGACCGTCAGCGAGACCACATCGAGGCGCCTCAGGCCGCGCAGCAGCCCTGGCGCCGCGACGCGATCGGCAGTCACCTCAGGCAGTCGTATCCGCTGCCGGTTCGGCGGGTACCTCGGCCTTGCGCACCGTTGCGGCATCCACCGCCGCGCGCCAGGTGCCGTCGCTCTTGACCCAGACGGTCACGAACTCCCCAGTCGTCTCGGGCGCCTCGCCGGTGCCGTCCGCATCGAACGTGAAGCTGCCTCGCTCATAGGCGAGTTCACCGGAGGCTGCGACCACGACGTCGCTCGTGGTCCAGGAACCCATCGCGTTCGGGTTTTCCGCGTGATCGGCTTCGAACGACGCCAGGATCTCGGCAGTGCCGTGGGAGATCTCGCCGTCGTAGAGCGTGACCCCGTCGCTGGTGAAGATGCCGTTCGCAATGGCGGCGAAGTCCTTCGCCTGATTGAGTTTCAACCACTCCGCCGAACGATCACGCACGGCCTGTGCTTCTGCCGCGACGTCCACCGCCGGAGTCTTCGCCGCGCATCCGGCTGCCAGCAATGCCGCGGAAAACGCCCCTGCCAGCCAGTTCATGTGACGCATGGTCCCCCCTCAAGTCGTTGATTATCGGCCGGAAATCGAGGCGGGTACGCGTCCCGCCCGGGACTGCCGGGTCGATGACAGGCGAAGCGTAGCGCGTTTTCTCAGCCCAGCGCCCTTCTCAAGTCAGCGGGACATAGTTCCGCGAAGGCTTGCGGAAACGCAGCCCGGCCATGCCGGCGGCCTCGCTGGTCGCGCGTACGAAGCGCAGGTGGTTGCCGGGGCGCCAGCTCGCGCCGCCGTCGGTGCTGACGTCGAGGCGCGATTCGAAGCAGTTGCGCTCGACGTTGAAGCGTGTGAAGCGCAACTGGCGCTTCGAGCCGTCGGCGGCCGGCGGCGCGCTGGTGCGCAGCTCCTCGCCCGGTGCGCCGGTCATGACGACGAGCTGGCCGTCGGCGCCCACCGAGGCGATTTCGAGCGTCCCGCGCCGCTCGTTGTAATAGAAGAGCAGGCCCGACATCGGGCCGATCGAGGGGATGTTGGCGCGGCCGGACACGACCCGATCCGGCACCACCCACTCGAACTGGTAGGTGCCATTGAGGCGTTCCGCGACCTTGCCGTCTTCGCGATAGCGGATCGTCGTGACGTTCCAGGTGCCGACCGCGTGGCGCAGCTGGTCCACGCCCTCGGCGAGCGAGGAAGCCGCGGTTTCCATGGCTTCGCCGGACAACGGCGCAAAGGCCAGCACCAGCGAGGCGGACAGGTTTCGCCAGGAAACCGGGAGGCGGTTGGACGCGATCATGGGACTCTCCCTCGGGCCGCCTGGGGCCGGCCGTAGAACCCGATGCTAGGCTCTGACCGCCGCGAGCGCGCACCGGTTCATCCTGCCTTGCCAACGCCCTGGCGCAGCCAGCTATTGCCTCCCCGGCCCGGCGACGGCATTGTGCACTGCAATGTCGAGCCGTTCGAAACAGCGCCGCCAGCTCAGCCGCTCCAAGATCGACCTCTTCGTCGAGTGCCCGCGCTGCTTCTTCCTCGACGTCGCGCAGGACGTGCACCGTCCGAGCGGGCCGCCATTCACGCTGAACAACGCCGTGGATGCCCTGCTGAAGGCCGAGTTCGACCGCTACCGCGCGGCGCGCGAGCCTCATCCGCTGTTCGCCGCGGCGGGGCTCGAGGCGGTGCCCTTCGCGCACGCGGAACTCGATCGCTGGCGCCACAACTTCACGGGCGTGCGCTGGCTGGACGACGAAACCGGCTGGACGCTGTTCGGCGCGATCGACGACCTGTGGCAGGCGGCCACCGGCGAACTGATCGTGGCCGACTACAAGGCGACCGCGCGCAAGGAGCCCCCGTCGGCGGAGAAACTCTATCCCTCGTACCGGCGCCAGATGGACGTGTACCAGTTCCTGGTCCGGCGCCAGGGCTTCGAGGTCAGCGACCGCGGCTGGTTCGTGTACGCGAACGGCGATGCCAGCGCCGGCAGCTTCGAGGACCGGCTGCGCTTCCGGACCGCCATGATTCCCTACGACGGGGACGACGGCTGGGTGCTCGATGCATTCCGGCGCGCAGTGAGGCTCGCCGAGGGAGGCGCGCTCCCGGCGCCGGGCGAGGGCTGCGAATTCTGCGCCTACGCGGACCGCGTCGCGGCGGCCACTTCCTGACGGACCGCTCAGTCCGGGTCCAGCAGGAAGTACAGCAGGTTGTCGATCAGGCTGATGTTGCCGGTCAGCGAGTCATGCTGCTCGCAGACGAAGTAGGTGTGGCCAAATCCGTCGTGCGAGTACTCGTGGGACGGGATCCGGGGATCCATCGCCTGGATCGCGAGCAATGACGAGCGCGTGACGCTGCCGTCGCCCGGCTCGAACATCAGCTCTTCGTAGTCGACGCCGCGCAGCGGCCGCTCGATCTGCTCGGGCGTCAGGCGCGCCAGCGACTCGCCATTCACCTCCTCGATCACGAGACGACGCGGCGTCGGCACGCAGTCGCCGCCGGCGACCAGGAGCCTGCCGCGCTCGATGTTGGGCGCCGGCACCATCAGCGACCAGGCGAAGCGGCGTGCGCGGCCGAGGCGCTTTTCGAACCAGCGCTCGAACACCGGCTGTTCGGGCCAGATGTCGCGATGCTGCGCAATGCGCCGCTGCACGCGGCGGTCGAAGATGGACCAGCCGAAGCGGCGCCAGACCTCCACGTCGAACAGGTCGAGGCCGAGCCGCGTGCCGTCCGCCGCGGCCACCCAGTCCACGGCCGGGTGCGGGAAGAACTGGAACATCCCGGGCATGGTCGCGACGCCCTCGGTCGGCAGGCGCGAGATGCCGACCTGGTAGCCGTTCAGGAACTTGTGGATCGCGAGCGTCGCGCCCTGGTGCGGGACGCCGAGCATCACCACGCGGCGCAATTTGGCGGCGCCCTCGCCCGAGACCGGGAACACGTTGCCGTCCAGCACGTCCGCGGTCCCGTATCGCTGGTAGTAGCGGACGATCAGGCCGCCCAGGCTGTGCGCGACGACGTCGACGCGGAGCGCAGGATCGCCGTAATCGCTGCGGATCC
>JBQTKF010000128.1:0-11095 GCA_052386355.1 Gammaproteobacteria bacterium
CCGTGCTCTCCGAGCAGGCCTCGGGCGCCGCCTTCGAGCACGGTCTCGTCCACGAGGCGGTGCTGCGCAAGGTCGCAGGCCTCGCGGGCTTCGACATCTATGCCGCCGGCCCGCCCGCCATGATCGACGCGGTGCGCGCGACCCTGCCGCCGCGGGGCGCGGACCCGGACCGCATCTACATCGACTCCTTCGACTACGCCCCGTCTTGATGGTGCCGGTGCGCCAGCGGATCAGGGCGCCGGTCAGCGAGCCGTCGTCCGGGGAATCGGCGAGCACGACGGGCGAGCCGAGCCCGAGACGGGCTGCGGCCTCGGCGACGCGCGGCGAGCCGGTCACGAGCGCGGTGGAATCCATCAGCTCCCGGCAGCGCGGCGTCACGATGCCGACCAGCGCTTCGAGCGCTGCGACGCTGGTCGCGACGTAGGCCTTGAGTCCGCCCTGGCGCCAGAGCGTTTCGATTTCCGACTGTAATTCGGCCGAGGGCTTCGCCGGTTCGCGCGTATAGACCTCCGCGTACTGCACGGTTGCGCCCCGAGCCGCCAGCGACTCGGCGAGCAGCTCGCGCCCGCCATTGCCGCGTACGATCAGCGCACGCTGGCCGCCCATGTGCTGGAACCGCGGCAGGGCGAGCAGCGATTCGCTGTCCATGCCCTCGGCCGGCATCAGCGATACGCGAAACCCCGCCGAATTCAGCGCCGCGGCAGTCGCGGGGCCGATGGCCGCGATCGGCAGATCGCGCTGCGCGGCCAGCAGGTCGGCGCCGTAGCGCACCGCATTCGCGCTCAGGAAGATGATCACGTCGTAGCGGTCCGCCGGGCCGATGGCGGCGCGCACCGCGGCGCGGTCCGACCGCGGCCGGATCGCGAGCGCGGGATAGCGCACCGCGGCGCCGCCCTCGGCTTCGATCAGCTTGCAGAGATGTTCGGCCTGGTGCTCGGGCCGCGTCACCAGCACGCCGATACCGGTCAGCCGCGCCATGTCAGTCATTCCCCGCGGCGAGTTCCGCGAGCAGGGCCGCGGCGCCTGCCTCCATCATTCGCACGGCGAGGCGGATGCCGAGCGAGGCGCCATCCCGGGCGGGACCGGCGATGCGGTCCTCATACACACGCGTGCCATCCGGCGCCCCGACGAGCCCGCGCAGCGCGATGGAATCGCCGTCGAGTTCCGCGTAGGCCGCGATCGGCGACTGGCAACTGCCGCCGAGGCGGCCGGAGAACGCACGCTCAGCGACGAGCCGCAGCCGGGTCGGCGCATGCTCGAGCGGGACGAGCAGTTCGCGGATCCGCGCATCCGCGACCCGGCACTCGATGCCGATGACGCCCTGGCCGACGGCCGGCAGCATCTGGCGCGGCGAGAGCCGCTCGCGCACGCGCGCCGCGAGACCGAGCCGCTCGAGCCCGGCCATCGCGAGCACGGTCGCCTCGAACTCGCCGTCGTCGAGCTTGCGCAGCCGCGTTTCGACATTGCCGCGCAGCACGACGACCGCGATGTCCGGCCGCGAGCGCCTGAGCTGGCATTGGCGGCGCAGGCTCGACGTGCCGACCCGCGCGCCTCGCGGCAGGTCTGCCATCCGCGCATGCGCATTCGAGACGAACGCGTCCCTGGGGTCGGCGCGTTCGAGCACGGCGCCGATGCCGAGACCGGCCGGCATGTCGGCCGGCACGTCCTTCATCGAGTGCACGGCGACGTCGGCGGCGCCCTCGATAAGCGCGTTCTCGAGTTCCTTGATGAACAGGCCCTTGCCGCCCACGGCCGCGAGCGAGCGGTCCTGGATGCGGTCGCCCTCGGTCACGAGCGGCACCAGGCTCACGGCCAGTCCCGGGTGCGCGGCGGCCAGGCGCGCGCCGACATGCTCCGCCTGCCAGAGGGCGAGGCGGCTCCTGCGCGTGGCGATGCGGATGACCCCGTTCACCTCGTCATTTTGCCATGCGCCGCCGGCGGGGTAGGATCATGGGGCCAGGCATCCAGGGGAGCGGATCATGGGCAGGATCATCGCAACCATTGCGCTCGCCATGGCGGGCATTTCCACGGCGGCCGCGGAGGACGAGGCGCGCGCGGCGATCGGCGACACGCGCCTCTCCGCGGGCGACGAAGTCGTGCTCGACGAACCGGTGGAGGGCCACGCATTCGTGGCCGCGGGCCGCGTCGAGATCCGCGAGCGCGTGGAAAAGAGCGCCTTCGTGACCGGCGGCGACGTGTCGCTCACCGGCGACGTCGGCCGCAACGTCTATGCGGCAGGCGGCGACGTGCGCGTGGCGGGCGAGATCGGGGGCCGCCTGCGGGCGGCGGGCGGCACCGTCCAGCTCCTGAGCACCGGAAAGGTGCACGGCAATGCGACGCTGGCCGGCGGCTCGATCGTCGTGGACGGCGAAGTCGGCGAGCGGCTGCGCGCCTTCGGCGAGTCCATCCTCATCAACGGCAGGATCGGCGGCGACGTCGAGGTCGCCGGCGAATCCATCCGCATCGGTCCCGACGCGCGCATCGGCGGACGCGTCGAGTACCGCAGCGGCAGCGACGTCCAGGTGGACCCGGCGGCGCAGGTCGAGGGCGGCGTCATGGAAGTGGACCGCGACAAACGCTGGCTGCGCCGCGTCGGGCACGGCGCCGCGATCGCCGGCGGCATCAGCATCTCCTTCGGCATGATGCTGGTCGGCGCGCTCATGATCCTGCTGGCGCCGCGCTTCAGCCGCGAGGCGGCCGGCGCGGTCGCGAGCAAGCCGCTACAAAGCCTCGGACTCGGCTGCGTGATGCTGATCGGCATCCCGTTCGCGCTCGTGGTGCTGCTCGTGACGATCGTCGGCATCCCGCTCGCGCTCCTGCTGGGGCTCGGTTACGCGGTGCTGCTGCTGTTCGGCTACCTCGTGGGCGCGATCTTCGTCGGCGACTTCGTGGCGGCGAAGGCCGGCAAGGACAAGATCGAGTCCTCGTGGTGGCGCGTGCTGTTCCTGCTGCTCGCGCTGATCGCGCTCGCCATCGTGAAGCAGCTGCCGATGCTCGGTGGTCTCATCGTGTTCCTGCTGTTCCTGGCGGGCATCGGCGCATTCACCATGCGCACCTGGCAGGGATTCCGCCGCGACCCGGAGGCGCCGGCCGCGGCCTGACCGGAAGAGGCTTCAGCCCTTCAGCCGCTTCGCGACTTCCGCCGCCAGCCGGCGGCTGACGGGCAGGGTACCGGCGCCGCCACGCAGGCGCACGTGGTGGTGCCCTTCCGCGTCGCGTTCCATGCTCTCGATGTGCTCGACGGCGGCCAGGGCATTGCGATGGATGCGCACGAAGCGCGCCGCGAACTCGTCCTCGAGCGCCTTGAGCGGTTCCTCGATCAGTTCGTCGCCGTGCGCATGGCGCAGCGTCGTGTACTTCTGCTCGGCGATGAAGCAGAGCACCTGGTCGAGCGGAATCAGCTTCAGTTCGTCGCGCGTGCGCACCGCGATGCGCGTGCGCTGGCCGGCACCGCCCTCGGCGATGCGGGTGAGCTGGGCGCGGGTCGGCGTGCGCGCACGGGCGAGCGCTTCCTGGAGCTTCTCGGGGCGGACCGGCTTCAGCAGGTAGCCCGCCGCCTGCACGTCGAAGGCCGCGAGCGCATGCTCCTCGAAGGCGGTCGTGAAGATGACCGCGGGCGGATCGGGCATGCGCGCGAGATGGTGCGCGGCCTCGAGTCCGTCCATGCCGGGCATGCGGATGTCGAGCAGCACGACTTCGGGCTTCAGCCTGCCGGCGAGCAGCAGCGCTTCCTCGCCGGTCGCGGCGACGCCTGCGAGTTCCGTTTCCGGCAATTCCTCGACCAGGTGCGACAGCCGCTCGCGCGCGAGCGGTTCGTCGTCGACCACGAGCACCCGCAGGTTCACGCGGGTTTCCCGGCGGCCGGAAACCGCAGCGTGACCAGGAAATGTTCCGGCGTCTCGATGACCTCGAGATCCGCCTCGCCGTGGAACATCAGTTCCAGGCGCTGGCGCACGTTTTCGAGGCCGATCTGGTGGCCCGGCCGGCGCGCGACCATGCGGGGCTCGATGGGATTGCCGATCGTGATTACGGCGTTGCCGTTCTCGAGCCTGCCGGTCACGCGGATGGTGCCGCCTTTGTCGAGCGGCTCGATGCCGTGGTACACGGCGTTCTCGAGCAGCGGCTGCAGGATGAGCGCCGGTACCTGGGTGTCGAGCGGCAGCGATTCGACCTGCCAGTCCACCTTGAGCCGGTCGCCAAGCCGCAGCCGCTCAACGCGCTCGTAAGCGCGCGCGATCTCGATCTCGCTCGCGAGCGGGATGCGCTCGCGGTGCTCGCGCAGCGACGCCCGGAACAGGTCCGACAGGTCCGCGATGGCCTGCTCGGCCACGCGCGGGTTGCTGCGCGTGAGCGAGGCGATTGTATTCATGCTGTTGAACAGGAAGTGCGGCCGGATGCGCGCCTGCAGCGCCCGCACGCGGCTCTGGGCCTCGGCCTCGACGTTGGTGCGCCACTGGTGCGAGACGTAGAAATAGCGCAGCGCCAGGCCTCCGGCGATGGCGCAGACCGCGAGGTTGCGCAGCAGGAACTTCAGGTGGTCGGCCAGCAATGGTGCCGCCACGCCGAGCATCCGGTTGGTGCGCTCCGCGAACCACCAGGCACCCTCGGTGACTGCCGCCGTGACGATGAGCATCAGGACGAGCGCGAGGATCGAGCCTTTCGTGGCGTCCATCCGGCCGAGCAGGCCGCGGAGCGCGCACAGGAGCGCCGCGATGCCGAAACCGGTCCAGAGCAGGAACAGGGAGGTCCTCGCGAGATAGGGCCAGAACTGCTCGGTGATGCCGTGGCGCGCGAGCGTCAGCAGGACCGCGACCAGTTCCGCGATCAGGACCACGGCGAGCACGCTGCGCGGGCGGCAGAAATCCGGCAGATAGAAGCCCGGGCGCTCGCGGCGGATCAGGAAGCTGCCGGTGTCCTGCACGGGCTCAGTCCCGGTCCCTGAACAGCGGCCGCTTCAGCCGGAAGATCGTCGAGATGTCCTCCTCGCCGCGGCCGGTCGCGAGCAGGCGCTCGTAGTCGCGGATCGTGGACTCGACGACCGGGAGTTTCGCGCCGTGCTTCGCTGCCATCTGGCGGCAGATGCGCAGGTCCTTGTCGTGCAGGCGCACGCGGAAGCCCGCGGGATAGTCGCCGCGCGCCATGAAGGGCGCGCGATTGACGAAGTACCAGGACGAGCCTGCGCCCTTGCCGAGGATGTCGATGACCTTGTCGAGCGGCAGCCCTTCGGCGTCAGCGAAGGCCATCGCTTCGGCCGCCGCCTGGATCGCGCCCGCGCAGAGGATCTGGTTCGTCGCCTTGGTCGCCTGTCCCGCGCCCGACGGTCCCATCAGGACGGCGGTTTTGCCGAGCGCGGAGAGCACCGGCATCGCGCGCGCGAAGACCTGCTCCTCGCCGCCGCACATGATTGCGAGCGTCGCGTTCTTCGCGCCTTCGACGCCGCCGCTCACCGGGCAGTCGAGGAAGGAACCGCCCGCGCCCGAGACGAGCGCCGCAGCCTGGCGTGCGGTATTCGCGGCGACGGTGGAACAGTCGATCACGATTGCAGAGCGACGCAGCCCCGGCAGCAGCTGGCCGATTACCGCGAGCAGGTCGTCGTCAGCCGAGACGCAGGTGACGACGCCATCGCAGGCGCCGGCGAGTTCGGCGGGCGTGCCGAACATGCGGCATCCGGTTTCGGATGCGAGCGACTCGGCTCCGGCGGCTGTGCGGTTCCAGACACCGGAGAGCAATCCCGCGCGATGCAGGTTGCGGGCCATGTGCTGGCCCATGGCGCCGAGTCCGATGAATCCGATGTGCATGGCGGGCCCCATTGTGCCCGCAATGGAGATTCAGGAGCAGTAATCGTCCACGGCCTGCTTGGCGCGGGCGCGGGCTTCGTTGAGTTCCTGGTCGGTGAGATAGACGCGCTTGCCGTTCTCCTCGCGGAACAGGCGGCGCGATTCGATGTAGCGCTGGTAGCGATCCTGTGCGGCCTTGCACTGCTCGACCTTGGCCTTGGCGGCGTCGTTCTGCGCGGCCTGCATCGCCTGGCGCGAAACCGGCGGCTCGGCCGTGCGCGGGCTGCCGGACGGCGGCTGGCTTGTGCCGTCGTCGCCCTCGTTGCCATTGCCTTCGTCGTCGAAGCCTTCGTCCGATTCCTCGTCCACGACGCCGGCCTGGTGGAAGACGCCCAGGATCCTGGCGCCGGCCTGGCGCGGAGGCAGGTCGGTGTAATGGACCTGCCCGGCAGAGTCCACCCACTTATAGACGGTCTCGACGGTCTGGGCCGCCGCGACCGCGGTCAGGCCCGCCATCAGGAATGCCAACAGAACCTTATGAATCCGGGACATATTCCTACCCCCGACCGCGCACAGTGTGGCCTTTCCCGGCCCTGAAACCCTTGACGCCCGTCACACTGGGGACCCGAACCGGTGCGAGTTTAGCGGACTGCGGGCCGGGAACGGCAAGGGACAGGACGGGGGGCGGGCCGGGGGTTCTCAAAAGTGGCAAGCCGGTGCCCGGGAGGGCTGAGGGGGGAAGCGAACGCCCCGCACCGGGACCGGCTGCCGAAAACCCGACGACGGACTACTGGCTGTAGGCGCGCTCGTCATGCAGCGCGAGGTCGAGGCCCTCGACTTCCTGCTCCCTCGAAACGCGCAGGCCCATGGTGGCATCCAGAAGTTTCAGGATGATGAAGCTGCCGATGCCGCTCCATGCGAGCGTGAAGAGCACGCTTTTTGCCTGCACCCAGAGCTGCGCACCAATCGAGACGCCCTCCGCGAGGCCCGCGCCGCCGAGCGATCCCGCGCAGATTCCGGTGAGGAGCGCGCCCACGATGCCGCCCACGGCGTGCACGCCGAACACGTCGAGCGAATCGTCGTAGCCGAAGAGCCGCTTGAGCCGCGTCGCAGCGAGGAAGCAGACCACGCCCGAAGTCGCGCCGATCAGGAGCGCGCCCGCAGGACCCGCGGTGCCGGAAGCCGGCGTGATCGCGACGAGCCCGGCGATTGCGCCGGTCGCGATGCCGAGCGCACTCGGCTTGCCGTGCGCCGCCCACTCGAAACTCAACCAGGCAAGCGCCGCGGCGGCGGTCGCGACCTGGGTCACGAGCAACGCCATGCCGGCGGTGCCGTTCGCGGCGAGCGCGCTGCCGGCGTTGAACCCAAACCAGCCGACCCAGAGGAGCGCCGCGCCGACGACCGAGAGCGGCAGGTTGTGCGGCGGCATCGCGGTGCCCGGGTAGCCGTGGCGCGGGCCGATCACGAGCGCGGCGACGAGGCCCGCGATGCCCGCATTGATGTGCACGACGGTGCCGCCCGCGAAATCGAGCACGCCCCAGTCCCAGAGGAGCGCGCCCGGGCCGCTCCAGACCATGTGCGTCATCGGTGCATAGATGAAGGTGAACCAGAGCGCCGTGAAGGCGAGGAGCGCGCCGAACTTCATGCGCTCGGCGAAGGCGCCGACGATGAGCGCCGGCGTGATGATCGCGAAGGTGAGCTGGAACGCGGCGAACACCGATTCGGGGATCGTGGCGACCAGCGAGTCCACGCCGACGCCCGCCATGAACGCCTTGCCGAACCCGCCGAGGAAGGAGCGCAGTCCGATCTCGCCAGCTTCCATGCCGCTGGTGTCGAAGGCGAGGCTGTAGCCGTAGATCACCCAGAGGACGGAGACGAGTGCCGCGATCGCGAGGCACTGCATCAGCACCGAGAGCGCGTTCTTGACGCGCACCATGCCGCCGTAGAGGAGCGCGAGTCCCGGCAGCGTCATCAGGAGCACGAGCGCGGTCGCGACTATCATCCAGGCGGTGTCGCCGCTGTCGATGGCGGGCGGGGCTGCTTCCATCTCGATCCTCCCTTCGGCCGGAAACTGCCGGCACGCGCCAGATTCGCCGGGGCCGCCGGCTGCCGGGACCGGGTAGCGTTTGATCCGGCATTGCAGCAAGCGTGCCACTGGGGGAGCGCTTGAAAATCAAGGGATTACGATTGCCGTGCGCATGGGGCTGGCGAGCGGCTGCACCGTCGTGGCGCAGGCCCCGCGCGGTGCTGCAAGATTGTGGTTCACCGGAGATTCCGCATGCCGTTCGACCCGAAGTCCATCGACGAACTCGCCCGCAAGCTCGCGGAGGCCGTGCCGCCCGGGCTCGCGGCGCTCAAGGACGACGTCGAGAAGAACTTCAAGGCCGTGCTGCAAAGCGGGCTCGCGAAGCTCGACCTCGTGACGCGTCAGGAATTCGACATCCAGGCCGCCGTCCTGCGCCGCAGCCGCGAGCGGCTCGAAGAACTCGAAAAGCGCATCGCCGCGCTCGAAGCGAAGAAGCCGAAAGGCTAGGCACGGCGGCGCGCCTGTCGCGCGCGCGATGAACCCTGCAACTGTCCTCACGCGGGCCCAGTTCGGGCTCGATGCGCCGCTGGTGCGCGTCGAGGTGTATTGCGGCAGCGGGCTGCCGCAGTTCAACGTGGTCGGGCTCGCGGAGGTCGCGGTTCGCGAGAGCCGCGAGCGTGTGCGCGCGGCGATCGTCAAGGACGGCGCCGAGTTCCCGTCGGGGCGCATCACGGTGAGCCTCGCGCCGGCGGAGTTGCCGAAGCAGGGCGGGCGATACGACCTGCCGATCGCGCTCGGAATCCTCGCGGCGGCCGGGAGGCTGCCCGCGGAACCAATGGCGGCGACCGAGTTCTATGGCGAACTCTCGCTGGCGGGCGCCTTGCGACCGATTCGCGGCGCGCTGTCGGCTTCGATCCATGCTGCACGCGACGCGCATCGCATCGTCGTGCCCGCCGCGAACGCCGAGGAAGCACGAGCGGCGGCGGGCGCCCAGGTCGCGGGAGCCGATTCGCTCGATGCGGTGCGGGAAGGACTGCGTGGCGGCCTCGGTCTCGACTTCGACATGGGCGGGCCGTTGCCTGGCCCTCGACACCCTGCGCCCGATCTCGCCGACGTGCGCGGCCAGGCAGGCGCGAAACGCGCACTCGAAATCGCCGCCGCCGGCGGGCACAGCGTCCTGTTGATCGGCCCGCCCGGGGCCGGCAAGAGCATGCTCGCGCAGCGATTGCCCGCATTACTGCCGGCGCTCGACGATGCCGAGGCGCTGGAATGCGCGATGCTGCACTCGCTCGCGCGACCGCTGCCGCCCGTGGCCGAATGGCGCCTGCCGCCGTTTCGCGCACCTCACCACGGCGCATCCGCCGCGGCCGTGATCGGCGGCGGCGGCCGGTTGCGGCCCGGCGAGATTTCGCTCGCGCATCGCGGGGTGCTCTTTCTCGACGAACTGCCGGAGTTCCGCCGCGACGTGCTCGAAGCATTGCGCGAGCCGCTCGAGTCCGGTTGCGTGGGTGTCGCGCGCGCCGCCTGGCGTGGGCAATTCCCGGCGCGATTTCAGCTGGTCGCCGCGATGAATCCCTGCCCCTGCGGTTACGCCGGCGACCCGAACGGGCGCTGCCGCTGCACGCGGCCCGTGATCCGGCGCTACCTCGCGAAGCTGTCGGGGCCGCTGCTCGACCGAATCGATCTGCACGTGGAAGTGCCGCGGCAGGAATATTCGGTGCTGCGGGCCGGGCTGGTAGCGGGCGAGGGCAGTCACGCGGTTGCGGCGCGCGTTGCCGCCGCGCGCGAACGGCAGCTCACGCGTGGCGCATTGAACGCGATGCTGGAGCCCAGGGCGCTGGCGGGGGCTTGCGGGCTGGGTATTCGAGAGCACGCCCTGCTCGAGACTGCGATGCGGCGGCTGGGCCTCTCGGCGCGTGCCTGCCACCGCATTCAGCGGGTTGCGCGGACGATCGCGGATCTAGTCGCCGCCGAGCGGGTCGGGGTGGTGGAATTGTCGGAAGCGATCGGCTATCGGCGGCTCGATCGCGAGCCGGAAGCGGCGGAGGGCTAGGCTGCGTTCAGCGGCTCTGCGCCGTCATGTAGTCCACGGCAGCCTTCACCGCATCGTCGGACAGATCCATGCGGCCGCCCTTCGCCGGCATGAAACCGGTCGAGCCCTGGAAGCCCTTGATGGCGTGCTCGTGCAGCGTGGCCTCGCCGGCGGCGATGCGTGCGCTCCATGCGCCCTTGTCGCCGAACTTCGGGGCACCCGCGAGGCCCGAGCCGTGGCAGGTGATGCAGGCGGATTCGTAAACGGACTTGCCGTCGGCGGGCTTGTCCGATTCGGAAGGCGCCGCCGTGCCGCCGGCGGGTGCAGGCGCCGGCGCGAACGGCGGCGCCACGATCGCGAGGCCGGTGTTGTCCTGCCCTGCGACCGCGACCTGACCATAGGGCTTGATGCGCTCGTGGGCCTCGGCCTGCATGAGCGGATCCGTCGTGTCGCGCGCGCCCTTGGGACCGCTATCCACGAAGCGGGACACGCCGATCAGAAGCAGCGCGATCGCGACCAGGACGCCGAGCACGGCGCTGAAAACGTTCATGAAATGCCGGTCGGGCTTGGCCATTCTGCTGCTCTCGCGCGGGCGTTTTTTGGAGGCGGAATTATAGCGGGCGCCGCGCGGGCGGCGGTAGGCTCGCATTGGACGCTCGGGCGCCGCGGCCGCTAGAATCGCGCTCCGGTGCGAACGCAGGCGGTCAGGGACGCCGCCATTGCCGGCCCGAAATGCGCCCGTAGCTCAGCTGGATAGAGTGACGGTCTCCGAAGCCGTAGGTCGTGGGTTCGACTCCCGCCGGGCGCGCCAATTGCGACTGGAAAGGCTCTCCGCGAGGAGGGCCTTTCTTGCATTTGGGGATGGCGGTGGCATATCGCGCGGGAGGGGGTGTTAAATGGCGCTTTAGACGTTCAATTGTAGTTAGGCGTCGCTCAGCACGGCCATACGTCCGTATGGCGGTCTGCCCATATAGTTGCTACTATGGTCCATGGCAGCCAGCTTTGAGTGGGACGCGGCGAAGGACGCCGCCAACCAACGCAAGCACGGGGTCAGCTTTGGCGAGGCTCAGTTCGCATTCTTGGACGCAGCGCGTGTCATTGCCAAAGACATCAGTCACAGCGGAACCGAGGGGCGTTGGTACTGTTTTGGAGTGGTCGCAGACCGGGTCATGACGGTCCGATTCACCTATCGCGACGGAAAGATTCGCATCTTCGGTGCCGGTTACTGGACGAAAGGTAGGAAGATTTATGAAGCGCAAA
>JBQTKF010000129.1:0-13908 GCA_052386355.1 Gammaproteobacteria bacterium
CCTACGCGCTGATGCGCCTGGCGCCGCTCGTCATGCGGGTCATGGGCGTGACCGGGGCAAACGTCGTGAACCGGCTCTCTGGGGTCGTGCTCGCGGCGCTCGCGGTCCAGTTCATCGTGGACGGCGCGACGGCGGCTTTCGCCTGACGGAAAAAAAATGGGGACAGGTACACATTACCGCTGGGCGGTAATGTGTACCTGTCCCCATTGATCCTGCGTGCGTCAGCGGCGGCGGTATTCGAGATCGAAGACGCGGTGGCCGAGGCGCCGGCCGCGGGATTCAAAGCGCGTGGTGGAACGATCGGCGGATTCGAGATAGTGGCCGCCCGCCGCGACGTTCACCAGAAGCGGCTCGGTGTTCAGTACCTCCAGCATGCATTCGGCGTAGGGCTCCCAGTCGGTCGCAAGGCGCAAGCGGCCGCCGGACTTCAGGCGTCCGGCGACGAGGGCGGCGAAGGCGGGCTGCACGATGCGGCGCTTGTGATGGCGCTTCTTGGGCCAGGGGTCGGGGAACCAGAGCTGGATCTCGTCGAGCGAGGCGGGCGGCACCTGCTGCGCGAGCACTTCGATCGCGTCGTGCGCAATGACGCGGACGTTCGGCAGCCGGTGCAGTTCGATGCCGAGCAGGCAACGGCCGATGCCGGGCGGGTGTACCTCGATCCCGATGAAATCGGCGGCAGGCTCGGCGGCGGCCTGGGCGACGAGCTGGGCGCCATCCCCGAAACCGATCTCCATGATGCGCCGGCCGCGCCGTCCGAATACCCGGTCCAGGTCGAGCGGGGCGGCCGAGAACGCGATGCCGAATCGCGGCAGGAGTTCCGCGAGCGCGCGCTTCTGCGCGGGCGTCGTGCGTCCGCCGCGCATGACGAAGCTCCTGACTGTCCGCCGCAGGCCCGGCTCGCGGCCGCCATTCATGCGCCCGCCGCGACGACGAGGTCAGGCGTGAGCGAGGCGACGTCGCGGCAGCCGAGCAGGGCGAGCGTGCGGTCGAATTCGTCCGCGAGGATCGACAGCGCGCGTGCCGCTCCCGCCTCGCCGCCGGCCGCGAGGCCGTACACGGGCGCACGCCCGAGCAGGACGCCTTCGGCCCCGAGCGCGACGGCCTTCGCGATGTCGCCGCCGCGCCGCACGCCGCCGTCCACCAGGACGGATGCGCGCCCGCCGATCGCGCGTCGCACCTCGGGCAGCGCTTCGAGTCCCGCAATCGCGCCGTCGAGCTGGCGGCCGCCGTGATTGGACAGCACGATGCCGTCGAGCCCCGCGGCCACCGCACGCTCAGCATCGTCCGTGCGCAGCACGCCCTTCAGCAGCAGCTTGCGCGGCCACAGGTCGCGCAGGCGCGCGAGGTCGTCCCAGCGGAACGACGCGTCGAACATGTTGTGGCCGACGAAGGCATTGACGTCGCGACCCGGGCCGAGCTCGCGCTCGACATTGACGAAGCGCGGCCGGCGCGTCGCGACCGACGCGAGCCAGCGCGGGTGCAGCAGCATGTCGAGCTTCGTCGCGAGCGTGAATTTCTGCGAAGGCAGGAGCCCCGTGCGCCAGTCGCGCTCGCGTTTGCCGGCCACCGGAAAATCGCTCGTGAGCACCACGCACTCGAAGCCGGCGTCGCGGGCGCGTCGGATGATCGCCTCGGTGATCGCGCGCTCGGAGAACACGTAGGCCTGCAACCAGTGGCGGCCCGGCGCTTCGCGTGCGACGTCCTCGACCAGGCTCATCGAGACCGTGGACATCGCGAACGGCACCCCGGCCGTTGCCGCGGCGCGTGCGAGCGCCATGTCGCCGTCGCGCCAGCACAGGCCGTTGAGACCGGTCGGCCCGACCACGACCGGCAGCGCGGAGCGCGAGCCGAGAAGCGTCGCCGACAGGTCGCGCGACGAGACGTCCACCAGCGTGCGCGGCCGGAACCGCAGCCGCGAGAAGGAACGGCGGTTGCCGGCGAGCGTCAGCTCGTCCTCCGCGCCGCCGTCCACGTACTCGAACACGAAGCGCGGCAGGCGCCGGCGCGCGATCTCGCGCAGGTCCCCGATATTGATCGCGTCCCGGATGTCCATCGCTAGGCATTCTGCCCGGCCACGCGGCCGGTGAGCAGCGCGCCGCCGAGGAAGGTTCCCTCGAGGCCGCGCTTGCCGTTCATCCCGCCGCCGCCGAAGCCGGCGGCTTCGCCCGCCGCGTAGAGCCCGTCGATCGGTTGCCCGCCGCGATCGAGCACGCGGCAGGACAAGTCGGTCTGGATGCCGCCCATGCTCTTTCGGCTGATGATGAACTCGCGGATGGCCACGAGCGGTCCGGCGCCGGGGTCCACGATGCGCTGGAACCTGCAGGTACGCAGCCGGTCGCCGGGCCAGCGGCGCGCGAACTCGATGCGGCGCAGCTGCTCGTCGTTGTGGAAGCGCGGGCCGCGCGCAATCGCCTCGTCATAGTGGCGCACGGCCGATTCCACCGAGGCGAGGTCCACGTTGCCGCCACCTTCGGCGGAGTTCATGCGCTGGACCAGCTCGGGCAGCGTGTCGGCCACGACGATGTCCTCGCTGTTGCGCGTGAGTTCGTTGTAGAGCCAGCGGTTGCCGAACAGCAGGTCGAGCGCGAAGCGCAGCCGTCGGCGGTCGCGGATCGCGGGGTTGAACTCCGCGCCGGACACGGCGAGTTCCTTGAGCGCGATGCGGCGGTTCAGGAGCTGCCAGCTGTAACCGCCGGGCTCGGCGCAAATCCTCGCGACGAGTTCGTGCGTGTCATAGCCCGCCACCAGCGGCATCGGCCCGATGCGCTCGCCGCGCGAGTTGAGCCAGAGCGCGGACTTCGGCGGGATCAGCGACAGTCCGTGGCCCGGCTTCCTCGGCCGCCAGTGGCGGATACCAGCCGCATAGTTCCATTGCCAGTCGAGGTGGGTGACGCTTGCGCCTGCCGCCGCTGCGGCATCGTGCAGGGTGCCATCGGCGAAGCGGTGCGAGCCGTTCAGGATCACGGGCGGCGCATCGCCCCAGTCCTGGTGCCAGTGGCGCCGGACGCGCTCGACGTCGCCGTTGATGCCGCCGGAGGCTATCACCACGGATTCGGCTGCGACCTCGAACGGCCGGCCGTCCGGCTCGGTACTGCCGGCGAGGCCCGTGATGCGCCCTCCGCCCGTGACCAGCGAATCGACGCAGTGGCCGAATCGCAATTCGAGACGATCGCGTGCGGGATGGCCCTCGAGGTCCGCGATCAAGGCATCGGCGAGCGCGCGGCCGGTACCCCAGACGATGTGGAATCTCGGCACTGAGTTGCCCGGGCGGTACAGGCCGCGTTCGACCCACATCGGCATTGGCAGGAACTCGACGCCGCGTGCCGCGAGCCAGTCGTGGACATCCGGGATGCAGCGCTCGACGTAGGCGCGCGCCCAGGCGCGCGGCCAGCGATGCCCCGGCCCGAGCTCGCCGAAGGCGAGCCAGTCGGCGAAACCCTGCTCGATCCCGTCCGCGACACGATGCCGCCGCTGGATCGCCGTGCCGGCGAACCAGAGACCGCCGAAAGCGTCCCGCGCGAGCCCGCCCAGGTTTTCGCGCAGGTCACGGTCGAGCAGCAGGACGCGCCGGCCGCGGGTCAGGGCCTCGATCGCCGCGGCGATGCCCGCGATTCCGGCGCCCGCGATGACGACGTCGGCCGAATACCGGTCCGCAACCATGCCGTCGAATGTACACGCCGCGGAACGAGGGAGTATATTGTCGCCAGATTCGCGCGTGCCGCGGCCGGCCCCCAGGCTCCCGCAAGAGAGCGCCCGGTCCGCCGGTCCAGAGCGATCGGAACCATTCCTCGGAGGGGATATGAAAATTGATCCAAGCGTGCTTCGCATGATTGCCGCGGCCGTAGCCGGCTCGCTGTTCATGGCGGGTGCCCAGGCCCAGGGCATCCTGGGCCAGAAGAAGGGCAAGGGCGGCTCCGAGGTCCAGGGCGCGGCGGGCACGCAGGGTGCGCAGGGCGCGGCGACGGATCTCGAGCGCTGCGACAAGCCGATGGGTGCGATCGCGGTGGTCGAGCCGCAGGACTACGTGATGCAGGCGCTCTCGCGCTACAACCTGCAGTCGCCGGTCAGCCTGATCCGCATGATGATCCAGCAGTCGAACTGCTTCATCGTGGTCGAGCGCGGCCAGGGCATGCAGAACATGATGCAGGAGCGGGCGCTCGCCGGCGGCGGCGAGATGCGCGGCGGCTCCAACATCGGCGGCGGCCAGATGGTGGCGGCGGACTTCATCCTGACGCCCAACGTGGTCTTTTCGGAGAGCAACGCGGGCGGGATCGGCGGCGCGCTCGGCGGGCTGCTCGGCGGCCGTGGTTCCGCGGTCGGCGCCCTCGTCGGCGGCCTCAAGTTCAAGGAAGCGCAGACCAGCATGCTGGTCGCCGATTCGCGTTCCGGCGTGCAGGTCGCGGCTGCCGAAGGCAGTTCGAAGAAGGCCGACCTCGGCCTCGGCGCAGCCGTGTTCGGCGGCGGCGCGGGCGGCGGCATCGGCGGCTACGGCAATACCAACGAAGGCAAGGTCATCGCCTCGAGCTTCGCGGACAACTACAACAACATCGTGCGCGTGATCAGGAACGACCCCAACCTGCAGCGCGACGTCGGTACGCTCGCGCAGGAGGCCGCCGCCGGCGGCTCGATCAAGGCCGGCGCCGTCTACAACGAGGGCGACGTGCTGATGCCGAAGATCGCCGGCGTCAAGCTGATGGGCACGCCCGGCGAGGCCGGCAAGTTGGTCGCGACGCTGGCCAAGGGCGACGAGCTCATCTACATGGGAGAGGAGCAGGAAGGCTGGCTGAAAGTCGAGGCCGGCAAGGGCGGCGGCTGGGTCAAGAAGATCCTGGTCGCGAAGTAAGCCGCGAGGCCGCGATCATCTCGAGCGCGATCTGGCGCTCGCCCATGATCACCACGTCCGCGCCGAGGCGCCCCAGGTGCGCGACCTCGGCGTCGGAGTGCGCGCGGCCCACGATCCGGATGGCCGGATTCGCCTCGCGTGCGTGCTCGACGATGCGCCCCCCCTCGAATGCATTCGGGATCGCGATCAGGAGCTCCCGCGCGGCCCCGATTCCCGCATCCTGGAGCACGCGCCGGCTGGCGGCATTGCCCTCGAGCATCGCGTAGCCGGCCTCCTTCAATTCCGCCACGCGATCGGCGTCGCTCTCGATCACGACGAAGGACGCACCCTTCTGCGCCAGTGCCGCGACGATCAGCCTGCCGACGCGGCCAAACCCGACGACGACCGAGTGATCGCGCAGGCCGGCCGGTTCCCGGCCGGCAACCCCGGCGGCGCCCGAGAGCCG
The DNA here is from genome assembly GCA_052386355.1 of Gammaproteobacteria bacterium. Classification (GTDB taxonomy): domain Bacteria; phylum Pseudomonadota; class Gammaproteobacteria; order Steroidobacterales; family Steroidobacteraceae; genus SCUD01. The sequence goes on from JBQTKF010000129.1 coordinate 5,289, forward strand.
CCGACGCACCGCTTCGACGTGCGGTTCGAGGCGGCGGCTGATGCCGAATGCGAGCGGGTTGACGACGATCGAGAGGATCGCGGTCGCGAGCACGAGGTCGCGCCCGGCTTCGGGCAGCAGACCCAGCGACATGCCGAGGCCGACCAGGATGAACGAAAACTCGCCGATCTGCGCGAGCGAGGCCGCGATCGTCATGCCGACGCCCACGGGGTAGCGGAACAGCAGGACGATCAGGAAGGCGGCGACCGACTTGCCGACCAGCACGATGAAAAGCGCGCCGACGAGCGCGAGCGGCTCGCGCAGCACGATGCCTGGGTCGAACAGCATGCCGACCGAGACGAAGAAGAGGACGGCAAACGCCTCGCGCAGCGGCAGGGATTCCTCCGCGGCGCGGTGCGAGAGTTCGGATTCGGACAGCACCATTCCCGCGAAGAAGGCGCCGAGCGCGAACGAGACGCCGAACAGCTTGGCGGCCCCGAATGCGACGCCGAGCGCGATCGCGAGCACGGCGAGGCGGAAGAGCTCCCGGTGCTGTGCAACCGAATGCAGCAGCCAGGGGATCACGCGGCGGCCGCCGATCAGCACGACCGCCATGAACCCGGCGACCTTTGCGATCGTCAGCAGGAGTGCGATCGCGATGCCGCCCCGATCCGGGCCATCGCCGCCGCCGAGCGGGCCGGCGAGCGCAGGCAGAAGCACGAGCGCGAGCACCATCGCAATGTCCTCGACGATCAGCCAGCCGACCGCGATGCGCCCGCGTTCCGAAGTCACCAGCCCGCGGTCCTCGAGCGCGCGCAGGAGCACCACCGTGCTTGCGACCGACAGCGAGAGACCGAAGATGATTCCGGCGCCCCAGCCCCAGCCGAGCCCATGGGCGAGCAACATGCCGAGCGCGGTCGCGACCAGGATCTGCACGACGGCGCCCGGCAGCGCGATCGCGCGCACCGAGAGCAGGTCGCGCACCGAGAAGTGCATGCCGACGCCGAACATCAGGAGGATCACGCCGATCTCGGCGAGCTCGTTGGCGAGCTTCTGGTCGGCGACGAAGCCGGGCGTGAACGGGCCGACCGCGATGCCCGCGAGCAGGTAGCCGACGATGGGCGACATGCGCAGGCGGGCCGCGAGCGCGCCCATCACGAACGCGAGCCCGAGCCCGCCGACGATTGTCGCGATGAGCGGCGTTGCGTGTTCCATGCCGGTCGTCGGTTCCTCCGGGTTCGCGCGATAAATGTAGCATGGAGCGCGGCTTGTTCCGGCCGGAACGCGACCGTAAACTCGGGCCAGTCACGCGGGTGTAGTTCAATGGCAGAACTGCAGCTTCCCAAGCTGCTAACGTGGGTTCGATTCCCATCACCCGCTCCATGTGCGCGAGTCGCCGCATGAGCAGCTGGGCCTCCGGACTTGCAGGTGGCGCCATGATCGGGATCTCGGCGACGCTGCTGTTGTGGTCCATCGGCCGCGTCGCCGGGATCAGCGACATCGTCAATGGACTCGCCACCGCGGCCTCCGGCGACCGCGCCTGGCGCGCGGCCTTCCTGGCCGGGCTGTTGCTCGCGGGGGGTGTCGCGCTCGCATGGCTGCCGGATGCGCCACAGCGCGTGCAGACTGGCGCCACGCCGCTGCTGCTTGCCGCAGGCTTGCTGGTCGGCTTCGGCACGCGCATGGGCAACGGCTGCACGAGTGGCCACGGCGTCTGCGGTCTCGGGCGGCTTTCGCCGCGTTCGGCCGCCGCAGTGCTCGCATTCATGCTGGCAGCGATGGTGACGGTCTACGTCGTGCGCCACGCCGCCGGGGAGGTCGCGTGAACGCCGCGATCGGCGCGGCTTTCGCCTCGGGCCTGCTGTTCGGCCTTGGTCTCGCGATCTCCGGCATGGTGGATCGCAGCGTCGTGCTGGGATTCCTCGATCCGCTCGGCGATTTCGATCCGACGCTCGCATTCGTATTGGCGGGTGCGGTCGCGGTGACGATGGTCGCCTTCCGCTTGGTATTGCGCCGTCCGTATCCGCTGTTCGGGGGCTCGTTTCGTCTGCCGCAGACCGACCCGGTCGATGCGCCGCTCATCGCGGGCGCCGTCATCTTCGGTGTCGGCTGGGGACTCGCGGGGTTCTGCCCGGGACCGGCGCTCGTGGGTCTTGCGGGCGGACTGCAAGACGCGCTGCTCTTCGTGCCCGCGATGCTGTCCGGAAGCTTCCTGCACTGGTTCGTGCAGCGCCTTGCGGCCAAGGGACGCACGTGAGCGCCCTGCGCGATGCGCTCCTGCAAGCGGCGCGCAATGCGGCGAAGAAGTCGCACGCGCCGTATTCCGGCATCCATGTGGGCGCCGCGATCCGGTCCGCGAGTGGCGCCGTCTATTCGGGCTGCAACGTCGAGAACGCGGCGTATCCGGTCGGCAACTGTGCCGAGGCTTCCGCGATCGCCGCGGGCGTCGCGGCCGAGGGAGGCGCGCTTTCGATCGTCGAGACAGCGGTGTGGGCGACCGATCGCGAGGGTCGCGTGCTTGCGGCCTCGCCTTGCGGCGGCTGCCGCCAGCGGCTGCACGAGTTCGCCGTCGATGGCGGCGTCGTGGTCCACTTCCCGTGGCGCGAAGGCGAAGTGCGCACCGCACGGCTCGATGAGCTTCTGCCCTACGCCTTCACGCTGCCGCCGGCGCGGTAGCCGCAGGCCATGTGAACGCGTAATCTGTGCCGGCCCCACCGGGAGCCGCAAAGCCAGTTCATGGCGCAGGATCAGGTACTCAGGTTGCTTCCGCACGAGGCGATCCGGCTCAAGCGTGACGGGGGAGTGCTGACGCCAGCCGGATGGCGTTGGCTGGCGCAGGGCATCGCCGACGGCTCGCTCGCGGATGCACAGGTGGCCGCGCTCGCGATGGCCGTATGGTTCCAGGGCATGACGGCCGCCGAATGCGCGGAATTCACGCTCGCCATGCGCGATTCCGGGCTGATCCTGGACTGGAAGGGGCAATCGCCCCCGGGACCGATCCTCGACAAGCACTCGACAGGCGGGATCGGTGACCTGGTATCACTGCCGCTCGCGCCGATGCTTGCCGCCTGCGGCGCCTGGGTACCGTCCATCTCGGGACGCGGGCTCTCGCACACCGGCGGGACGCTCGACAAGCTCGAGTCAATTCCAGGCTATTGCACGCAGCCGGACTTCGAGCTTTTACGGCGCACAATGCGCGCAGCCGGGGTCGCGATCATCGGCGCCAGCGAGCGGATCGCCCCGGCGGACCGCCGCCTCTACGCAATCCGGGACGTGACGGCGACCGTGGACAGCATCCCGCTGATCGTCGCGTCCATCCTTTCCAAGAAGCTGGCCGGCGGACTCGATGCGCTCGTACTCGACGTCAAGACCGGCAATGGCGCGGTGCTGCCTGACATCGGACAGAGCCGCGAACTCGCCCGCCAGCTGGTGGCGACCGCGCGCGCCGCCGGGTTGTCGGCCACGGCCCTGATCACCGACATGTCACAGCCGCTCGCGCGCTCGGCCGGCAACGCCCTCGAGGTGCGCGAAGCGATCGCGATGCTCCGCAGCGAGCCCGCCGAGCCGCGACTGCTGGAAGTGACGCTCGCGCTCGGCGCCGCGGTGCTGGTGCTCTCCGGGTCCGCGGCAAATGAGGCCGCCGCTCGCGCGGCGCTCGCGCGTACGCTCGCCGACGGTTCCGCCTGCGAGCGCTTTGCGCGCATGGTGGCAGCGCTCGGCGGCCCGGCCGACCTCCTGGAGCGGCCGGAGGCCTACCTGCCGAGTGCACCGGTGGTGCGCGAGGTGCGCGCGGGACGGGCGGGATTCGTGACTGCGATCGACACGCGTGCGCTCGGCCTCGTGGTCGTGGCGCTCGGCGGCGGACGCACCGTTCCGGGCCAGGCCATCGACCATGCGGTCGGACTCGACGGTCTCGCGGTGCTCGGAACACGGCTTGCGCCGGGCGACGCACTCGCGCGCGTGCATGCCGCGACGCCCGCGGCGGCGGACCAGGCCGCGGAACGGGTCGCATCTGCGTATACGATCGGCGACGCGGCACCGTCGCTACCGACACTCGTGGAGCACATCGCATGAGCACGCCTCACATCGCGGCACCTGCCGGCGCCTTCGCCGAACTCGTGCTGCTGCCCGGGGATCCGCTGCGCGCACGCCATGTCGCGACGACCCTGCTCGCGCGCGCGGTCGAGGTCACCAGCGTCAGGAACATGCTCGGCTACACGGGCGAGTGGAAGGGGACGCGCGTCTCGGTGATGGGCGGGGGCATCGGCGTGCCGTCGACGATGCTGTACGTGACCGAGCTCATCCGGGAGTACGGAGCCCGCCGGATTGTGCGCATCGGCACCTGCGGCGCGATCGCGGACCATGTCGGTCTCGGCGACCTCGTGCTCGCCGCCGGCGCCGGGACGGATTCCGCGGTGAATCGCATTCGCTTCCGCGGCTACGACTTCGGGGCGACCGCGAGCTTCGCGCTCCTGTCGAGAGTCGTGGCTGGCGCGGGCGGAGCCGCGGCGATGCACGTCGGGCGCGTGTTCACCAGCGACTTCTTCTATCACCCGGATCCGGACGTGGTCGCAATGCTGCGCCGCTTCGGTTTCCTCGCGCTCGACATGGAAACCGCGGGACTCTACGGCGTCGCGGCGGAACTCGGCGCCGAGGCGCTCTCGGTCCTGACCGTCAGCGACCACCTCTCCGACGGCCGCCATATGAGCGCGGCGCAGCGCGAGACGGGCGTCGATGCGATGACCCGCCTGGTGCTCGATTCCCTGCTGCCGTAGCGCGCTGCTCCTGCGGCGCAGGCGAGACCGGGGTGGCGCGTGCGAACGCCGGCGTCGGCGCGAACGGGATCGACTGCCGCATGGTGCGTTCGATGTCGCGCAGCAACTGCGCTTCCTCCTGGCACACGAGCGATACGGCATGGCCGTCGTTGCCGGCGCGCGCAGTGCGGCCGATGCGGTGCACGTAGTCCTCGGGGACGTGCGGCATGTCGTAGTTGACGACCTGCGGCAGTTCCCGGATGTCGAGTCCGCGGGAAGCCACCTCGGTCGCGACCAGCGCCGTCAGCTTGCCCGCCTTGAAGTCCGCGAGCGCCCGGGTCCGCGCCGACTGGCTCTTGTTGCCGTGGATCGCGGCCGAGCGGATGCCGGCGCGTTCCAGCTGCCCGGATAGCCGGTTGGCGCCGTGCTTGGTGCGCGTGAATACCAGCGCCTGTGACCAGCGGCCTTCGCCATTCGCGCCGTGCTCGAACAGGTGCACCAGCAGGTGGCGCTTGTCGTCCTTGGCGACGCGGAATGCGAGCTGCACGACGCGTTCCACGGTGCTGTTGGGCGGCGTCACCTCGACTTGCGCCGGGTTCACGAGGATGCGCGCCGCGAGGGCCCGGATGTCCGGCGTGTAGGTCGCCGAAAAGAGCAGGTTCTGTCGTTTCGCCGGCAGCAGCTTGAGGATGCGCCGGATGTCGTGGATGAAACCCATGTCGAGCATGCGGTCGGCCTCGTCCAGGACCAGGTGCCGCACGCCCGAGAGGTCCGCGAGCCTGCGCTCGGCAAGGTCGAGCAGGCGGCCGGGTGTCGCGACCAGCAGGTCGCAGCCACCGCGCAACGCGTCGATCTGGGGCTGTTCGCCCACGCCGCCGAACACGGCGCGCGCCCGCAGTTTCGTCCTGGCGCCATAAACCCGGATGCTCTCCAGGATCTGCGCCGCCAGTTCGCGCGTGGGCGCCAGTATCAGCGCGCGCGGCGCGCGGCCGGTGGCGGCTCCGAGCAGCTGGAGCAAGGGCAATACGAAGGCCGCCGTCTTTCCGGTGCCAGTCTGTGCGCCGGCCAGCAGGTCGCGACCGGCAAGCACCGGCGGAATGGCCTCCACCTGGATCGGCGTCGGAAGCGTGTAGCCATGGTCGGCCACGGCGGAGATCAGCCCGGGCTCAAGCCCGAGTTCGTTGAATTTCATGATAAATCTGGTGATCCGGGGAGGGGGAAGGCGCGCGGACTATACAGGAAACCCATTCGCAGGGACATACAATATCCGCAGGATGGAAATCATGAGCGCAACCGCCGGTTCGGCCGCGACCCTGGTGCCTGCGCTCGAGCGCGTGCCGCTCGTTGACGAAGTCGGCGTGGAAGAGCGGGTCGCCCGGTTCTGCAGCCGCAGCATCAAGAAGGAGTCGAAGGTCCACGCGCTGAAGCTCGCGCTCAGCATGATCGACCTGACGACGCTCGAAGGGCAGGACACGCGCGGCAAGGTGACGCAGCTCTGCCAGAAGGCGATCCACCTGCGCGACTCGCTGCCGGGGCTGCCGCACGTGGCGGCCGTGTGCGTCTACCCGACGATGGTCGCCGTGGCGCGCCGCGCGCTCGCCGGCCACGACATCAAGGTGGCCTCCGTCGCGACCTCGTTTCCGAGCGGCATGGCGCCGCTCGCCGTGAAGCTCGAGGAGACCCGGATGGCGGTGCAGGAAGGCGCCGACGAAGTCGACATGGTGATCTCGCGGGGCGCATTCCTCGAGGGCAATCACCAGTACGTATTCGACGAGATCGTCGCCATCAAGGAAGCCTGCGGTCAGGCGCATCTCAAGGTGATCCTCGAAACCGGCGAACTCGGCACGCTGGATCGCGTGCGCCGCGCGAGCGTGCTCGCCATTCATGCCGGCGCCGACTTCATCAAGACCTCCACCGGCAAGGTCCAGCCGGCCGCGACGCTGCCGGTGACGCTCGTGATGCTGCAGGCCATCCGCGACCACTACTACGCGACCGGCCGGCGCATCGGCATGAAGCCGGCAGGCGGCATCGCCAAGGCGAAGCTCGCGCTGCAGTATCTCGTCATGCTGCGCGAGACGCTGGGCGAGGACTGGATGACGCCTTCGCTCTTCCGCTTCGGCGCCAGCAGCCTGCCCAACGACATCCTGATGCAGATCGAGAAGCAGATGACCGGCGTTTACCAGTCGGCGGACTATTTCTCGAAGGACTGAACATGGCGATTCCGGAACCGAAACTCCGATTCGACACCAGCTGGAAGTACTCGCCGGCGCCGGAGAGCGCCGAGCATGCCCGCATCGAGGGGCAGTACGAGCTTTTCATCGGCGGCAAGTTCGTGGTACCGCGCGCGCGGAAATACTTCGAGACCGTCAACCCCGCGACCGAGAAGCCGCTGGCCAGGATCGGTCACGCAGACCGCCAGGACGTCGACCGCGCCGTCGCGGCCGCACGCCTTGCGCAGGAACGCCACTGGTCGCGGCTCAGGCCTGCGGAGCGCGGCAAGTACCTCTACCGGATAGCGCGGATGCTTCAGGAGCGCGCGCGCGAGTTTGCGGTGATCGAGTCGATGGACGGCGGCAAGCCGATCCGCGAATCGAGGGACGTGGACGTGCCGCTCTCCGCCGCGCACTTCTTCTACTACGCGGGCTGGGCCGACAAGCTCGAGTACGCATTCCCGGGGAGGCGCGCGACGCCGCTCGGCGTCGCGGGGCAGATCATCCCGTGGAACTTCCCGCTGCTGATGGCGGCGTGGAAGATCGCGCCGGCGCTCGCCTGCGGGAACACGGTGGTGCTCAAGCCGGCGGAGACGACGCCGCTGACGGCCCTGAAACTCGCCGAGCTGGTGCGCGACGTGGACCTGCCGCCCGGCGTCGTCAACATCGTCACCGGCGCCGGCGACACCGGCGCGGCACTCGTCGATCACCGCGACGTCGACAAGATCGCATTCACCGGTTCGACCGAAGTGGGGCGGCAGATCATGCGGCGGCTCGCCGGCACCGGCAAGCACTACACGCTGGAACTCGGTGGCAAGGCGGCCAACATCATCTTTGCGGATGCCGCGATCGACCAGGCCGTGGAGGGCATCGTCAACGGCATCTTCTTCAACCAGGGCCACGTCTGCTGCGCCGGGTCGCGGCTGCTGGTGCAGGAATCGGTGGCCGACGACGTGATCGCGAGATTGAAGGACCGGATGGAGACCCTCATCGTCGGCGACCCGCTCGACAAGAACACGGACATCGGCGCGATCAATTCCGCGGCGCAGCTCGAGAAGATCCGTTCGTACCTGGAGATCGGACGGTCCGAGGGCGGCGAGATGCACCAGAGTTCCTGCCCGCTTCCCGGCACCGGCTGGTGGTGCCGGCCAACGCTGTTCACCCGGGTCGCGCAATCCAACCGGGTGGTGCAGGAGGAGATCTTCGGGCCGGTGCTCGCGATCCAGACCTTCCGCAACCTCGAGGAGGCGCTCGAAAAGGCCAACAACACGCCTTACGGCCTGTCGGGCGGCGTATGGACCGACAAGGGCGCGAAGATCTTCAGGATGACACGCGCGATCCGCGCCGGCGTCGTCTGGGCGAACACTTTCAACAAGTTCGACCCCAGTTCGCCGTTCGGCGGCTACAAGGAAAGCGGCATGGGGCGCGAAGGCGGGCTGCACGGACTCGCCGCATACCTGGAGTTGCGCTGATGGCACGCCTGCCGATCGCCAAGACCTACAAGCTCTACATCGACGGCAAATTCCCGCGCAGCGAGTCCGGTCGCTACTACCCGCTCGAGCGCGGCGGCCGCGTGATTGCAAACGTCTGCCGCGGCAGCCGCAAGGATTTCCGCGACGCCGTCGTCGCGGCACGGAACGCCCAGGTAGGCGCTCGAGCGCGACCACCCGCCCTGGG
>JBQTKF010000130.1:0-7735 GCA_052386355.1 Gammaproteobacteria bacterium
CAGGATCGCGCCGAGCGCGATCGCGCCGCCCGCGGCCCACTTCGGGATCTCGATGCGCTCCTTCTCCTTGAGCGAAAGCTCGACGCCCAGGACCTCGGCCTCGTGCTTTTCCTTGGTGTAGCTGAACCCGCCCTTTGCGAGGCCGTAGCCGCCTGCGGCGATCAGCAGGATGCCGATGGCAGGCAGGACCCGATTCTTCATGGCTTGCCGCCTCCTTTCGCGATCTCGCTCGCCACCTTGCGGTACGCCTCGCGAAACGGCAAGCCTTCCTTTGCGGCCAGCGTGTTGGCCCGCTCGGCGGCATGGATGGCGGGATCCAGGCGGATGTTCGCGGGCAGGAAGCGCAGGCCCGCGAGCGCCGCGGGCAGAATGGCGAGTGCCTCTGCGCAACCGTCGATCCCGCGAAACAGCGGCGCCTTCAGCAGCTGCAGGTCGCGCTGATAGCCGGATGGCAGGCGCGCAAACACGGAGAGCGCCTCAACCAGGCAGGCGAGCGCCGTCGCGGAACGCCCCCGCACCAGTTCGAATACGTCGGGATTGCGCTTCTGCGGCATGATCGAGGAGCCCGTCGTCAGGGATTCCGGCAGCTCGACAAAGGCGAATTCGCGCGTGTTGAACAGCAGCACGTCGGCGGCCAGGCGGCCGAGGTCCTGCATCAGGAGCGCGATCTCGAACAGCAGCTGCGACTCCGCCTTGCCGCGCGACAGCTGCACCGCCGTGACCGGCTCCTGCACTTCCGCGAAGCCGAGCTTCGCGCGGGTCGCCTCGCGCGAGACCGGAAGCCCCGGCGTGCCGTAGCCGGCGGCGGAGCCGAGCGGATTGCGGTCGATGCGGCGCAGCACCTGGCGCAGTCCCGCGGCGTCGTCGCGGATCTCGGCCGCGAAGCCGCGCGCCCACCAGTCGACGCTCGAGGGCATCGCCTGCTGCATGTGCGTGTAGCCCGGCAGGACGACGTCGCCCTGGCGCGAGGCGAGCGCGTGCAGCGCCTCGGCCACGGCCTCGGCGCCCGCGGCAAGCTCGGCGACCACATCGCGCAGGTAGAGGCGCAGGGCCGCCAGCACCTGGTCGTTGCGCGAGCGGCCGAGATGGATGCGCGCGCCCGCTTCGCCGATGCGCGCGGTCAGGCGCGCCTCGAGCGCCGTCTGGCCGTCCTCTTCGGCGAGCGTCACGCGCCATTCGCCGCGTGCGTGCGCGGCACCGATTGCCTCGAGGCCGTCGCGGATCGCCCCGAGGTCCGCGGCGGACAGGAGCCGCGCCTCGGCGAGCATCTCCGCGTGCGCGATGGATGCACGCACGTCGTAGGCAACCAGCCGGTCGTCGAGCGCGTGGTCTTCGCCCGCGGTGAAGGCGAGCACGCGGGCATCGAGCGGTGCGCCCTTGTCCCAGAGCCGGGTCACGTCGCCGCCGCCTCCGCGTGCTGCTCGGCCGGCGACAGCGCTTTGACGTCGGCGACGACCATGGTGCCGGTGCCCTCGTTGGTGAATACCTCGGCGAGCACGCTGTCGCGAACGTCGTAGGAGATCACGTGCACGCGGCGCACGCCGCCCCGGATCGCGGCCTCGATCGCCGAGGCCTTCGGCAGCATGCCGCCCGCGAGGCTCCCCGCCTGCTCGAGCCGGCGCAGGCCCGCAAGGTCGGTATAGGAGACGAGCGAGCGCGGGTCGTCGCGCCGCTCGAGGATGCCGGGCGCACCGGTGCAGAGGATCAACTTCTCGGCGCCGAGTGCCGCACCGATCGAGGCCGCGACCGTGTCGGCGTTGATGTTGAGCACCGTGCCCGAGTCGTCCGAGGATACCGGGCTCACGACCGGCATCAGGCCGGCGTCGAGCTGCTTCTTCAGCACCGTCGTATCGATCGAAACAATGTCGCCGACGTAGCCGTAATCCACCGATTCGCCGTCCACCTTGACCGGTGCGCGGCGATGGGCGCGCACCAGGCCCGCGGCCACGCCGGAGAGGCCGACCGCATCGATGCCGAGCTCGCGGCAAGCGGCGAGGATCCGCGTGTTGATGAGCCCGTTCAGCACCATGGTGGTCGCGTCGATCGACTTGTCGTCGGTGACGCGCCGCCCGCGCACCATGCGGGGCTCGATGCCGAGCGAGCGCTGCATCTCGTCGAGCTGCGGACCGCCACCGTGCACCAGCACGACGCGGATGCCGAGGTGGTGCAGGATCGCGATCTGCTCGACCAACGCGCGCGTCGCATGGACGTCGCCGAACACGGCCCCGCCGGCCTTGATCACGAAGGTCTTGCCCTTGTACAGGCGGATGTAGGGCGCCGCGCCCCTGAGCGCCGCGATCACCGCGGCCTGGTCGATCCGGTGAATCACCATCGTACCTTCGCTCCCCTCAATTCAATGCCGGCGGCCGTTGCCGCCGAGCAGCCGATAGAGTACCGCCATCTGCACCACCAGGCGGTTGTGCGCCTGCTGCAACACGCGGCTTCGGGGCCCGTCGAGCGCCTCGTCCGAGATCGCGACGTTGCGGCGCACCGGCAGGCAGTGCATCAGGTGGCAGCCGGGCGCCGCCTTCGCGAACCACGATTCGCGCACCATCCAGTCGCCGAGGCCGGCGCGCATGCGGGCATCCGCCTCGGCATCGCCATAGTGCACCGTCGAGCCCCATTCCTTGGCATAGACGGCGTGGGCGCCGGCGAGCGCGGCCTCATGATCGTCGGTCTCGGTGATGCTGCCGCCCGAAGCCGCAGCCGCGCGGCGGGCCTTGTCCATGACGGCCGCGGGCAGCGCATAGCCTTCGGGCCGCAGCACGATGACCTCCATGCCGCGCAGCGCCGCCATCTGCGACACGGCGGCGGGCACCGCGAGCGGCAGGGGCCGCGGGTGGTTGGCCCAGGCCAGCACGAAGCGCCCGCGGCGCGGCACGGCGAGGTCGTCGAGCGTCTTCCAGTCCGCCAGCGCCTGGCAGGGATGATTGGCCGCCGATTCGAGGTTGATGAGCGGGTTGCGGCAGAGCGCCGCAATGGCCGTGAAGGTGCGCTCGGAAAGGTCGGCCGCGAGATCGCGCCCGTCCGCGAAGAAGCGCACGCCGAGGGCGTCGCAGTACGAATCGAGCACCGGGATCGCCTCGCGGATGTGCTCGGCGGCGGCACCGGTCATCGCGATGCCGCTTCTCGTCTCGAGCTGCCAGCTGCCGGCGCCCGGCGTGACGACCACCGACTCGCCGCCGAGCCGCGCCATGGCGACGCGCATGGAAGTCAGCGAGCGCAGCGAAGGGTTGAAGAACAGGAGCCCCAGGATGCGGCCCGCGAGCGCGCCGGGCTCCGGCTGCTCGCGCAGCCGGTCTGCGAGCCCGAGCAGGTCCACGACCTGGTCTCGCTCGAAGTCGGCGAGGTCGAGGAAATTCCTCATGCCGGGATTCCGGCGAGCGCATCGCGGAGCAGCGAAACCTGCGCGGCCTCCAGCGTGAAGGGCGGCAGCAGCCGCAGCACCTGCGGATCCCCGCTGGTGCCGGCCAGGATTCCGCGTCCGAGGAGCGCGGCGTGCACTTCCTTCGCGGGCGGGCGCGTGCGCAAACCCAGCAGGAATCCCTCGCCCTGCGTGCCGGTTATCGGCCCGACGACGCAGCTGTCGCGGATCAGCTTCGAGACCTTGCGGACATTGTCGAGCAGATTCCAGCGTTCGATCGCGTCGATGACCGCGATCACGACCGCGCAGGCAAGCGGGCCGCCGCCGAAGGTCGTGCCGAGCAGCTCGGGCTTGAGCGCGCTTGCCGCGCGCTTTCCCATCAGCAGGGCGCCGACCGGAAACCCGGCGCCGAGCGCCTTCGCGGTCGTGATCATGTCGGGCACGACGCCGTACAGTTTGGCCGCGAACGGATGGCCGGTCCGGCCCATGCCGCACTGAACCTCGTCGAAAATGAGCATCGCGCCGGTCTCGTCGCAGCGACGGCGCAGCGCCGCGAGGTAGTCGCGGCCCATGTCGAAGGCGCCGCCGACGCCCTGCACCGGTTCGACGATCACGGCCGCGGTCGCTTCCGTGATGCCGGCGGCGAGCGCGCCGGCGTCGCGGCGCGGCAGGAAGGCGACGTCGAATGGCGCGCGCGGGAAGCCGTACCATTTCGCCATCGAGCCCCAGGTGACGGCCCCCGCAGCCGCGGTGCGGCCGTGGAATCCGCCCTCGACCGCAACCACCTGCGCACGGCCGGTCACGCGGCAGGCGAGCTTGATCGCATTCTCGTTGGCCTCCGCGCCGGTATTGACGAAGAAGACCGTTTCGAGGGGCAGCCGCGAGAAGGCCACCAGGCGGCGCGCGGCTTCGGTGCGCACCGCCATGGGCACCGCATTGCTCTGGAAATGCGCGGTGTGCGCCTGGGCATTCAGCGCGGCGAGCCAGGCGGGATGACCGTAGCCGAGCGCGGCGACGGCGTGGCCGCCGTAAAGGTCGAGGATCCGGCGCCCGTCGCGTGTCGTGAGCCAGACGCCCTCGGCCGACACGACTTCGATCGGGTATTGGACAAAGACGGGCGCCAGGTGGTCCAGAGGAACCGGGAGATTCATCAGGTCCACCCGGGCGCCGGCGCGGTCAACCCTGCGGTCTCGTCGAAGCCGAGCAGCCGGTTCATCCACTGCATCGCGCCGCCGGCGGCGCCCTTGACCAGGTTGTCCACCACCGACATCACGACGATGGTGCCGCCGTCCGCCGCGGCCGAAAGGTGCGCGTAGTTGCTCGCGACGACGTCCTTGACGCGCGGCGGATCGGGCTGCACGCGCACGAACGGCTTGCCGGCATAGAAGCCGGCAAGCACCGAGATCGCGGCCGGGGTGTCCAGCGGCCTCGCCAGCTTCGCCTGTACGGTCGCATGGATGCCGCGCGCGAACGGGCCCGAGTGCGGCACGAAGGCAAGCTGCCAGTCGCGGCCCGAAGCGGCGCGTGCGAGCGCGCGCACTTCCGCGGCGTGGCGATGGGTGAGGGCGTTGTAGGAATACAGGTCGCTGTGGCGCTGCGGATGATGCGTGCCCGGGATGGGGCTCCTGCCCGCGCCGGTCGAGCCCGTGACTGCCGAAACGAAGATCGGGCCTTCCGTGAGGCCGAGTTTGAGGAGCGGCACGCAGGCGAGCAGCGTCGCCGTGGCAAAGCAGCCGGGGTGGGCGACGTGCGGCGTGGGCGAGCGATCGAGGTGCTCGGGAACGGCGCAGCTGAACTGCTTCGCGCGCGCGGGTGCGCCGTGCGGGTGCTTGTACACGCGCTCGTATTCCCCGAGGTCCGCATAGCGGTAGTCGGCCGAGATGTCGACGACGGCCGGGTTCGCGCCCGCCATTTCCGCCTTCTTCAGGATGCCGTCTATGAGGACATGCGACACGCCGTGCGGAGCGGCCGCGAGCAACGCGGCCCGCGGCGTCTTCGCGACGACATCGCCGGCCTGCTCGATCGAGACGTAACGCAGCCCGTCGCAGGCCGGGGCGAGGTGGGGGAATGCGTTCGCGACCGGCTCGCCAGGCTTGCTGTCGGAAGCGATGGCCGCGAGTTCCAGGCGCGGGTGCGCGAGCGTCAGGCGCAGCAGTTCACCGGCCACGTAGCCGGTGCCGCCCAGGATCACCGCCGGCGTCTTCGCGGTCATTCGGCGAGTTCCCCGGAATGCGCGATTTTCTCGAGGCCGACCGCCGAGATCACGCAGTCGCCGAGCGCGGCGCCACTCGTCATCGCATTGAACGCGGGCACGCCGAGCTGTTCGCGGATGATGTCCACGCCCACGGAGTTGTCGGTCGAGGGACCGGTCACGACGGCCGGGTCGATGCCGAAGCGCTCGCGCAGCAGTTTGACGCCGCCCCAGGCCGCGACCGGATCATTGGCCGACAGGACCACGGCGGTGAGCGCCTGGCGGATGTCAGGGGAGTCGAGGATGGCCTCGACGCCGTAGGCGCCCAGTATCCCGTCGCCCAGCTCGAACACGATCACGTCGGGCCTGCCTGCTGCCATCTCGGTCAGCATCGTGCGCGTCAGGGCGGGGCCGTTCTTCGTGGTCGTCGTGACCACGCCGAAGTCGGTGAAGATCGCGGAGCGGCGCGCGCCCGAATCCTCCATCGCGAGGATGTCGCGACGGAGCGAGACGCCGGTCGCCTTGAAGGCGTCCACCGAGAGACCCCGGTGGCGCATGCGCGAAATCATCGCGCAGGCCGCCGCGGTCTTGCCGGCTTCCATGCAGGTGCCGGCGAGCGCCACGACCGGCACGCCGTTCGTGTCGAGCTTCGCGTCGGGGTCGAGCCGGCGCGCGCCGACGCGGGCCGGCACGCCGATTCGCTCGCCGAGGTAGGGGAAGTGCAGCACGACGCCGAGCACGCGGCAGTCGAAGGGCCGCCCCTTCTCGGGATTCGCCGAGTCGCACACGCCGAGCACGCCGCCGATGTTCAGCATCTGGATCACGTCCCCGGCCGCGAGCTTTTCGGGCAGGTGGCCGGAATAGCCGAACAGCGCCTTGCGGTGGCCAAGTGCGCCCACGACCACGTTGCCGCGCGCGACCTTGGCCATGCGCCCGCTGGTGAGTTCGAGCGTGTTGTAGTTCGCCTTGTCGGTCAGGATTTCGACCGCGAGCACCACGCCTTCCTCGCAGGGAATGTCCGTGGAAATGCGAAGCTCGTGCTTCAGGCCGCAGGCCTGCGTGACCGAGGCGATCTTGTCCACGATGATCGACTTCATCATTGCGTCGGGCCCTCGCCGCCCGCGCGCGTCCAGAACACGCCGGGCAAGGCAACCATCCTCGAGAATCCGCGGGCGTCCTCCGCGGTCCATTCGCCGGCCGCCTCGCCGTAGACGCCCTTGCTCGCCTTCATCAGCGAGTGCGGCGACTCGACGCCCTCGACGAAGGCGGAACCCGGGCGCAGCAGCACGGTGACGGTCCCGGTCACGCGCGCCTGCGAAGAGGCGAGGAGCGCCTCGATGTCGCGGCACACCGGGTCGAGGTTCTGGCCTTCATGCACGAGATCGCCGTAGGCAGCGGCGGCCTGGTCCTTGATGCGCTGCTGGCGTGCGGTCAGCACCAACTTCTCGAGTTCACGGTGGGCCTCGATCAGCACCCAGGCGGCGGGCGCCTCGAAGGCGACGCGGCCCTTGCCGCCGATGATGGTGTCGCCGAGATGGATGCCGCGGCCGATGCCGTAGGGCGCGGCGACGGCCTCGAGCTTCTCGATCAGCGCGACGGGATCCCGCGGTTCATCATCGAGCGACACCGGCACACCCTGCGCGAAGCCGATGCTCACGCGGCGCGGCTCGCGCGGGCTCGTGAACGCATCCGCGGACAGCACCCAGGCGGATTCCGGGATGCTGCCCGTCGACGTGAGCGTTTCGCGGCCGCCGATCGTGACGCCCCAGAGTCCGCGGTTGGTCGAATAGGCAGCGCCGTGCGCCGGCACCGGCAGCCCGCGCTTTTCGAGGTACGCGAGCTGGTCCGGCCGCTTGAACGCCTGGTCGCGCACCGGCGCCAGGATTTCGAGTCCGGGCGCGAGCGTGCGAAGCGCCACCTCGAAGCGCACCTGGTCATTGCCGGCCGCGGTGCAGCCGTGCGCGACCGTGCGGGTGCCGAGCATGTGCGCCATGGACGCGACGGTCTGCGCCTGGATCGAGCGTTCGGCGCCGACGCAGAGCGGATAAAGGCCGCCGCGGCGCACATTGCCCATCAACAGCCACTTGAGCACGCGCTCGAAGTACTCGCGGCGCGCATCCACCTGATGGTGGGCGGAGGCGCCGAGCGCGCGCGCTCGCGCGGCAAGCGCGGCTGCGGCC
>JBQTKF010000131.1:0-27795 GCA_052386355.1 Gammaproteobacteria bacterium
TTGCGCGCGGGCCGCGCCGCCACGGCGTTGCTCCCTGCGCGTGTGGATTCACCACACTTCGTCGGTCGCGCCTGGTGGCTGCGCGGCGCGCGCGCAACGCGCTCCATGCCACCGGTGCAGAGCTTCCCTAGGGAACCCTGAACCCATGCGGCAGCTGCCGCTCGGTGTCCAGCTCGCGGTCACGCACCGGTTCGAGACCTTTCATGAGGGCCCGAACCGCGAGGCGGTTGCCGCGCTCGCGCGGCAATCCGGGCCGGCCGCCGGGCCGCCGCTCTGGCTGCACGGCCCGGCGGGATCCGGCAAGAGCCACCTGCTGCAGGCCGCTTGCGCACGAGCCGGCGAGATCGGCCTGACCGCCGCGTGGTTGCCGCTCGCGCGGGTGCGCGACAGCGACCCCGGCATGCTGGCCGGCTTCGAACGCATCGGCCTGGTCGCGCTCGACGACGTGCAGTCGATCGCCGGCCACGCGGACTGGGAGCGCGCGCTGTTCACGCTCTGGAACGACCTCGCGGAGCAGCGCGGCCGGCTGGTGCTCGCGGCGGCGCAGGCGCCCGCGGCGCTCGCCATCAGGCTGCCGGACCTGGCGTCGCGCCTGGCGGCCTCGCAGGTACACCGGCTGCAGCCGCTCGGCGAGACCGACCAGGCCGAAGCGCTGCTGAGGCGCGCGCGCCACCGCGGTCTGCAATTGCCGCCGGAAACGCTGACCTACCTGACGCGTCGCGCGCCGCGCGACTTCGCCGCACTCTGCCGCCTGCTGGACGAGCTCGATGCCGAGTCGCTGGCCGCCCAGCGGCGCCTGACCGTGCCGTTCGTGCGGGACTGGCTCGCGCGCGGCAGCTGAGTCAGCCGCGCGGCAGGGCGCGCAGCGCCGCGATGACCGCCGCGAATGCGAGCAGGACGAGCGCGAGCGTCGCCGCGGCCACCGGGCGCGCGGCCGGATTCGCGATGACTTCCATGAGCGCGAGCGCGAGCGCAGGCACTTCGGCGAGCGGCGCCCAGGACAGCGTCCGCCGCGCGCCGCGCGCAATCCCGCGCAACGGCAGCAGGAGCGGCAGGCCCGCGACCAGCGCGAACGCGTCGCCGGTGTCCGGCGCCGCGAACGGCCAGGCGACGACCGAGGCGATCAACGCGAGCCAGGCGGCGAGCGCAGCGCGCCGCGCGCCCGCGCCCCTCATGCGCCGGCGGCGGAAGTGCGAAGCGCGATGGCGGCGACGCGCCGTCCGAGCGCCTGCGCGAGCTGACGTTCCTCATCGTTCAGGGCACGTGAGCCGCCGTCACGGACGACGCGGCTCGCGCCGTAGGGCGTGCCGCCAGCAGTCGTCGTGGAAAGCGCCGCTTCGGTGAACGGCAGGCCGACGATCAGCATGCCGTGGTGCAAGAGCGGTAGCAGCATGCCGAGCGGCGTGGTCTCCTGGCCGCCGTGCATCGTGCTCCCGGACGTGAAGGCGGCCGCGGGCTTGCCGGCCAGCACGCCCGTCAGCCAGAGGGCCGACGTCGAATCGAAGAATGCCATCAGCGGCGCCGCCATGTTGCCGAAGCGCACGGGGCTGCCGAGCACGAGACCGGCGCACTCGCGCAGGTCGTCGTGCATCGCATAGGGCGCGCCATCCTGCGGCACGGCGGGCATGGAAGCGCCCGCGAGCGGCGGGACCGTGCGCATCCGGGCGCGTGCGCCGGCGACGCCTTCCACGCCGCGCGCGACCATGCGCGCGAGCTCCGCCGTCGTGCCGTGCCGCGAGTAGTAAAGTACCAGGATGTCGGCCATGGACGATTCTAGTCGCATTCCACCGGCGGCGCGGCGCGTGCGCGTGCGCGGGCGCGTGCAGGGCGTGTTCTTCCGCGCGAGCACTGCAGAGGTCGCGCAGGCGCTCGCGCTTCGAGGCCGCGCCGAAAACATGCCGGACGGCAGCGTGCTGGTGATGGCGGCGGGCGGCGCGGAAGCGCTCGGCAGTCTGGTCGCGTGGTTGCACCGCGGCCCGCCGATGGCTGCCGTCGATTCGGTCGAAGTCGAGGAGATCGACCCGGCCTCAGAGCGCTGGCCGGCCGGTTTCCTGGCGCGGTAGCGGCGCTAGCGGCGCCAGCGCGACTGCAGGCGCCCAAGCACCAGGTCCGGGTATTGGCGTTTGCCGAGGCTGCCGTTGTAGCGCCCGAGCGCGCGGCGGTAATCGCCGCGCTCGCGGTCCAGGTAGTAGGCGAGAATGCTGGTGCCCATGCGGATGTTCAGTTCGACGTCGATCAGGTCCCGAGTCGACAGTCCGAGTTCGTTGGGCCAGAACGGCATCACCTGCATCAGGCCGACCGCGCCCGCGGACGACACGGCGAACGCATCGAATGCGCTCTCGACGTCGATGACGGCGAGCACCAGCTGGGGCCGGTCGCGCAGCATCGTGTGCTTGTTCGATTCGCAGTGCACCGCGCGCAGGATGCGCTCCGCGGCCGCGCCCACGTCCTTGCCGAGGCGAAGGTCCTGTGGTTGCTGGCGCAGCCGCGCCTCGACGCGCGGGCGGAACAGCGCGTACCAGACGACGTCGTCGTACTTGCCTTCGAAGCACGGTGTGGCGCGGATCGCCGCGGCGATCACCTCGCGCAGTCCGGGGTCGCGCTGGCCGCTCGCCGCCGCCGCGGCGGGCAGCGCGCAGGCGGCGAGCGCGGCGAGCGCGATCAGTGCGCGGCGAGCCATGATGGCCCGTTCACCGTGATGCGGCGAGCCGATCGCGCAGGAACGGCAGCGCCGATTCGAGCGGGACGTCCTCGCTGGCGGTGGCGCGCCGGTGGCGGTACTCGAGCTTGCCGGCGGCCAGGCCGCGCTCGGAAACCACGACGCGGTGCGGGATGCCGATGAGTTCGGCGTCCGCGAACTTGACGCCGGGGCGCGCGTCGCGGTCGTCGAGCAGGGCCTCGATGCCGGCTTCGACAAGCCCGTGGTACAGCGCTTCCGCGGCGTCGCGCACGGCGGCGGCCTTCTCCCAGTTGAGGCCGACCAGCACGACGTCGAATGGCGAGAGCGGCGCGGGCCAGATGATCCCGCGCTCGTCGTGCCCCTGCTCGATGGCGGCCGCGACGATGCGCGTGACGCCGATGCCGTAGCAGCCCATGCTCATGACGATGGTGCGGCCTTCATCGTCCGTCACGGTAGCGCCCATCGCTTCGCTGTACTTGCGCCCGAGCTGGAAAATGTGACCAACCTCGATGCCGCGCGCGACCGCCAGCCGGCCGCGGCCGCCCGGGCTCGGGTCGCCTTCGACGACGTTGCGCAGGTCCGAGACCGCGGGCTCCGGCAGGTCGCGGGCCCAGTTGACGCCGGCCAGGTGCGCGTCGCGCCGGTTCGCGCCGCAGGCAAAGTCGGCGAGCGCCGCCGCAGAGCGGTCGGCGACGACCGGCATCGCGAGTCCGACCGGACCGAGGTACCCGGGCTCGCAGCCCGCCACCGATGAGATGCGCGCGGCATCCGCCATCCTGAGCGGCTTCGCGACCTGAGGCAGCTTCTGCGCCTTGACCGCGTTCAATTCGTGGTCGCCGCGCACCGCGAGCGCGACGAGCCCGCCGTCCGCGCCCTCGACGACCAGCGTCTTCAGCAGCCGCGCGGGCGGCAGCTTCAGCAGCGCCGAGACCTCGGCGATGGTACGCGCGCCCGGCGTCGCGACCTCGCGCATCGTCTCGCGCGGCGCGGCCCGCGGCGCGGTCGGCGCCAGCGCCTCGGCCAGCTCGAGGTTGGCGGCGTAATCGTCTCCGTCGGAGAACGCGATCGCGTCCTCGCCCGAGTCGGCGAGCACATGGAACTCCTGCGAGGCGCTGCCGCCGATCGCGCCGGTGTCCGCATGCACCGCGCGAAAGCGCAGGCCGAGGCGCGTGAAGATCGCGCTGTAGGCGTCGTACATTTTCCGATAACCTTCCGCGAGCGAGGCCTCGTCGGCGTGGAAGCTGTAGGCGTCCTTCATCACGAACTCGCGCGCGCGCATCACGCCGAAGCGCGGGCGGATCTCGTCCCGGAACTTGGTCTGGATCTGGTAGAAGTTCACCGGCAGCTGGCGGTAGCTCTTGAGCTCGCGCCGCGCGAGATCGGTGACGACTTCCTCGTGCGTGGGCCCTAGCACCATGTCGCGCTCGTGGCGGTCCTTGAAGCGCAGCAGTTCCGGGCCGAACTGGTCCCAGCGCCCGGACTCGACCCAGAGCTCCGCGGGTTGCGCCACCGGCATCGAGATCTCGAGCGCCCCGGCGCGGTCCATCTCCTCGCGGATCACACGCTCGACCTTGCGCAGCACCCGCAAACCGATCGGCAGCCAGGTGTAGAGGCCGCCCGCGACGCGCCGGATCAGCCCGGCGCGCAGCATCAGGCGATGGCTCGTAATCTCCGCGTCGGCCGGCACTTCCTTGAGGTTCTGGATCGGGTTGCTGGACAGTCGCATGGCTCACCGCGGGCCGCGGCGTGTCGGCGGCCCCAAAGCGCGGTATCTTAGGCGCTGATCGTTGGCCTTGCCATTGCCAGCCGCATGAAAGTGGACTTCAACGAAATCCGCACGCGCCGCGGGATCTACCTGCTGCCGAACTTGCTGACGACCGTCTGCCTGTTCGGCGGCTTCTATGCCATCGTCGCGGCCATCGACGGCAATTTCGACCGCGCGGCGGTCGCGATCTTCGGCGCGATGATCTTCGACGGCCTCGACGGGCGCGTGGCGCGCCTCATGGGCACCGAGACCGCGTTCGGCAAGGAGTTCGACAGCCTCGCGGACATGGTCGCCTTCGGCGTCGCGCCGTCCATCGTCTGTTACCAGTGGGGCATGGCGCGCATCGCCGAGTACGGCGCCGCTTGGGGGCGGTTCGGATGGATCGCCGCATTCTTTTTCGCGGCCGCCGCGGCCATGCGCCTCGCGCGCTTCAATGCCCGCGCGGCCATCCAGGACAAGCGCTACTTCGAGGGCCTGCCCAGCCCGTCGGCGGCGGCGATCGTCGCCGCCTTCGTGGGCACGGTGCACAAGTACGAGGACGGCGGCCTGCTCGGCCTCGACGTGACGGGATTGCCGGGGCTGGTGGTCGCTTTCGGCGTCACCGCCCTCGCCGGCACGCTGATGGTGAGCCGCATCCCTTACCGCAGCTTCAAGGACCGCGCGGCCGGCGAGCGCGTGCGCTATTCGCGACTGCTGCTGGTGCCGCTCGTGATCGCGCTGATCGCGATCGACCCGCCGGTTGTGCTGTTCCTGCTCTTCTCCGGCTATGCGGTGTCCGGTCCCCTGGTCTGGAGCTGGGTCAAGCTGCGCCGCCGGCCACGCGCCGCGGGCGCCGCCCAGGGCTGAGCGGGTGGAAGCGCGCCGGTTTGCGGTCCTGGACGCGATGGGCGTCATCGCCTATGTGCCGCGCGGGCGCGCCGCCGCGATGCCCGGCTGGGATGAACTGGCAGCTGCCGTGCGCGGCTGCCGGCTTTGCGGCCTCTGCGAGACGCGGACCCAGACGGTGTTCGGCACCGGCGACCGCAGCGCGCGCCTGATGGTCGTCGGCGAGGCGCCGGGCGCGGAGGAGGACCGGCAGGGCGAGCCCTTCGTGGGACGCGCCGGCATGCTGCTGAACTCCATGCTGCGCGCCGCGGGATTCGAGCGCAGGGACGTGTATATAGCGAATGTCCTCAAGTGCTTGAGATACAACGCGCTGGTCCAATTGGAAGACGGCTCCTGGGAGCGCATCGGACGTCTCGTGAGGTCGAAGTACGCCGGTCGCGTCATGTCAGTGGATTCTGAAGGCCGCACCGTGCCGCGCCGGGTGGTCGGTTGGCACGAGTCGCACGTCGGAAACCGACGCGTATTCCGCCTGAGCTACAGCTCGGCCAGGAACGCCGGTGTGCATCGCGTCGGCATTCAGCTGACAGGGGACCACCCCGTGCTGACCGAACGCGGCTTCATTCCTGTCGAAGAGCTTGCTCCGGGTGACCGAGTTGCGACTGGGCAAGGCTTGAGTCCACTCGCATTCGATGTTGTGTGCGGATCGCTGCTCGGCGATGGCCACCTCAGGCAAGGCACGTCGCTGCTTTCCTTCAGTCATTCCATCAAACAGCGAGACTATGCGCAGTTCAAAGTCGGTCTTCTTGCGGAGCTTGGGCCCACCGTCGGAGAGGCTTTGGTTGCAGCAGTCTCCGGAGCGCCAAAGGCGCATCCAATCGTGCATGTCTTCACGCGCGCTCATCGCGCCCTGCGAATCCTCCGACAGGATTTCTATCGGGCCAGGAAGCGTGTGCCGGCGTGGATGGCTACGCGGCTCAACGAGCGGATGCTGGCCATCTGGTTCATGGATGACGGCCACATGCGCATCCGTCGGGACCGACAGCCACTGGCCGAGATTGCGACCTGCGGGTTCGATGAGCATGGCCTCCGCATACTTGTTGAAGGCCTGCTGCGACTCGGAATCCGGGCAAACGCAGTTCGCGGACGGCTGCATTTCGACTTGGCGGCGACTCGACAGCTGTCGGAGCTGATTGCACCCTATGTTCCCCCGGCGATGCGCTACAAGCTGCACCCGGACATCGCCCGGCGAATCACGTTCGATCCTGGTCGTCTGGTTCGCGAACCTGCTCAGGTGATGTTCGATGCTGTTGAAGTCGAGGACGTGACGGATCGAGAGCGAACGGATACGACATTTTTCTGCATCGACGTCGAGGAGACGCACAATTTCGTGACTGCAGGAGGTGTCGTGCATAACTGCCGTCCTCCGAACAACCGCGACCCGAGCCAGGAGGAGTCGGACCGCTGCCTGCCGTACCTGCGCCGCCAGATCGAACTGCTGGGTCCGGCGGCGATCCTGTGCGTCGGGCGCATCGCGGCGCAGCGCCTGCTGGGCCGCGAGGAGGCGCTCGCGCGCCTGCGCGGGCGCGTGCACGACTTCGCCGGCGTGCCGGTGGTCGTGACCTATCATCCCGCCTACCTGCTGCGCTCGCCGGGCGAAAAGCGCAAGTCGTGGACCGACCTGAAGCTGGCGCTCCAGGTGCTCGGAAGTTTCCGTGGCCACGGCGCGTGACGAACTGGCGCGGCGCGACTGGCGCCTGCGGCCGATGGCGCCCGCGGACCTGGCGCGCGTCGCCGGGCTTGAGCGCGCGTCCTACGCATTTCCCTGGAGCGACCAGATCTTCGCCGACTGCCTGCGCGTGGGCTATCACTGCGTGGTCGTCGAAACGGACGCCGGCGTCTGCGGGTACGCCGTGCTCTCGATGGGGGCGGGCGAGGCCCATGTGCTCAATCTATGCATCGCGGAGGAGGAGCGGCGGCGCGGCATTGGCCGGGCGTTGCTGCTCTCGCTCCTCGCGCATGCGCGCGACCGGGGCGTCCGTGACGCCTTCCTCGAGGTGCGGCGCAGCAATCGCGCGGCGATCGCGTTGTACCGGACGCTCGGATTCGAGTGCGTCGGCCAGCGCCGCGGCTACTACCAGGCGCACGCAGGGCGCGAGGACGCGCTGGTCTACCGGCTGGAGCTCGGCGCGCTGGCATAGAGGGGACGCACCCCCATTTCCAGCAGGCGTATCACCGAATGCGCGGCCGCCAACTGGAAATAGGGGTGCGTCCCCTTTTATCCTAGCGCGCCCCGCGTGAGCCGCTCCATGAACGCCCCAGCCGACGAAATCAGCCGCCGACGCAGCTTCGCGATCATCTCGCATCCGGACGCGGGGAAGACCACGCTGACCGAGAAGCTCCTGCTGTTCGGCGGCGCGATCCAGATGGCCGGCACCGTCAAGGGGCGCAAGGCCGCGCGCCATGCGACTTCCGACTGGATGCGGCTCGAGCAGCAGCGCGGCATCTCGGTCACTTCCTCGGTGATGCAGTTCCCGTTTTGTGACCGCATCGTCAACCTGCTCGATACACCGGGGCACGAGGACTTCTCCGAGGACACCTACCGCACGCTGACAGCCGTGGATTCCGCGCTCATGGTCATCGACTGCGCCAAGGGCGTCGAGGAGCGCACCATCAAGCTGATGGAGGTGTGCCGGCTGCGCGACACGCCGATCATGACTTTCATCAACAAGCTCGACCGCGACGGCCGCGCGCCGATCGAGCTGCTGGACGAGGTCGAGCGCATCCTGCGCATACGCTGTGCCCCGGTCACCTGGCCCATCGGCATGGGCCGCGAGCTCTCCGGCATTTATCACTTCGGCCGGGACCGCATCCATGCCTACGAGGGCCAGCTCAGCGGCCGCCTCGGGCAGAATCGCGCGATCGACGGGCTTGCGAGCGCCGCGGCATCCGAGTTCCTCGGCGCCGCCGCGGCCGCCTTCCGCGAGGAGGTCGAACTGGTGCGCGGCGTGCTGCCGCCATTCGACGTGGCCGAGTACCTCGCGGGCCGGCAGACGCCGGTGCACTTCGGATCGGCGCTCGCCAACTTCGGCGTCGAGGAACTTCTCGAGTCCTTCGTGCGCCATGCGCCGGCGCCGCGCCCCCGGGCGACGACGACGCGTGTGGTGCAGCCCGCGGAACCGGCGCTGGCGGGGTTCGTGTTCAAGATCCAGGCCAACATGGACCCGGGACACAGGGACCGCATCGCTTTCCTGCGCATCTGCTCCGGCGGCTACCGGCGCGGCATGCGGCTCCACCACGTGCGTCTCGGCAAGGAAGTGCGCATCGCGGACGCGCTCACCTTCATGGCGGCGGACCGCCAGCAGGCGGACGAGGCCTGGGCCGGCGATATCATCGGCCTGCATAATCACGGCACCATCAACATCGGCGACACTTTCACCGAAGGCGAGCCGCTCGTTTTCACCGGCATCCCGAATTTCGCCCCGGAGCTGTTCCGCCGCGCGGTGCTCAAGGACCCGCTGCGCATGAAGGCCCTCCAGAAGGGACTCGACCAGTTGTGCGAGGAGGGAGCGACGCAGCTGTTCCGCCCGCTGCGCAACAACGAGCTGATCCTGGGCGCAGTCGGGCCGCTGCAATTCGACGTCGTGGCATTCCGGCTCGCCGACGAGTACGGCGTCACTTGCGCCTTCGAGCCGGTCAATGTCGTGACTGCGCGCTGGATCGCGGACGGCGACCCGATGAAGGTTGCGCAGCTGCGCGAACGCGCGCATGAACATCTGGCGCTCGACCATGCCGGAGAGCTCGTCTACCTCGCGCCGACACGCGTCAATCTCCAGCTGGCGATCGAGCGCTTCCCGGGGCTCGCGTTCCGCGAGACGCGCGAGCACCTGGCGGCGGCCGCATGAAGCAGGTGCTGCTGCGCCGCCCGATCGTCGCCTGGGCGCTATACGACTGGGCCAACTCGGCATTCGCCACGACGGTGATGGCGGGTTTCTTCCCGGTGTTCTTCAAGCAATACTGGAGTGCCGGCGCCGAGGCCTCCGTCAGCACGCTTCAGCTCGGGCTCACGCACAGTGCGGGCAGCTTCCTGGTTGCGCTGATGGCACCGCTGCTGGGCGCGATGGCGGATCGCGGCGGTGCACGCCTGCGCCTGCTGGGTTTCTTCACGGTGCTGGGCGCGGCGATGACCGCGGCGCTCTATTGTGTCGGGCAGGGCGAGTGGATGGCGGCGGCGCTGGTCTACTCGCTCGCGGGCCTGGGCTTCGCCGGCGGCGTGACCTTCAATGATTCGCTGCTGGTGGACGTGGCGGAGCGGCGCGAGTACGACCTGGTCTCGGCCTATGGCTTCGCGGCGGGCTATCTGGGCGGCGGGCTCCTGCTGCTCCTGAACGTCGCCATGGTCGCGAGCCCGCAACGCTTCGGCCTCGCGGATGCGGCGGGAGCAGTGCGCATCGCCTTCCCGATGGTCGCGGCCTGGTGGATGCTGTTCTCGGTGCCCGCGTTCCTCTGGGTGCGCGAACAGAAGCCGGCGGCGCCACTCGCGCTCCCGGCCGCCGCGCGCGCCGGCTGGCACGAGCTTGCCGCCACGGTGCGCGAGATCCGCCGCTACCGGACGCTGGCGTGGTTCCTGCTCGCGTACTGGATGTACATCGACGGGGTCAACACGATCATCAAGATGGCGGTGGACTTCGGGCTGTCGCTCGGATTTCCGCAGCAGAGCCTGATCGCCGCACTCCTGATCACGCAGTTCGTCGCATTCCCGGCGGCGCTCGCATTCGGCGCGCTCGGGGCGAGGATCGGCGCGCGCAACGGCATCTTCATCGCGATCGCTGTCTATTCCGTGGCGACAATCGCCGCCTGGTGGATGAGTGAAGTCACGCATTTCTACTGGCTCGCAGGCGTCATCGGCCTGGTGCAGGGCGGCATTCAGTCGCTGTCGCGCTCGTACTTCGCCTCGCTGGTGCCCGCCGGCAAGCAGGGCGAGTTCTTCGGCTTCTACAACATGATGGGCAAGTTCGCGGCGGTGCTCGGGCCGTTGCTGGTCGGCGTCACCGCGCTCGCGACCGGCAGCACGCGCGCCGGCATCCTGTCCATCATCGTGCTGTTCGCGGGCGGCGCCTGGCTGCTGTGGCACGCACGGCCGGGGGCGGCGCCTGTCACCCCGCGCTCCTGACCCAGGCAGCCGGGTCGAGACGGTAGAGATCCGCGAACGCACGATAGAGCGAGGGCCGCTCGCGAGCGAAAGCCTCCGGCTCCTCGAAGAAGGTCTCGCTCGCGACCGCGAAGAATTCGCCGCGATCCTCGGCGGCGTAGGGGTCGAGAAAAGTGCGCGCGCCGGCGTCCGCCCTTGCGCGCAGCGCTTCGAGTTCCCGGTCGAGCAGTCGCTGCCAGCGGCGGCGCATTTCCGGGTCCTCGATCCAGGGTGCGCCGCCACTCTCATGGTCGAGGTAATGTGCGAACTCGTGGATCACGACATTGTAGGCCTCGCCCGGGGCACCGCGGCTGTCCACATCCTCCCAGGACAGGATCACGCGGCTCACGTCCCAGGATTCGCCCGAAAGTTCGCGAGATTCCTCGGTCACGACGCCATGCTCGTCCTGCCACTCGCCGGGCACCCGGAACTGCGACGGATAGACGAGCACCGAGCGCAACGCATCGTAGACGTGGGTGTCGCGCCCGAGCACCAGCAGGCAGGCCTGGGCCGCGATCGCGACCCGCATGTCCGGCGAGAGCTCGAGACCGCCGCAGCCGATGAACTGCTTCTCGCCCAGGAACACCGCGACCAGGCGCTCGTGGCGCGCGCGCAATTCCGGCGGCATGCCGTGTACCCAGGACAGCCAGTCCGTGAGCGCTCGCCGCTGCGGCGGCGTGAGTGCGCGCGCTGCGAGCGCGCGCCGCCGCCGCGCGGCAAGGATCGGCGCGCCGATGATCCAGGCGAGCACCGCCATGCCGGCGACGAGCGCAATGGCCCAGGCCGCGGTCACGGCCGGAAATGCGCGACCAGTTGCCGCAGCTGGCGCATTTCGGCAGGCCCCGGGGCCGGCAGGTAGCGCAGCCTCAGGTAGAGCCCGGTGATCGAATCGGCCGCAGGCACGAGATCCGGGCGCAGCCGGCCGACGCGTGCCGCGAATGCAGTCGGCGCCTCGCCGGTCTCGGGCGCGAGGCCGCGGCGCGCGAGCCGGGCCGCAAAGCGGCGGTAGCTCGCGGCGGCAGGGTCCGTGCTGCGCGGCCGGTATTCCCACGCGAGCCAGGCGAACAGCAGGACGGCGGCGGCGGCGAGCCCGGCGCCGAGCGCCATGGCGTAGTCCTGCCAATCCGCCTCGCCGAACCCGAGACCGGAGAGCAGCGCCTCCTGGCGTGCGCGGTCGAACTGGACGATCCAGTCATTCCAGCGCGCATTGACGTTGTCCCAGAACATCCCGGCCTGCCACCAGAACTCGGACTGCCGGCGAAGCGCGCCGGGCAGGAGCTCCTCGCCCGCGAGCGCCGCCTCGATGCCGAGCTCGATGCGCTCCGGCGCGACCGCGGCGGTCGGGTCCAGGCGAACCCAGCCGGAACCGGGCAGCCAGACTTCGGACCAGGCATGTGCGTGCGACTGGCGCACGATCAGGTAGCCGCCGATCGGGTTCCAGTCACCGCCCTGGTAGCCGCCGACCACGCGCGCCGGGATGCCCGCCGCGCGCATCATCGTGGTGAAAGCCGAGGCGTAGTGCCCGCAGAAACCCTGGCGCGTGTTGAACAGGAAATCGTCTACCGAGTCGCGCGCGAGGCCCGGTGGCGTCAGGGTGTACCAGAATTCCTGCTCGCGGAACATGGCGAGCGCCGAGCGGATGTAACTGCCGTCATCGGCGCTGGCGGCGCGCATCCGGCGCGCCAGTTCCAAGGTGCGCGGGTTGCGCTCTGCCGGCAACTGCAGGTTGCGGTTGCGCAGTGCCGGCGACAGCTCGACACCCGCGGTGTAGCGCGGGTACGAGCGCGCCTGGTACTGGATGACCGCGTGGACGGGGCTCCTCGTGCGCAGGCCGTAGTCCCAGATCTGCTGCGCGAGACCCGGCGTCCAGGACTGCACCATGTCGAGCGCGAACAGCATCTGCTGGCCGGTCGGCTCGAGTGTCACGGTGTAGTCCACCGGTGCGCCCAGGTGACTCACCGGCGGGCGATAGAAGAACTGCGCACCGCCGCGCGACCAGGTGTAGCCGTCGAACTCGGATAGCACCGGGCCGCGCCAGTACCGCTCGGGCGGCGGCGGCGGCGCCCCATGGAAGCGCACCCGGAACGCGACGACGTCGTTGAGCGTGAGGTCCGAAATGTCGCCCGGCGACATCTGTTCGGTGAGCCCGGTGAGCGCGCGCTCGGTCGAGGGCGCGCCCCAGAAGCTTCCGGCGAGACGCGGGAAGAACAGGAACAGCACGAGCGCCACCGGCGCCGCTTTCAGGAGCATCGCACCGGTGGTGCGAAATGGCGCGAGCGGCGGGCCGCCGCCGCCCTGTCGCGCGACCGGCAACAGCGCCGCCGCGAGCAGCCACACGGTCGGCAGGACCCACGCGACCGTCAACATTCCCTGGGCATAGAGGAAAGCCGCAAGGCAGAGGAACCAGCCGATGAAGATCAGCACGACATGGTCGCGAGGCGTGCGGGTCTCGAGCAGCTTGAGCGCCGACATCAGCGCGAGCAGCGCCGTGCCGCCGTCGAGCCCCGTGATCGTCGAGTAGGTCCCGAACACCGCCACCGTCACGCCGAGCGCGATCAGCGAACGCGTCCAGCCGCCGGGCAGGTGCCAGCCACGAAGTTCGGCGAGCACGCGCCAGGCAGCGATCGCGAGCGCAAAGGCCGCGATCCAGGGTTGCAGGTGCAGCAGATGAGGGGCGAGCGCGGCCCCGAGTCCCGCCGTGGTCCAGCCGAGGCGGCGCAGATTCTCGCCGCGCTCAGGCATGGAGGGCCTCTGGCGCGCGGAAGGTGGCAAGCGCGGCCAGGCATCGCCGGCGCTGGGCTTCGCCCGGCTGCGGGGGAATCTCGATCCCCGGCAGGCGCAGGCCGAAGGTCTCGCCGCGCGCATGCGCATCGACGACCCAGCGCGCGAGGACCGAGAGCCTGGCTTCGAGGCCGGAACCCGGCGTGTCCTCGAGATCGAAGATGGGCACCGGCTCCGCGGCGCCGCTGAATTCCTTCACCAGCAGCTCGTCCACGCGCGCGTACGCCTTCCACGCAATGTGCCGCGGCGGATCGCCCGGGTGGTAGTCCTTGAGGCCCGCGAAATCGTCTTCGCCGCGCCGCGCGGCCCCGCCGCCGGCTTCGCCCGGCGCAGGCGGCGGCGCGGGCGCATCGGCCGCGGGCGTTGGGTAGACCATGCAGCGCAGCGCGGGATGCAGCACGGCCCAGGCGCGGAACAGTCCGTAGGGAAAGCGGGTCGAGATCTCGACGCGGTCCAGCACGATCCAGCCGCGGCGCCGCGTCGGCACCGCGAGCCTGAGTGTCGCGATGCCGGCGGCGTCCACCGTCACCGGCAACGCGGCGGCTGCACTGGTGCTCGCCTCGAGGTCGCGGCGCGGCAAACCGCCGGGATTCGCGAGCGCCAGCCGGAACACCGCGTCCTGGCCCGCGAATGGCGGGTCGGTGCCTGCCTCGCGGGCGATGAGCGTCTCGAGGTTTCGATGGCAGGCCTGCATCGCGACGACGCCGAGCGCCGCCAGAAGGAAGGTGAGGCCGAGGCCGAGGTTGTTCGCGTAGTTGAGCGAACCCATCAGCATCGCGAACAGCATGACGCCGAAAGCCACGCCGAGCCCGGTCGGGAGGATGTAGATGCGGCCGCGGCGCAGCGTCACCGGGCCGGCGTCCGGACCCTGGCGCCGCCGGATCCACTCGCGCATGCGCCGCCGGATGAAGGCGAACATCGCGGCTACCGCGTGATCAGGGGATCGGCACCGACTTCAGGAGCGCCGCGGCGACCTCGCCGGGGCCGCGCGGGTCTGCGGCGTCCTTCGGGCGCAGGCGGTGGCCGACGACCGCGGGCAGCACGGTCTGCACGTCCTCCGGCAGCACGCCCGCATGGCCGTGCAGGAAGGCCCAGGCTTGCGCTGCGCGCAGCAGCGAAATCACCGCGCGCGGCGACAGGCCCGCCTGGTGGCGGCCGCCATCGCGGCTCGCGCGCGCGATCGCCTGCACGTAGTCGAGCAGCGCATCGCTCGCGTGCACTTCCAGGACGCGCTTCTGCAGCGCCGGAATCGCGGCTGGATCGAGCACGGCAGGCAGGTCGGCGAGCAGGTCGCGCCGGTCGCGGCCGCGGAGCAGTTGCCGCTCGTGGCTGGCGGCCGGGTAACCGAGCTCGATGCGCATCAGGAAGCGGTCGATCTGCGATTCGGGCAGCGGGAAGGTGCCGACCTGGAAGGACGGGTTCTGGGTCGCCACGATGAAGAAGGGTTCGGGCAGCGGGTGCGTCTCGCCGTCCACCGTGACCTGGCGCTCCTCCATCGCTTCGAGCAGCGCGCTCTGCGCCTTGGGCGTCGCGCGATTCACCTCGTCCGCCATCACCAGCTGCGCGAACACCGGCCCGCGGTGGAACATGAAGCGGCCGCTCGCTCGGTCGTAGACCGAGATGCCAATGACGTCGGCGGGCAGCAGGTCGCTGGTGAACTGGATGCGCTGGTAGGAGAGCCCGAGCACGCGCGAGAGTGCGTGGGCGAGCGTGGTCTTGCCGACGCCGGGGATGTCCTCGATCAGGAGGTGCCCCCGCGCCAGGAGGCAGCCCAGAGCGAGCCGGATCTCGCGGTCCTTGCCGAGGATCACCTGGTTGAGGCTCGTGAGCGCGGCCAGGAGTTGCTCGCGCTCGCGGTCCGGGGCCTGGGAGAAGGCTTTCATCGCAGGGAGGCTACCCGCTGGTACTGCTCCGCAAGTTGCTCCAGTTCACGCTTGAACTCAACGACGCGGCCCATTTCCTGCGCCACCACCTCCGCCGGGGCATTGCGCACGAAGCTCTCGTTCGCAAGCTTCGCCTCGGCCCGGCCCAGGTCCTGGCCGACCCTGCTCCGACGCTTGTCCAGGCGCGCGAGTTCCGCCTGCACGTCGATCAGACCGGCCATCGGCACGTGGATCGTCATGCCCCCGACCAGCGCCGTGGCGGACTGGGGAGCCGCCTCGCGCGGCGCGAGGTGGCGGATCTCGCCAACGCCCGCCAGCCGCCGGATCGCCGCGGCGCCCGCCTCGAGCCGGCCGCGGTCCGAGGCGGAGGCGTTCTCGAGGAATACCGGCAGCGCCACCGACGGCGCAAAGTCGAACTCACCGCGAATGCGGCGCACGCCGAGCACGAAGTCCATGACACGGCGCGTCGCTTCCTCGGCCTCGGTGTCGGTATGCGCGGCAACCGTGCCGGGGAATGCCTGCCGCATGACCGAGTCGCCCGCCTTGCCAATGCGCGGCGCGACGCGCTGCCAGATTTCCTCGGTGATGAACGGCATCAGCGGATGCAGCAGCCGGAGCAGCGTCTCGAGGGTTTCGAGCAGCGTGCGCCGCGTGGCGCGGCGTTCCTCGGCGGTGGTGGATTCGGATTGCAGCACGGTCTTGCAGAACTCGAGGTACCAGTCGCAGAACTCGTACCAGGTGAACTCGTAGGCGGCCTGGGCCGCGAGATCAAAACGGTAGTCGGCGAATCCGGCGCGCACTGAGGCGATCGCCGACTGCAGCCGCGAGCGGATCCAGCGGTCGTACTGCGACGGCCGCTCCGGCCCCGGCCCCTCGTCGCGCTCGGTCGCCATCAGCACGAAGCGCGCGGCGTTCCACAGCTTGTTGCAAAAATTGCGGTAGCCCTCGACGCGCCCGAGGTCGAAGCGCAGGTCGCGCGACTGCGTCGCCAGTGAAGCAAACGTGAATCGCAGCGCGTCCGTTCCATAGGCGGGAATGCCCTCCGGGTACTGCTTGCGCGTCGCGCGCTCGATCGCGGGCGCAAGCTGCGGCTGCATCAGGCCGGTGGTGCGCTTCTCGACCAGCGCTTCGAGCCCGATGCCATCCACGATGTCGAGCGGGTCGATCACGTTGCCCTTGGACTTCGACATCTTCTGGCCTTCGTGGTCGCGGATCAGTCCGTGCACGTAGACCTCACGGAACGGGACCTGCCCGGTGAAGTGCAGGCCGAACATGATCATGCGCGCGACCCAGAAGAAGATGATGTCGAAGCCGGTCACCAGTACCGAAGTGGGGTAGAACGCGGCGAGTTCCGGCGTCCGGTCGGGCCAGCCCATGGTCGAGAACGGCCACAGCGCGGAGCTGAACCAGGTGTCGAGCACATCCTCGTCCTGCCGAAGCGCGGTGCCCGCGGCGATCCCGTGGCGCTCGCGCACCCCCGCTTCGGTCCGCCCGACGAACATCCCGCCGTCCGCCCCGTACCAGGCCGGGATGCGGTGGCCCCACCAAAGCTGGCGGCTGATGCACCAGTCCTTGATGTTGCGCATCCACTCGAAATAGGTCTTGTCCCAGTTGGCCGGCACGAAGCGGATGCTGCCGTCCTCGACCGCGCGGATGGCGCGTTCAGCGAGCGGGGCGATCTTCACGTACCACTGGTCGGTGAGCCACGGCTCGAGCACCGCGCCGCTGCGGTCCCCGCGGGGCACCGTCAGCCGATGCCGTTCGACCCTGTCGAGCAGGCCCTCGGCCTCGAGGTCGGCGACGACCCGCTTGCGCGCCTCGAAACGGTCGAGGCCCCGGTAGCGCGCGGGCGCTGCGTCGGCAATCTTCGCGTCCGCCGTCAGCACGTTGATCATCGCGAGGCCGTGGCGCTGCCCGACCTCGTAGTCGTTGAAATCATGCGCCGGCGTGACCTTCACGCAGCCCGAGCCGAAGGCCGGGTCCACGAAGTCATCCGCGATCACCGGGATCTCGCGCCCCGCGAGCGGCAGCCGCAACCGTCGGCCCGCAAACCCGCGGTAGCGCTCGTCCTCCGGGTGGACGGCGACCGCGGCATCGCCGAGCAGTGTTTCCGGGCGCGTGGTGGCGATGGTGACGTGGCCCTTGCCGTCGGCGAACGGATAGCGGATATGCCAGAGGCTGCCGTCCTCTTCCTGCGACAGCACCTCGAGGTCGGAGAGCGCGGTTTTCAGCACCGGGTCCCAGTTCACCAGGCGCTTGCCGCGGTAAATCAGTCCTTCGTCGTGCAGCCGCACGAAAGCCTCGAGCACCGCGCGGGACATGCCGGGGTCCATCGTGAAACGGTCGCGTGTCCAGTCCACCGAGGCGCCGAGCCGGCGCATCTGTCGGGCGATGGTGCCGCCCGACTGCTCCTTCCATTGCCAGACACGCTCGATGAACTTGTCGCGCCCCAGCTCGTGGCGGTGGATCCCCTGCGCGGCCAATTGCCGTTCGACCACCATCTGGGTGGCGATTCCCGCGTGATCCGTGCCCGGTTGCCAAAGCGTGCGGTCGCCGGACATGCGATGGAAGCGCGTCAGCGCGTCCATGATGGTGTCCTGGAATGCGTGGCCCATGTGCAGCGTCCCGGTGACGTTCGGAGGCGGGACCACGATGCAATAGGTTGGGCCATTGCCTGCCGGCGTGAACTGGCCGGCCTGCTCCCACGCCCGGTAGATGCGTTGCTCGATGTCTTGCGGGGAGTAAGTCTTGTCCATGCAGCCGCGTTAGTCCCCGCCGGAGGCGAGGTGCTCGCGCAGCGCCGCGGCGACGAGCTCAGGCAGCGCCGCGCGCAAGCGGTCGATGACCCGCTCGAACATCACCGCCTCGATGTCGCGCGCCGCCGCATGCAGTAATTCGTCGGTCAGGTTCATGGTCCGGCTGACGAGTGCCGCCTGGAGCGCCGCGATGTCCTCTGATGACAGCTGTTCGCCGGCATGCGCAGACGCAGGTTCCGCCGCAGGCTTCGCCTTCGGCGCGCTCGCGGTCGCGTGAAGTTCGACCACGTCGGTGAGAATCGGCAGGTCGCGCTGGCGTTCCCGGTTCATGGCCCGTCCCCCATCTCGTGCGTCTGCGGTTCGAGGCCGCATTCGCGGTAGCGGCGGAACCGTTCGCGTCCCTGCCGGCGGCGGGCTGCATCGGCGTCCACCACGTCCGCGATGCGTTGCCAGCCCTCGACCGCGGGCGATGCCGCCGCCAGGTTGACGATCAGGTCGCCGTCGCCGGGGTCCGGGGCGTCGGCGTCGGCGAGCACGACGGGGGCCGGCCAGAGGCCCGGCACCTCCTCGCTGCTGCCCAGCCGGTGGTGCGGCACGAATGCGCGATCGGAGAAGGTCCACAGCAGCTCGTCGAACGCCTCGAGTTCGCCGCCCGGGTCGAACTGCACGCGCACGCGATGCCTGCGCAGCCAGGCCTTCTCGACCAGGCGGCACGCAAAACGCAGCCGCGCGCCAGGCTCGGCGGTCGCGAGCACGTAGAAATCCACGCGCGGCGCGGCCACCTGCTCAGTCCTTCTGCAGCAGCCAGTCCACCAGAAGCGGGACGGGCCGGCCCGTGCTGCCTTTCTGGCTGCCGCCGAGGTAGGCGGTGCCTGCGATGTCGAGGTGCGCCCAGCGCAGGCCGTCGGTGAACTTCCAGAGGAAGCAGGCGGCTGTGATCGCGCCGCCCTCGCGGCCCGCCACATTCGCCATGTCCGCGAAGTTGCTCTTCAGCAGCTCCGCGTACTCCTCGGCGACCGGCATGCGCCAGGCGCGGTCGTCCGCCCGCTCGCCGGCGGCGGCGAGTTCGGCGGCCAGCTTCTCGTCGGGTGAGAACAGACCGCAAAAGTGCGCGCCGAGTGCGACGACGCAGGCGCCTGTCAGCGTCGCGATGTCCACCTCGACGCGCGGCTTGAAGCGGCGTGCGTAGCTCAAGCCGTCGCACAGGATCAGCCGGCCCTCGGCGTCCGTGTTGAGCACTTCGATGGTCTTGCCGGACATCGAACGCACGATGTCGCCCGGCCTGGTGGCATGGCCGCCCGGCATGTTCTCGCAGGTCGGCACGATGCCGACCACGTTCACCGCGGCCCCGATCGTCGCCAGTGCCTTGATGGTTCCGAGCACGGAGGCTGCGCCCGACATGTCGAACTTCATCTCATCCATGCCGGGGGGCTGTTTCAGCGAGATGCCGCCGGTGTCGAAGGTGATGCCCTTTCCCACCAGCGCGACGGGTGCGGCGCCGCGCCGCCCGCCGCGGTACTCGAGCACGATCAGCCGCGGCGGTTCCACGGAACCGCGCGTCACCGACAGGAACGAACCCATCTTCAAGCGGCGGATGGCCCGTTGGTCGAACACGCGTGCACGCACGCTCCGGTGCTCGCGGGCAAGCCCGCGCGCGCGGTCGGCGAGGTAGCTCGGCGTGCACACGTTGGCGGGACGATTGCCGAGATCGCGCGCGAGCGCCGCGCCGGCGGCCACGCCGCGGCCGTCCTTGAGTCCGCGGCGAGCGGCCGCGAGGTCCGCCTGCGGGACGCCGATGCCGAAGCGTGCGAGCTTCGGCCGCGGAGGCTTCTTTCCGGACTTCAGGTCCGGGATCCGGTACAAGGCCGATTCCACGCTCTCGAGCGCCTGGCGCGCCGCATAGTAGGTCTCGAGCCCCGGCACGGGCTCCGCGGCGAGCCAGGACACGGCATCTGCGGCGCCGCCCTTGGCGAGCCACTGGGTGGCCGCCGTGACCGCACGCCGGTAGGCCTTGCGGTTGTAGGACTTGCGGGCGCCGAGGCCGACCAGCAGCACGCGCACCGCCGGCCCGCGCGTACCCAGGATCGGCAACAGTTCGCCGGCCTTGCCGCTGAAGTCGCCGCGACGCAGTACGCGGCCGATGGCGCCGCGCGAGGCGCGGTCGAGTTCGCGCGCCGCAGCGGTCATCGTGGCCGGTTCGTGGATCCCGACCACGGCACAGCCGGTCTTCTGGCGCGCCGCGGATGTGGCGGTGGCATGGAACTGCATGTCCGTCGATCCCCTGGATGCGCCGCGGGCCCGCACACGGGCCGTTGAGTGCAGAGTCGCGCTGGTTTACCGTGTCGGCGCCAGTTTAATCGAAAAGGACGGATGCGCGCCTCGGGGCGCCGGGCAAATCGGCCTTGTTTTCCACCATCGACCGCTATGTGCTGCGCGAGGTCGCCTGGTCGCTGGGCGGGGTGACGGCGGTCCTGCTGGCCATCCTCGTGAGCTACCAGCTCGCGCGCATCCTGGGCACGGCCGCCGAGCGGGGCTTCCCGCACGACATCGTGTTCGCGCTGATCGGCCTCACGACGCTGGAAAACCTGATGCTGCTGGTGCCGATCGCCATGCTGCTCGGTGCCATGCTGGCGCTCGGGCGCCTGTACCACGAAAGCGAGATGACCGCGGTGCGCGCCTGCGGCCTCGGGCCGGAGCGGCTGTACCTGCCGGTCTTTGCGCTCGCGCTGCCGATCGCGGCCGCGCTCGCCTGGCTCGCCTTCGCAGTCGGCCCCGCCGCGCGCGATGGCGCCGAGCAGTTGCGCGGGCGCGGCATGCGCGACGCGCAGTTCGGAGTTCTCGAACCGGGCAAGTTCCGCACGTACGCCGACGGCCAGGCGGTGTTCTACGCGGAGCAGCAGGGCGCCGACGGGCGGCTCGAGAATGTGTTCGTGCAGCGTCTCGCGGGCGAGCGTGTCGAGGTCGCGACTGCGGCCTGGGCCGAGCATCGCGTGCTGCACGGAGGCCAGACGCAGCTCGTGGTGCTGCATGACGGCGAGCGCATCGAGGGCGTGCCGGGACAGGCGGGCTTCCGGCGCATCCGCTTCGTCGAACACGGCATCCCGGTCGTGGTGCCGGCGGCGGGGGGTGGCCGCGTGGGCCCCGAGCGCCGCAGGACAGCGGACCTGCTGAGATCGGCCGATCGCGCCGACATCGCCGAGTTCCAGCGCCGCTTGTCGATGCCGGTCATGGTGCTGGTACTTTCGGTGATCGCGGTGCCGCTCGCCGCGGTGCGGCCGCGCGAGGGACGCTATGCGCGTGTCGCGATCGCGGTGCTGCTGTACTTCGTGTACTCCAACCTGCTGTCGGCCGCGCAAGTCTGGATCGAGAAGGGGCAGCTGCCGCCCGCGGTCGGCACCTGGTGGGTGCATGCGCTGTTCGCCGCTGCGGGCCTGGCGCTGCTCCTGCGCCAGAGCCCGGCCTCGGGCTGGCGCAGGCCTGCGGGGGCGGCGGCATGACGCTGCTCGACCGCTACCTCGCGCGCACGATCCTGCTGCATACGCTGATGGTGATGGCGGTGCTGCTCGCGCTGATGTCGCTCGTGACTTTCATCAACCAGCAGGACGACATCGGTCAGGGCAGCTTCCAGGTCGCCGACGCTTTCTTCGTCACGCTGCTGCAGCTGCCGCAGCAGGCCTACGAACTGCTGCCGATCGGGGCGCTGATCGGCGCGATCACCGGACTCGGCGCGCTCGCGCGCGACAGCGAACTGACTGTGATCCGGAGCGCCGGCGTCTCGGTCGCGCGCATCGCCGGATCCGCCGCGATGGCGGGTGCGGTGGTGGCGGCGGTGCTGTGGGTGATCGGCGAGTACTTCGCGCCGCCCGCGGACCTGTATGCGCGGCAGTACAAGATCTTCAGTCGCTACGACCAGCTCGAGATCGCGGGCAGCCGCAGCGCCTGGGTTCGGGAAGGCCCGTGGTTCATCAACGTCCGCCAGCAGGCCGCCGAGAACCTGTTCGGCGGCGTCTATCTCTACGAACTGGGGCCGGATCGCCGCCTGCGCCTGGTCGGCCGCGCCGAGACCGCGCGGCAGGACCGGGAGGACCGCTGGTTGCTGTCGAACTATTCCGAAACGCGTCTCGACGGACCGCGCATCGAGGCGCGATCTCGCGACCGCGAAGTGACCGGGGCCAGGTTCAACGCCGACTTCCTCGGGCTCGCCGTGACCGAGCCGGGCTCGCTGCCGCTGGCGGATCTCCATGCCTACCGCAAGCACCTGGAGGCGAACCGCCAGGACGCGCGTGCCTGGGAGATCGCGTTCTGGTCGCGGGTCTCGCGGCTGGTGGCCGCCATCGTCGTCTGCGTGTTCGCGGTGCCGTTCGCATTCGGCCCGCTGCGCCAGGCGGGTGCCGGCGCGCGCACCGTGCTCGGCCTCATGGCCGGCGTGCTCTTCATCCTGCTGACTCAGACACTCGAGAACAGCGGTCAGGTCTACGACCTCAATCCGTTGCTGGTCGCCTGGGGACCCACGCTCCTGATGTCCGCGGTCGCGGCTGCCGCGATCTGGCGCACCCGCTAGCGCCGGAGGCGCGTCAGGCTGGCGAGGTCCTGAAGGCTCCTGCCTTCGCGGTCGAATCCTGCCCAGGCGAGATTCAGGATGGCGGGCATCAAGAGCAGCAGGGCGGCCGCATCCGCATGCCATCCGCCGCCCGCTCGCAGGTACCAAAGCCCGAAGCCCGCCATCAGGGCCATGGCGACGCCCAGCGTGAAGCGCACCAGCGCATCCGGCCAGCCCGGCGCACCGCCCGCGGCGCGCGTGAGCCGGATGCGCCAGGCGCGCATGCCGAGCGTCTGCCCGCCGCGGGTCCAGGACAGCCCGTAGTAAGCGAAGGCGACCAGGAACAGAAACCCTCGATAGGCGTAGGCGGCCCATCCCTGCGCCTGCGGCGTGATCGCTTCGCCGCCGGTGAACGGCAGCCACGCAAGCGTCGCGACGAATAGCAGCGCGGCGAGGATCAGCGCGTCATAGCCGAGCGATGCGAGGCGTCGCAGGATGCCTGCCGGCCGCGGGCCCGTGGTGGATTCCGGATCCATGCGGGCGCGGATTCTAATGTGTCAGTGCTTGTCCTGCTGGGCGATGCGCTGCTCGATCGCCTGCTTGCTGCTCTTCAGGACCTGGCGGATCTGCTGGGCGTCAGGGCGCCCTGCGATGCGTGCGATGGCGTCGGGCAACTCGTGCCATTCCCGGCCCCAGGAGAGCAGGCGGGCGGCATCCTTGACGATCGCAGTGACGGTCGAGTCGTTGACCGGCTTCGGCACCCTGGCCGGGGTCTTCGGGCGCGGCGGCGGCGTCCGGCCCGGCTTGATCGCGGTGGAAGTCGACGTCGAGCCGGTCGCCTTCTTCTTCGGTGGCGGCGCCGGCTCGAGCTGGCGCTCCCGTTCCGGTTCCGCGACCGGCACGAATCGCTCGACATTCTGCGAGCCGACCAGGTTGGTCAGGAAGGACATCAGCTCCAGGCCCTCCGAGAGCGACTGATCGCCGGAAGCGAGTCGTGTCTGAACGATTTTCTGCAGGTCGGCCAGCCGCTGGCGCGCGAGGTCGATGACCCACTTGGTCGGCCGCTGGTGACTGGGCCAGGGCTGCACCAGCCAGTACTGGTCGTCGGGCAGGTCGGCGTAGCGGGCGTGCAGGTCGAGGCTCTTCTGCCATTTCTGCAGCAGCGCGAGCACGCGTTCGTCGGCCGGGGTCATGCAGGCAACATAAGCGAGCCATCGTGCCGACGCCGCGTTTTCGCCGCAGTCCTTGACGCGCGTCACAGCGGTCCGCGGCCCGGATTCACGATTCGGGACAGGACTCCGGCGGGGCGGGCGCAGCGAGCGATCGTTCGAGGTCCGGGCCGAGCGCGGCCTGCCACGAGCCGTACATCGGGTTCGGAACCTGGAACCAGCGCGTTCCCCACCAGTCATGGCGCGTACAACGCGCGCGTTCCCTCGCCGCGACGTCGAGACGACGGGCGTCGGCCACGAAGTCTGCGAAATCGTCGCCGACATTCAGCACGATCCGGTACGCGCGCGCGATCTCCTGGCGGCGCGACTCCTTCTCGCTGACCCAGTCGGGGCGCTCGCCCTTCAGCATCAGATCCTCCGCGAGCGTCGGCGCGTCGAGGCCGATCTCGCGCAGGTTCTCGAGGGTGTCGTCCTGCTGCGGGCAGACGCCGGCGGCATCCCCGCGCGGCGAACATTCGCGATTGGTGACGAAGAACACGCGCACCGGCCGTCCGCGTGCATCCTGCATGGCGCGCGCCGCGCGCACGAATCGCGCGGCGCCCGGCACGCCGGGAGCCGCGCGCTCCGCGACCCAGGCGTCCCAGACCGCTGCGAACTCGGCGGGGCAGGTGCCCTCCAGGATCATGCGCGCCTGCGGCGCGGAGTTGTCGAGCACGGTGTCGTCGATGTCCATCACCACGGCCGGAGGCAGCTCCGCGTAGCCCGCGGACTGCGACGGTTCCGCGGTGACGGTGGCGTCGGCGAGATTACGCGCGAGCGCCACGCCCGCCGCGCGGTAGATGATCTCGCTCGCGGCGCGGAACTCCGCCGACTGGCGCACCCAGAGCGTCGCGCGCTCGCCGCCCTCGGCGAAGGGACGCGCCGGGGCGCAGCGGCCGACGGCGCCTTCCGGCGCGCGCGAAGGCGAGGAGCAGCCGGCGGCAAGCCACGCCAGCGAGACGAGACAGAGCGCGCGGCCAGGCTTCGTCTTCATCGGCCTCAATCCACGACCCGGGTACCGCCGGTTGCGGTGCGCTCCGCATAGAGCGCGGACAGGCGTTGCGTCATCGGGCCGACGGCGCCGGCCCCGATCGTACGACCGTCGACGCGGGTGACGCCCGCCAGCTCGCCCATGGTGCCGGTGCAGAACACCTCATCCGCGCGGTACAGCTCGGCAAGCGACAGGTCGCCGACCTGGTGCGTAATGGCATGCGCGCGGCAAAGGTCGAGCACGGTCGCCCGCGTGATGCCCTCCGGGCAGGCCGCAACGGCCGGCGTGCGAACGATGCCCCGCTCGACCAGGAAGAGGTTTGTGGCGTTGGTCTCGGCGACGAATCCGCGCAGGTCCAGCATGATCGCATCATCCGCGCCAGCGGCGTTGGCCTGGATCTTGGCGAGGATCGAGTTCAGCAGGTTGGCGTGGTGGATCTTCGGGTCCAGCACGTCGGCGGGCGGACGGCGCATCGTGCTGGTCACGAGCCAGAGCCCGGTCTTCGAGTACACCGGTGGCTTGTGCTCCGCGAGCACGATCAGGGTGGGGCCCGAGCGGTTCAGGCGCGGGTCCATGCCGGAGGTGACCTTGATGCCGCGCGTCAGCGTGAGGCGGATGTGCACGCCATCGCGCATCCGGTTCGCCGCGAGCGTGCGGCTTATTTCCCTGACGACGGCTGCGTCGGTTGGAATCGACTCGAACGCGAGCGCGAGCGCGGAGGCGCGCAGCCGCGCGAGGTGGGCCTCGAGCGCGAAGATGCGGCCATCGTAAAGCCGCAGTCCTTCCCAGACCGCGTCGCCGCCCTGCACGGCGGAATCGAAGGGACTCACGCGCGCCTGGTCCCGGTGCACCAGCTCGCCGTTGACGTTCACGATCAGGTCGCGGTTGCGCTCGTCGAACGGCTGCAGCATCGGCGCCTCAGTCCGCCAGCCGCAGAGCGTACAGCTTTTCGTACCAGGGCCGGCAGGCGTCGAGCAGCGGGCGCAGCGCTTTCGGCAAACGGACCTTCTTCGGCTGCCACGGCGCGAAGCCGGTGGAAGCCTCGACCGCCGCGTACCAGTGCTTCGCCCACACGCCGTCGGTCGGCCGCGGACCCGGCTGCCACGACAGCATCTGCTCGAGGTAAGGAATGCCGAGCGCGGCGCAGAGCCGCGTGAGCATCCCGTGCGGGTCCTTCAGGACGTCGCTCGCGAGCACGACGGGCGGCGCCCGTCCCAGGCGATCGGCCACCCGGTCGAAGATCTCGCATTGCTGCTGCAATCCCGTGTCGGCGAGCTGTGCCTCCGGGTAGGTCTTCACGAACGAAGCCAGCATCTGATCCGGCTCCCGGATCAGGAAGGCGTGCGTCAGCGCGTCGAGCCAGTCCCGGTCCATGTCCGGGAGCAGGTGATGCGCCATGTGCTTCTGGTACCAGATCGCGCGCCCGCCCGGGACCTCGCCGGTGATCTGCTCGACCACCTTGCGCCAGTTCGATTCGTGCCGCGCGAGTACTTCCTCCCGGCCGGGGTGCCCGATTCCCGTGACCTTCAGGTAATGCGCATAGAGAGGCTCGTCGATGACGGCCGTGTCGGGGCGGCTGCCGAAGGCCCGCATCATCGCAGTCGAGATATTGCGCGGGCCGGACCACATCGCGATCCGCACCGTCATGCGGTCGTCGAGCCTCCCCGCGCCGCGCCGAGCCGGGAGAGCGCATCCACGATGCGCTGCAGGCAGTCGGCATTCACGCCGGAGTTCGTTTCGGGTCCCGGCATGTTCTCCTCGGTCGCCACCATCAGCTGCTGCAACTGGTCTTTCCACTGCAGCAGGATTGCGCGCTTCTGCTCGCGGCTGAAATCCCGCGAGGCTTCCAGCGCCTCGGGCGAACCGAAGGTCCGGCCGGGGTCCTTCATGGCTGACGCGAAATCGGGGCTCGGCATGATTCCGCCAACGGGTCGCGGGCGATGCCGGCCATCATACGCCGCGCGGCTCAGTCGGGCCGCAACTCCGTGACGACGCTGACCTCGCGCTCCTCGTCATCCTTGCCGCGCACCTTGAACGCGAGCGTCGCCCCGACGGGCGCCCGCGCGACGGCGCGCCGCAGCGGCAAGTCGTTGTGCATGGTCTGACCATCGATGGCGAAGATCTCGTCGTCCTTGCGGATGCCGGCACGGGCGGCCGGGCTGCCGTCGGTGACTTCGAGAACACGCGCGCCGCGGCGCAACGACGCCGGACCTACCATGATGCCGATCCAGCTGCGGCGCACCTTTCCGTCCCTGGCGAGCGCCTCGATCACCGGGCGCATTTCCGAGGCGGGCACTGCTACGCCGAGACTCGCATAGGGATCGCCGCCGGTTCCGTAGCTGCCATACGCCATCGCGATGACGCGGCCCTCGGCAGTCGTGACCGCGCCGCCCGCCGCGCCGCGGCTGACGGCGACGTCGATGAACAGCGCGGGGATGCCGAAGCCGTCCACCACATGGTCCCGGCCCGAGACGATGCCGGCGGTCGCGATCGGCCCCTTCTTGAAGACGAAGGCGACCAGGACTGCTGAGTCGCCGACCGCCGGCTCCGCGTCGCTCCACTCGAGTGCGGCGAGTCCTTCGGCCCCGATTCGCAGCAGGCCGACGCCGGACGCCTCGTCTTGGCCGACCACTGTGGCGATGCGCCTCTCGCCGCTCGCCAGCGTCACCTCGACGCGGTGGGCGTCACGCACGACGTAATCCGTGGTGACGAGCAGGCCGGCAGCTGCGTCCACCACGAAGGCAGTGCCGGCCTCCGCGCGCTCCTTGGGTTCCGCGCGATCCGTCCCCAGGAATTGTGCGAAGGCGGGATCGCGCAACAGCGGAGAGGGCCCGTCCTGGCGCCAGGTCTCGACCAGGGCGACCGATGGAGTGATGCGCGCGATGACCGCAGGCAGGCCCGGGGGCGATCCGCAGGCCGCGGGTGCGCGGGCCGCCGCGGACATGGCGACGAAAGCGAGGACGATCGCCGCGAACCGCATACTGCCGTGCTCCCACGCGTGAATGAGCCGCGCCATGTTACACGCGCGATGGACGAGGAACATTCGGTTGGATGGCGCTCCCAGAGGGATTCGAACCCTCGTACCAGCCTTGAGAGGGCTGTGTCCTAGGCCTCTAGACGATGGGAGCGAGGCGCCTGTGTCCGGCAAGGGCCCGGAAATTGGGGGCTGGTATTATAC
>JBQTKF010000132.1:0-7038 GCA_052386355.1 Gammaproteobacteria bacterium
GCTCGTCCCATTTCGGGTGCGGCACGCCGATGACCGCAGCCTGCTGCACCTTCGGGTGGCCCGCGGCGACGCACTCGAGGTCGATCGAGCTGATCCACTCGCCGCCGGACTTGATGACATCTTTCGCGCGATCGGTGATCTGGATCTGGCCGTCTGGCGAAATATTGGCGAAATCGCCGGTCGCGAACCATCCGTCCGTGTCGTGCGCGGCACTCGGCTCGCCGAGCTCGTAGTAGTCGCTGCAGACCCAGGGCCCGCGCACCTTCAGCATGCCCGCCGATTTTCCGTCCCAGGGCAGTTCGCGCCCTTCCGGGTCCACGACCTTGATCTCGACGCCGTAGGCCGGCCGGCCCGGCCTGCTCCTGACCGCATCGCGTTCGGCAGGCGGCAGGTTGTCGTAGTCGAGCGGCCTGACGTTGGTGGAGCCGAGCGGGCTCATCTCGGTCATGCCCCAGGCATGGATGGTCCAGACGCCATGGCGGTCGCGGAATTCGTCCATCACCGACAGCGGGCAGGCCGAGCCGCCGGTCAGCACGCGCGCGAGCGAGTCGAGCACCATGCCCTGTTCGCGCGTGTACGCGAGCAGGTTCTGCCACACGGTCGGCACGCCGCAGCCGAGCGTGACCTTTTCCTCCTGGATCAGTGCCGCGAGCGTTGCGCCGTCGCCCATCTTCGGCCCCGGGAACACGAACTTCGAACCGACCATCGGCATGCTGTAGGGCAGGCCCCAGGCGTTAGCATGGAACATCGGCACGACGACGAGCACGGTGTCATTGCG
Source organism: Gammaproteobacteria bacterium (assembly GCA_052386355.1). Classification (GTDB taxonomy): domain Bacteria; phylum Pseudomonadota; class Gammaproteobacteria; order Steroidobacterales; family Steroidobacteraceae; genus SCUD01. Next base: position 779 of record JBQTKF010000132.1, read on the forward strand.
GCTCAAGCCGATCGTGTCCACCAGCGCCGATCCGTAGCTGTGCAGCACCGTCGAGCGGTGGTCGTAGAGCACGCCCTTGGGATGGCCTGTCGTGCCCGAGGTGTAGCAGAGGGAGCTCGCCGTCCGCTCCTCGAGTTCCGGCCAGTGGAAGATGTCGGGCTCATCCGCGATGAAGCGGTCGTAATCATCCGCGCAGAGGTGGATCACGCGCTCGACGTTCTTGAACGCCGGGCGCAGCTTGTCGACCAGCGGGCGAAGCGTGACGTCCGCGAACAGGATGCGATCGCGCGCGTGGTTGACGATGAACGTGATCTGCTCGGGAAAGAGCCGCGGGTTCACGGTGTGCAGCACCGCGCCGATGCAGGAAACCGCGTAGTAGAGCTCGAGGTGGCGGTAGTCGTTCCACGCCAGCGTGGCGATTCGGTCGGCGGGCTTCACGCCGGCTTTCACCAGCGCGTTCGCGAGCTGGCGCGCGCGGCGGAATACGTCGGCGAGCGTACAGCGGTGGCGCGGGGTCTCGGCGGTGACGGAGACGACTTCGCAGGCCCCGTTGACCCGCTCGGCGTGCCGCATGATCGAGGTGATCGTGAGCGGCTGCTGCATCATCAGCCCGCGCACTGCCCTCACCTCATCGTCGGCATCGTGAACTCGGCGCCCTTCGATTCCTCGGGCCAGCGCGCGGTGACGGTCTTGAGCCGGGTGTAGAAGCGCACGCCGTCCGGCCCGTGCATGTGCAGCGGCCCGAACAGCGAGCGCTTCCAGCCGCCGAAGCTGTGGAAGGCCATCGGCACCGGGATCGGCACGTTGATGCCCACCATGCCGGCAGTCACGCGGCGGGTGAAATCGCGGGCGGTGCCGCCGTCGCGGGTGAAAATCGCGGTACCGTTGCCGTATTCATGCTGAGCGACGATTTCGAGCGCGGCATCGAGCGTCGGCACGCGCACGACGATCAATACCGGCCCGAAGATCTCCTCGCGCCACACCCGCATCGAGGGCGTCACGCGGTCGAACAGCACGGGCCCCATGAAGAATCCGCGCTCGTGCCCCGGCACTTTGAAGCCGCGGCCGTCCACCACGAGCTTCGCGCCCTCCTGGATGCCCGTCTCGACGTAGCCCAGCACGCGCTCGAGATGCTCGCGCGTCACGAGTGGCCCCATGTCGGCGCCTTCCGCGGTGCCGGGCAGCACCTTGATGGCCGCGAGCTCCGCTTTCAGCGCCGCGACCAGGCGGTCGCCGGCATCGCCCACGGCGACCGCGCAGGAGATCGCCATGCAGCGCTCGCCCGCGGAGCCGTAGGCCGCGCCCGCGAGCGCGTGCGCGGCGACCGCGACGTCAGCGTCCGGCATCACGACCATGTGGTTCTTGGCGCCGCCGAGCGCCTGCACGCGCTTTCCGTGTTCTGAACCCGTGCGATAGACATGCTCCGCGATCGGTGTCGAGCCGACGAAGCTCACGGCATCGACTCCTGCGTCAGTCAGGAGCGTGTCCACCGCCACGCGGTCGCCATTGACCACGTTAAGCACGCCCGCAGGCGCGCCGGCCTCGGTCAGCAGTTCAGCCAGGAAGAGGGGGCAGCCCGGGTCCTTCTCGGAGGGCTTCAGCACGAAGGTGTTACCGCAGGCGACCGCGATCGGGAACATCCACATCGGCACCATCGCCGGGAAGTTGAACGGCGTGATGCCGGCGCAGACCCCGACCGGCTGGCGCAGCGACCAGCTGTCGATGCCGCCGCCCACCGAGTCGCTGAACTCGCCCTTCAGCAGGTGCGGGATGCCGCAGGCGAACTCGACGATCTCGAGCCCGCGCGTCACTTCCCCTCGCGCGTCCGAGAGCACCTTGCCGTGCTCGCGCGTCAGGATGCCCGCGAGTTCCTCGGCGTGCCGTTCCACGAGGTCGCGGAACTTGAACAACACGCGCGCGCGCCGGAGCGGCGGCACCGCCGCCCAGCCGGGCAAAGCCGCGCGTGCATTCGCGATCGCGGCGCGGGTTTCGTCGGCGTTCGCGAGTGCCACTTCGGTGGTCGCGACGCCGAGCGCCGGGTTGTAGACGGGTAGCGTCCGGCCGGAGCCGCCACCAATGCGGCGGCCGCCGACGTAATGGCCGATCTGCTGCTGCTTGCCGGTCATGGTCACCGTCCGCGGACGATCAGCGGATTGTCGCGCGATTGGTCGCGACTGTCACATGCGCCTCATATACCATGGCCCGCCGGATGCCCCATCGTTTCGTTCTGCCCGCGCTCGTCGTCATTGCGGCCGCCTGTTCGCCGGTGGACCGGATCCCGGATGCCGTTTCGGCCGCACAGTCGCGAATCGTCGCCCAGCGGGTGCTGCCATCAGCGGAAACCGTGCCCGTCGCGACCGAAGGCGATGCGGCCGATGACCCCGCCATCTGGGTGCATCCCACGGATCCAGCTCAAAGTCTCGTGATCGGAACCGACAAGCAGCGCGGGCTGCAGGTCTACGACCTCGAGGGCCGCCTGCTGCAGGAGCTGCCGGATGGGCGACTCAACAACGTCGACTTGCGGGAAGGCTTCCTGCTCGATGGTCGCGCGACGATCCTCGTGGCCGCTACCAACCGCAGCGACCAGACGATCGCGTTGTATGAGCTGGACACTGAGCAACGGCGCCTCAGGCGACTGGGCCGTGGCCTGCCGACGGGCTTTACGGAGCCCTACGGCCTGTGTCTCTATGCCAGCAGGTTTGGCGATCATTACGTCTTCGTCAATGAGGCGGTCACCGGGCGCACGCGGCAATTGCGCCTGACCGGGGCCGGCGGCGGCGTCACCGCTCGACTCGTGCGTGAGTTCGATGTGGGAAGCCAGGCCGAGGGTTGCGCCGCTGATGACGAGCTTGCCGAGCTGTACGTTGCAGAAGAGGATCGCGCCTTGTGGAAATACGCGGCCGAACCCGGGGGCGGTAGCGCGCGCACGCTCATCGACCTGGTCGGCGGCGCCAACGGCCTCGTTGCCGACATCGAGGGCGTTGCCATCTGGCGCGGCAAGGAGGGTCGCGGCTTCATCGTGGTTTCCAACCAGGGCGCTGACAGCTACGCGGTCTATCGTCGCGAGTCGGGAAATTCCTTCGTCGGGCAATTCCTGGTCGGGGACAATGCGCCGCTCGGTGTGGACGGCACTGTCGAGACGGACGGCCTCGACGTCACGAGCCAGGCGGCCGGTCCGCAATTTCCGGATGGCCTGCTCGTTGTGCAGGACGGTCGCAACGAGCCGGCAGGATCGCGCCAGAACTTCAAGCTGGTCTCGTGGCGGGTGATCGCCGAGGCGCTCCGGCTGCCTCACCCCGGCTGAGTCGCGATGCAGCAGCCCTCCAGGATCCACAAGAGCCGTCACTCACGCCGCCGGCATCGCCCGTACGAGCTCGAGGACCGGCGGCCATTCGCGCGCCTGCCCTGGTGGCTGCGGGCTCTGTCTTCGCTGCCGCTGCTGGCCTGGTACGGCTTCGGGCGCTTCTTTGCCTGGCTCGCCGAGCACGTCATCCGCCATCGCCGCCGCGTCATCGAGATGCAGATCGCGGCCTGCTTCCCGGACCGCGACACTGCATGGGTGCGGGCGGCGCGCCATGCGTTTTACCGCGGTTTCGGCCAGGTCTCGGTCGAGATCATCAAGGCCGCGACCATTACGCAGGAGGAGATCGACCGTCGGGTGACCTTCAAGGGCGAGCAACCGGCGCGCCGGGCGCTCGATGCTGGCCAGTCGATCATGGTCGTGACCTCGCACAACTGCAATTGGGAATGGACGCTGCTCAAGCTGTCCTTCGGCATGGGGCACCCGATCCACGCGGCCTACAAGCCGTTGCGCGGCCGCTTTGGCGACCGGCTGATGCTGACGATTCGCTCGCGGTTCGGCGCCGAGATGATCGCCGCGCGGCGTCTGCTGATGCGCGTGATGCGCTACCGCGGGCCGCCGCGCATCGTCGCGGTCGTGGCGGACCAGGCGCCGACCTCGTCCGGCGTACGCTATTTCACGCGATTCATGGGACTCGACACGGCCTTCTTCGTCGGGCCCGAGGCCATCGCCCGCGCCGCAGGTCTGCCGGTCTATTACCTGGCGATGCGCCGCGAGTCGCGCGGCCACTACAGCGTCGAGTTCGTGCCGCTCGCGGCGGCCGGCGAGGCGCTCGCCGAGGGCGCGCTGCTCGAGCGCTATGCGGCCGCGGTCGAGGCCCTGACGCGCGAGCAGCCGGCCGACTGGCTGTGGAACTACCGCCGGTGGAAAGTCCAGCGCGACGCCCAGGGCAACCCGGTTGTCATCAAGTCGGGCGAGATTTCGAGTCCTGGCTAGGGTCAGGATTATAGTAAATACAGACGCTTAGCTTGCATTCCTAAACGATTCTGACAAAATGCCCCCGCAACTTGCGATTCGGGAGCAGGGCCCGAATCGTTAACTGGTTCCTACGGCTGGCACACGCCGGGCTGAGAGACTGCCGCGAGATCAGGGGGATCCCATCCGGGTGCCGACGGTGCATGGCGAATCGAGCGGCGATTTCACGGCTTCCGACGTTCTGTCGTCGAAGCTGTGGCAAGCGCGTCCCGATCGTCCGCCGCTCGGCATCGACCTCGCCTGCACCAAGGTCGCGGTCGACTTCCAGAACCTCAGCGCCGGCAACGCCGATGCGGTGATCCGCCAGAGCCTCGAGATCCTGCGCGAGGCGACTGGCACCGACGCCGTATTCCTTGCCCTGTTCGATGGCAACGGCGAACGCATCGACTCGATCGCGGCCTCCAAGGGGCCATTCGCGCAGTGCCGTCCCGAGATCCTGAAAGGCGTGCCGCTCGATTCGCTGCCATGGATCCGCTCGCGGCTCGAGCACGTGCGCATCCTCGAGATGCGCGACACCGTCAACGTGCGTCCCGAGCAGGCCGGTGATGCGGAGCGCCTCGCCGGTCTCGACGTCCGCTCTCTGCTCCTGATCGCATTCGCCGTGCAGGGCACGGTCCGCGGCTTTCTCGCCTTCGCTTCCTCGGCGCCGCGCGACGGCTGGGACGTCAACCTGCACCTGCTGCTGAAGCTGGTGGGCACGAGCCTCGCCTGCGGCCTCGAAAAGCTGTCACTGGCGGACCGCCTTGCCGACATGCAGGAGCGCCAGGAGATGGCGCTGCCCTGCGCCAACGACGGCCTCTGGGACTACGACGCGCAGAGCAACCACACCTGGTTCTCGCCGCGATGGAAGGCGATGCTCGGCTTCGCCGAGGGCGACGTCATCACCTCGCCGGACTGGCACCGCATGGTGCATCCCGAGGACCTCGCGCGCGTATCGGCCTCGATGCGCGACCACATCGCCGGCAAGACGCCGATGTTCGAGAGCGTGCACCGCCTCAAGCACACCGACGGCGAATGGCGCTGGGTGATCGGCCGCGCGGCGGCGCGCGTGGACGACCAGGGCCGCCTGCGCCGGCTGATCGGCGTCGAGCTCGACATCACCGAGCGCAAACTCTACGAGGAGGCGCTGTTCCGCGAGAAGGAGAGCGCCCAGATCACGCTGCAGTCGATCGGCGACGGCGTGATCACCTGCGACGCGCACGGCCGCGTCGAGTACCTGAACCCGGTGGCCGAGGAGCTGACCGGCTGGCGACTCGAGGACAGCCTCGGCCGCACCATCGACGAGATCTTCCGCTCGTTCCACGAGGAGACCTGCGAGCCGCTCGAGAACCCGCTCGCAGTCGCGGTGCGCCGCATCCGATCGATCAAGTCGGTGCGGCCGATGCTGCTGATCCGCAAGGACGGCAACGAGCTCTACATCGAGAGCACGGCCTCGCCGATCCGGGACGGCAGCGGCACGGTCACGGGCGGCGTGCTGGTGTTCCACGACGTGTCGGAGTCGCGCGAGCTGAACCGCCGGCTTTCCTACCACGCGAGCCACGACGTGCTGACGGGCCTGGTCAACCGGCGCGAGTTCGAGACCCGCCTCGAGCGCGCGCTCAAGAGCGCCCGGGCGCGCGAGACTTCCTACGCGCTCTGCTACATCGACATCGACCAGTTCAAGATCGTCAACGACACCTGCGGCCACTCGGCGGGCGACGCGCTGCTCGGCCAGGTCGGCGCGCTCTTGAAGTCCAAGGTGCGCTGGCGCGACACGCTCGCACGCCTCGGCGGCGACGAGTTCGGCGTGCTGCTCGAGAGCTGCTCGCTGGAGGAGGCGCTGCGCACCGCCGAGACCCTGCGCGAGGCGATCCGCAACTTCCGCTATACCTGGGAGGACCGCACCTTCCGGCTCGGCGCCTCGATCGGCGTGGTGCCGATCACG
>JBQTKF010000133.1:0-1881 GCA_052386355.1 Gammaproteobacteria bacterium
GCCCGGCGCGCTGCGGCTTATCAGGCCTGGTTCGAGCACATGCCGGTGCGCCCGTCGCGGCTGCAGCCCGAAATGGCGGTGCAGATCTACGGCTCGATGGACTGGGGCACGCTCGCGCGCTTCCACGTGCTCGACACGCGTCAGTACCGCTCGCCGCAGGTGTGCCCGAACCTGCCGACGGTGCAGCGCTGTGACTTTGAGCGCGGCCGCAAGATCCTGTTCGGCGGCGCTGGCGGCGGCACCCACGTGAACCCGGACGCATCGCCCTGCCGCGAAGCGCTCGCGGATACCTCGCGCACCATGCTGGGCGCGGAGCAGGAACGCTGGTTCGACCAGTCGCTCGCGGAGACCCGCGCGGCGTGGAACGTGATCGCGCAGAACGTGATGATCGCCTCGATCATCGAGGGCACGGCCGAGTCGCGGCGCGTCTTCACCGACAGCTGGGGCGGCTATCCGCCGGCGCGCGAACGTTTCCTGGCGGCGCTCCTGAAACACCGCGCCGCGAACCCGGTGGTGCTGACCGGCGACATCCACTCGTTCTGGGCCTGCGACCTCGCGAATGCGGCTGGCAAGGCGGCCGGCGTCGAGCTCGTCGTTTCCTCGATCGCGACCACGACCTACGACAAGAGCGAGTTCCTGCCGCTCAATCCCTCGGCGCGGTGGCACGACGGGACGCACAACGGCTACATGCGCTGCGAGCTGACGCGCGAGCGCCTGCGCACCGAGGTCGTGGCGATCGATGATCGTGAAGACCCACGCAGCGGGCACAGGGTGCTCGCAACGTTCGACGTGATTTCAGGGGATCCTCATGTCCATCGCGTCAATTCCTGACAGCCAGTGGCCGAACCGGGCGCGGCGAATGCTGCTCGCTGGCGCCACCACCGCCATGCTCGTTTTCGGCGCCGCTCCCATTCACGTGGGTGCAGCGACCGGCAGCAAGGACGCCGCGGCCATCGTCGTGCTCGATGCGATTCCCGCCGAAGACTGGCTGAAGCAATCGAGCAGCGTCCTGCTCGATCGCGTGATTGCGGCATCCTCGAAGGAATCGCTCGATGCCGCCGCGGCCAGGGACCCGCGAGCGCAGGCGCTGGTCGGCTCGGCGCACCTGTCCGGCCTGCATGGGTATGCGAAAAGTGAAGCGGAGGCCGTGAAGTTCTATCGCCTGGCCGCGGACTCGAATCCGATCGCGCAGAACAATCTGGGTACTCTGCTGGAGTCCGGGGTCGCGAATGGCGGCAAGCCTGCTCCCGCGGAAGCGGCCGAGATGTTCCGGCGCGCCGCGAAGCTGGGTCATCCGGTGGCTCAGATGAATATTGGAAGACTCTATGCCAACGGGGTTGGCGTCGAGAAAGATGTGGCGAAGGCGAAAGAATTCCTGGCGCTTGCCGCCGCACAGGGCATTTCGGACGCAAGGAACATTCTCGGTGTCCTTGAAGCGCGTGAAGCCGCCGAAGCGGATGCGGAAAAGTGGAAGCGACTGGAGGCAGCGGCGGCCACAGGCGACGCCGATGCGCTCGACGAGCTTGCCGAAGCCTATGCGGAAATCGACAAGAAGTGTTTTGACCTGATCAAGACCAACCAGTTGCAGGCGGCCATCAATGCAATCCTGAGAGCGCCGGATCGCACAAAGCTGCGATACACGGAGCTGGCGGACGACCACGGCATGACGGCTTTGCACTGGGCCGCGACGAACCGGAACGCCGCGGGCGTGCGCTGGCTGCTGGACAAGGGAGCGGATCTGGAGCCGAAAGACGATCAGGGTCGCACTCCGCTCAGGATCGCGCTGGACAACGAAGACACCCGGGCCATGTCCTTGCTGATCGCCAGGGGCGCGAGGACCACCACTGCGCTGCCCGGGCATGACGACGAGCTGAAAGCGCT
>JBQTKF010000134.1:0-34354 GCA_052386355.1 Gammaproteobacteria bacterium
TCCTCGCGGCGCAGGTAGTCGAAGCCGTCGGTCTTCGGCGTGAATTTCTCCGGGATCTCCCCCGCCGGGACGGCGGGGCAGACGCAGGCCAGGGCGAGGGCGAGGGCGCACGCGGCCAGCAGGCCGCCGCGGCAGGACAAGGACATGGCGCTCCTCCAGCGTGAGCCGGTGCAGCGGGATTCTACGCATGTAGGGACAAGAAGGTACGCAGCCATGATCGTCACGGCCCGTCGATTGCCGCAGGATTCCTGTGCTACGTCGCGAACGAGTTCGCCGGCCGAGGCGTGCGCTGCAATCCTCAGGTGAGCCCGAGCGCGAGGCTGCAGGCAGCGGATTCGTCGAGCCGGTCGCGCGGGACGTCTGTAGGCGCCGGGCGCCCCGGACGCGCATGCCCGGCGAGCAACGCGAGCACCTCGCCATGCACGCGTTCGGCCGCCGGGCCGCGGCGGCGCTGGCCGCGCGCCTCGTGAGCGGCATCCGCGCAGGCGGCGATTCCCGCGGCGACGTCGGGGCGCGCGTCGCGGCACGCCAGCAGCGCCATCGCATCGAGCGCGGCGTACAGCTGTCCCGGATCGAGCCGCACCGCGAGCGCATGCAACTCCGCGCCAATGCGCCGCGCCTCTTCCGTTTCGCCGTCGAGCAACAGCGCGCTCATGACGAGCACGAGGAGTTCCAGGCGCGTTTCGCGCCGGCCAAGCCGTCGCAACGACAGCACCAGCGGACGCCCGAGCTGGAGCGCCGCATCGGTCGCGCCGCAGGCGATGTCGAGTTCCACGATGCTCACGGTCGCGGCGAGCGCCTGGCGCTCGCTCGTCGTCAGTGCGTGGTTCAGCGCGCGGCGATACGCGTCGCGCGCCGCGGCGAAATCGCCGCGGCTGGTGAGCAGCGCACCCTCGGCCATCGCGCCGTGGGCCAGCAGCCGCGCAGGCCAGGCCGGGTGTTCCAGCGCGCGGGCCGCATCGAATGCCGTGCGGGCACCCGCTTCGTCGTCCCGCCCATTGAGCGCGAACTGCACCAGCGCGTAGTAGCGCGAACGCGCATCGCCGGTCGCCTCATGCATGCCGGCCGCGAGTTCGGCGGCGTAGCGCGCCCGGTCATACTGGCGCGAGGAGTCGTAGGTCGCGACCGCTTCCCAGAATCTCGCCACGCGCGCGAGCGGCACGGCATCCGACAGCAATGCCACCGCCTCGGCTTCGCCGGCGCGCCCTTCCGCTTGCAGGTCGGTTTCGACGTACAGCGGCCAGGCCGAACCGTACAGCGCGACCGCAAGCGTCCCGCCGCTGCCTCGCGCCCACCCGAGTGCCGCGCGCACGTTGTCGAGCTCCGGCTCGTACTGGCTGAGCCACACCGCCTCGTCCTGCGACCAGTATTCCCCGTAGGCGCGATCGAGGACCTGCAGCATGGTGTCCGCCATGCGCCCGCGCGCGGCTTCGAGCTGGCCCGATGCCGCGAGCCGCTCGAGCGCGTAGCAGCGCGCGGTTTCGAGCAGCCGGTAACGCGGCGGGTCCTGGCCGAGCACCGTCACGAGCGAGCGGTCCACCAGGCGGCCGATCAGGTCGATCGCACCGCAGGCGTCCACGGACTCGTCCGCCACGCAGCGCGAGGCGGCGTCCAGCGAGAAACTCCCGGGAAAGACGCCGAGCCGGTCAAAGATGCGCTGCTCGTCGGCCGTCAGCAGCCCGTAGCTCCAGTCGAATGCCGCCTGCAGCACGCCGTGGCGCGATTCGCCGGACTTGCCTGCCTGCTTCAGCAGCCTGAAGCGGTCGTCGAGGCGCCCGCAGAGCGCCGCGAGCCCGAACGCGGGCACGCGCGCCGCGGCGAGTTCGAGCGCGAGCGGATTGCCGTCCAGCCGCCGGCAGATGTCGGCGACGAGTGCGGCGTTTCCCGCACCCAGTTCGAAGCGCCGGTCCGCCTCGGCGGCGCGCAGCGCAAAGAGCGCCACGGCCCCGTGTTTCGCGAGTTCTTCGGGCGCCGCGCCCAATTCCGGCACCGACAGCGCCGGCAGGCGGTACACGGTTTCGCCGGTAATGCCGAGCGGCGCCTGGCTCGTGACCACGACGCGCAGGCCCGGCGATTTCCACAGCAGCTCGCCGAGCGGCTTTGCAAGCTGCCCGGCCAGATGTTCGGCGCCGTCGAGGAAGAGCATTGCGGGCGCCTGCTCGAGCGCGAGCGCGAGCGCCTCGAATCGCTGTCCTTCGGGCAGGGACAGGCCGAGCGCGACCGCGATGGCCGAGGGCACGAGCGCGGCATCGGCCAGCGGCTCGAGCGACACCCAGGCGGTGCGGGCACCGCCGCGCTCGTTGGCGCGCGCCTGCAGTTCCTGGGCGAGGCGTGTCTTGCCGACACCGGCCGCGCCCACGACGGTCAACAGGCAGGATTGCTCCAGTGCGTCGCCGACCGCGGCGAGATCCGCCTCGCGGCCGACGATCCAACCGCGAAATTGCGGCGGTGACCGCGGCGTCGCGGACGGGACCGTGGTGGCCGGCCGTGCGGCGCCATCGCCCGCATCGGCCGACACCTCGAGGTCGAGCCGGTACCCGAACTTCGGCACGGTGCAGATCGCGCCAGCACCCAGCACGCGCCGCAGGCTCGCGATCTGCGCCGGCAGGTTGTTTTCGTCCACCACGAGCCGCGGCCAGACGCGCTCGAGCAGCGTCGCCTTGGTCACGAGCCTGCCCGCGTTCTCGACGAGCACGAGGAGCAGGTCGAAGGCGCGCGCACCGAGTTCCACGGGCTTGCCGAGCGCCGAGAGCCGGCGCTCCGTCGGAAACAGCTCGAAGGCCCCCACCCTGATCCTGTCCATCCGCTTCCCGTCCGCGACCGCGACCCAAGTTCCTGATTAATATAGCCTGCCGGACAGGGCCGCGAGGCCGGCGAAGTTTCAGAGCAATTTCAGGCCCGTTTCAAGACCTCCATCAGGCGCGCGCGGATGCTTGGCCGCGAGCGAAGACCGCTTCCCGGCGGGCACGACAACGAAGGAGACCGACATGCCGAAGTTCGTGATCGAAAGGGACATCCCCGGCGCCGGCGCCATGAGCCCCGCCGATCTCAAGAAGATTTCGCAGAAGTCCTGCGGCGTGCTGTCGAGCCTCGGACCCAGCGTGCAATGGATCCAGAGCTTCGTCACCGCCGACCGGATCTACTGCATCTATCACGCCACGGACGAATCGCTGGTGCGACGGCACGCCGAACTGGGGGGCTTTCCCGCCAACCGGATCTCGCGCGTGACGACCGTCATCGATCCTGCCACCGCCGAGTAGGCGCCCGCCGGGAACGCGCGTCCTCACTCGAACGCAAAGGACTAAAACCGTGGAGGAATCGAGAATGAAAACGCTGATCGCATTGCTCTGCCTGACGACCGTCGCGCCCGCATTTGCGGACGAGGCGCCCGCGCACCGCTACCTGATCGAACGCACCTTCCCCATCGGAGCGCTCGAAGGCCTCGACGCCGAGACCAAGGCGCGCGTCAACGCCAACAACGCCTCGGTGGGCGTGCGCTGGGTGCAGTCGTTCGCGAACGCGGACAAGACCAGGACTTACTGCATCTACGAGGGCCCGAGCGAGTCCGCCATCCGCCAGGCGGCGGTGCTCAACTCGCTGCCGGTGGACCTCGTGACGGAGGTGCCCGTCGACCTGCTGCCGGGGAACCAGCCCTGAGGCTCAACACGGCTTTAGACTTTCTTTTCGATCGTGCGGCGGTGCCCGGCCCATAGTGCGGCCGTGCACCGCCCCTCCGATCCCGCCCTCACGCTCTATTACTCTCCCGGCGCCTGCTCGCTCGCCGCCCACATCGCGCTCCACGAATCCGGGCTCGCGTTCGAAGCACGACCCGCCCTGATCGCGAATGGCGAGCACCTGCAGGCGGAGTACCTTGCGATCAACCCGCGCGGGACGCTCGCGGCCGCGCAATGCGCGGAGTGGCTCGCCTGGTTCACGAGCGGCGTGCACATCTCGTTCGCGCTGGTGTGGCGCGGCTCGCGCTTTGTCGAGCGTACCGAGCTGCACGCCGAGCTGAAGGCCATGGGCCTCGCGACGCTTCGGCGCCAGTTCGCGGACATCGAGACACGGCTCGCGGCGCATGACTACCTGGTGGACCGCGCCTATTCGATCGCCGACCCCAATGCACTCGTGTTCTACCGCTGGGCGGGCCGCATCGGCATGGACGTGCGCCGGGACTACCCGGCCTGGACACGCATGCCGAACGGCTGATGCAGCGGCCTGCGGTGTGCAATGCCGTCGCCACGGAGGGCATCGAGATCTGGGCCGCGCCGGCCGCCTGAATTTCAGGCCGCCTGCACTTCCTTGACCAGTCCCTCGCGGACCAGGGCCTGCCGCACCGCGGGCCGTTCGGCCACGCGCTTCTGGAACGCCAGCAGCTTCGGGAACTCCGACAGGTCGAGCTTCACGCTGCGCGCCCAGTTTGTCAGCACGAAGAGATAGGCGTCCGCGACCGTGAACCGCTCGCCGAACAGGTACGGCTTCCCCTCGAGCTGTTTCTCGATCAGGGCGTAGCGGCGCCGCAGGTAGGCGAGGCGCTCCTCGCGCACTTCCGGCAGCACCTGCGGGTTGAACAGCGGGCTGTAGCTCTTGTGGATCTCGGACGTCAGGTAATTGAGCGTCTCCTGGAGCCGCACGCGCGCGAACGTGCCGTTCGCCGGTGCGAGTGCCGCGGATGGCGCGAAGTCGGCGAGGAACTGCACGATCGCGGGGCCCTCGGTCAGCAATTCGCCGTCGTCCGTTTCGAGCGCGGGGACGTAGCCCTTGGGATTGAGGGCCCAATAGTCGCCTTCCGATTCTATGGTCATCGTCTTCGTGTCCACCTTGACGAGTTCGAGCGGGATGCCGGCTTCGTTCGCGACGATGTGCGGCGACAACGAGCAGGCGCCGGGGGCGTAGTAGAGCTTCATGAGCGGATACCTCCTGAATGATTGACTCAGGCCGATGTTATCCATCTATAGTTACTTTTGTATAGTAAATTACTTTACGAAAGGGAAACATTCCGCTATCCTCCCGGTAACCGGTCCGGAGTCGCGCGTGGCATTGAAACTTCGCAGGAGCAAGGCGCCTCCCCCGCCGCCCGGCTGTCCGATGGCGGCCTGCATGGCCGTGCTCGGCGGCGCCTGGACTCCTTCGCTGATCTGGAAACTGTCGGGCGACGCCCGCCGCTTCGGGGAACTGCAGCGCGACATTCCGGGCATCTCTCCCAAGATGCTGACCACGCGTCTGCGCGAACTCGAACACAAGGGCGTCGTCGCACGCGAAGTCGTGCCGAGCTCGCCGCCCTCCGTCGAGTATTCGCTGACGGAACTCGGGCGCGAATTGATCCCCGTCATCAACACGATCGTCAGGGTCGGCACGCGGCTCCGGGAGTCGTCGACCGCGGCGCCAGGGCGCTAGGCACGGCGCGAGGCTACTGGTTCGCGGCGATCTCGAACACGATGCCGCAACCGGCGGTGCAGTTCGCGATGCCGCCGATGAACGCCGTGCCGTAGAGATTGCCGGCCCCGTCGGCCAGCAGCGGACCGATCGGTTTCGATTGAAGCTCGGTGATGGGCGCCGCCACGCCATCGGAAAGATTCTCGAGTACGGCCAATCGGCCCTCAGGGTCCAGCCGGTACCGGGTGCCGAGGCCGAACGCTCCGCCGCTCGAAGTTTCACCCTCGAGATTGCCGGCCGCATCGCGGACCGGGCCGCTGAGCGGCGCCGCGCCCTCTGCCGGCCCGAGGGAAAACGCGTGCAGGACCGTGAATTCGCCTTCCGCCGAGAGGCGGAAAACCACGCCGCAGCCATTGGTCAATCCCGTGACGATGCAGTCCGTGTCGCCGCCCGCGAGCGTCGTGCCGTAGAGATTCCCGGTTCCGTCACGTACCAGGCCGAGCGGATGGGCGCCGTCCTTGCCGCCCGTGAAGAAATGCAGGACCGTGAATCCCGGCGAAGATGCCAGCGCACGAAGGGCACCAGTCGGCGCCGGTGGACCCGGCGTGGGTGGATCGGGCTCAGGTTCGTCGCGCCCGCCCCCGCAACCGGAGACGGCGAGCAGCGCCGACGACAGCAGCAAACAAACCCGAGGTTTCATGCCAATTCCCCGTTCGAGGAATCAACACGAAAAATTGTGCGCCCGTATCAGTGGCGGCGCAACCAGTTCAGCATGGCCCCAACCGCCGCATCCGAATTCACCGTCCCTTCCGTTTCGCGGAATGCGGCAGCAGCGCTCGCAAAACGCACGAAGTGATGATCGGTAGCCGGTATCTCGACGTAGGTTCCCTGCCCTGGGCCACGCCGGTTCGCGAGGTCGGCGACCAGCCGGTGCGCGGATGCATCCTCGTACCAGTCGTACTCGCCATAGAGCGCGAGCACCGGCGCCTGTACACGCTCCCAGGCGGCGGCCCAATCCTGGGCCGCAGCCTGCTGGTGGAACGCCAGCGGGCGACCGTAGTGGGTGTTGCCGTCCGTGCCGACGATCCGGCCCCAGACATCCGCAACCACCGGCTGCTCACGCGCGATGGTCGCAGGGTCCTTGCGGTCCAGCAGGTAGCTGACCAGGAACCGGCTCAGCATGCGCAGGTATCGATCGAGCTCGGCGCCCGGCGTGCCCGAAAACTCCTTCGCGCGCCGCTCGAAGCCGAGCAGGCGCTCGAACCAGCTTTTCGCGCCACCGCCCCAGATCATCACGCCGGCGATTTCCTGGCCCGCCGCGAGCAGCGGCGCCATGTTGCCGCCCATGCTTGCACCGAACACGAAGATGCGCGCCGGGTCCACGTGCTGGGAACGCCGCAGCGCCGCGAGCGCGTCGCGGTGGTGCGCAAGCTCGGTCTCATAGTCGAGGGCAGCACAGGGCCCGCCCTCGCTGTCGCCTACGCCCGCCTTCTCGGTGCGCATCATTGCCATGCCCGATTCTTGCGCCAGCCGGCGCAGCATGCGGCTCCAGCCGTCCTGCTGGCGCGCCGGCAGTTCTATGCTGTCGCAGGAAAGCCATTGCACGAACAGGATCGCCGGCAGGCGGCCGGCGGTGCCGCCCGGCCGCGTCAGGATCGTGCGCAGGCGCGCACCGTCCCGGGCGTGCAGAACGCCATAGTGACTGTCTAGGCCTTCAATCTCCTCGAGCGGCCGATCGCCGCGGCGCGGCAGGTCGCCTTCAACGGCGGATCTGCCGGATGCGGCGAACGGCAGGCAGCAGGCGATCGCGGCAAACAGGAACTTCATCGTGTTCCCTCCTGGTACTGGCGGCGGATTTCGAGGGCGCGCTCGAGGTGACGCAGGGTCACCGGCACGCCGTGCGTCGGCACGATCCGCTCGACGTCGAGGCCGAGTTCGCGGATGCGCCCGGCCATGGCCTCGGCGTCGGCGCCGGCGAACACCAGTTCGGTCGTCAGCGTGTCGAACAGGTCGCCGACGTGCAGCACTCGCTGCCGCGGGTACCAGGCGACGAGCAGCTGTCCCACGTGCGGCACCGGGCCGAAGTCGTACAGCTCGACGCGCTGGTTGCCGTCGTCGATCGCCTTGCGGGCCGCGACCAGTTCCACGGCCGCCTTGCGCGGCGCCCGCGCAAGCGCATCCGGCCGTGTGGCCTGCCGGCTCGCGAGCGAACGTTCGATCACGGGGCCGGCGTCCGGCGTCGTCAGCACCGGGATGCCGCGTGCCACAGCCGTGCGCACCCCGCCGATGTGGTCGAAATGAAAGTGCGTGGCGACGACGCGCACCGGCTTGCCGGGAACCGTCGCCTCGACGAGCGCGAGCGCTTCCACCATGAACGCCTCGCCGGCCGGCGCTTCGACGAGCAGGACGTAGTCACGGAACTCGGCAAAGCTCAGGTTGTATGAACCGCGGATCAGGTAGAGCCCATGCCCCTGCGGCTCGACGCGCAATTTCTCCGGCGCGGGTTCCGCGCCTGCGTATGCGGCCGGCGGGCGGTACCAAGTCTCGTCCGCGGGCGCATCGATCGCGATTGCACGCGCCTGGAAGCGGCTGACCGGCACCCCGGCGACGCGCGTGGTCCAGGCGTGAGGAAGCAGGAGATCGCCGGCCGGGCGATAGTCCGCGTACACGACGTCGGCGGTGGTGTCGCCGTAAACGCGATGGCCGCGGCGGGTTTCGGCGCGCACCGGAAGGTGGCTCTTCGCGTCCAGATAGAGGACGACCTGTGTGCCGTCATGATCCGCCACCGCGACCTGGTCGAATCGGACGCCGCCTTCCTCCGCCTGCCCGAGCGACAGCAGCGTCTCGGGACGTTCGAGTGCGATTCGCAGCAGGCCCTCCGGATGCTGGCGCACGTGACGCTGGCGCAGCGCCGCGCCATCCTCGCGCGCGCGCTCGGTCAAGATCGGCTTCTCGCGCACATAGGTGAAAACCTGGAATGCGCGCTCGGGCGTGACGGCATCCACGAACAGGCCGAAGTCGTTCTCGGAATCGACGAAGCGCGCCCACAGGTAGAAGCGGCCACCCGCATAGTCGAGGTGGCTCAGCATCTCCGAATTGTCGGAGTAAGCGTGTGGCGGAAGCGCCTCGGCCTGCGGCACGCCGCTCCACGGCCGCGGCCCCTGCCCGACATCCACCCAATCCTCGACGAAGTCGCGCTGCACGCTCCTCAGGCTGCGCAACGCGGTCTCGCCGCCGACTGCGGCGACCGCGGCGTCGATCAGTTCCCGGGCTCGGGCCTGCGAGCGCATGGTCGCGGTCTCAAGGGCTCCGGCGGTTCCTGAAACCGCCAACAGCAGGATGACAGTGAAGTGATGGCGCACGGTTCCGCTCCGGACGAATCCGGCCCGTAGCGTCGCGCGGCCGGCGGCTGCCGGTCTTGCCGGAAGGAGAACAAAATCTTGCCGATTTCGAAATCGGCCAGTGCTAGCCGGCGCCCTGGCGGAATCGCGTCGGGGTCATGCCGATGCGCGCCTTGAACGCACGGTTGAACGGGCCGATCGAGCCGTAGCCGACGCCGAGCGCGATCGAGAGCACGGGCAGCCGCGCGTCCTCGGGCCGGCGCAGGCGCTCGCAGGCTTCGCGAATGCGGTAGCCGTGCAGGAAGTCGTTGAAATTGCGGTAGCCAAGGCCGCGATTGATCACGCGGCGCAGCAGTTGCTCGCGCGTGCCGAGCCGCCGCGCGAGTTCACCGATCGCAAGCCCTTCCTCGCGGTAGGCGTGCTGTCGCTCCATGTGTTCGGTCAGGGCGCCGAGCAGCCGTTGTTCGGCCGGCGCGAGCCTTTGTGCCGCCGCGCTCGCGGACGCCGGATCGAGCCAGCTTGCCGCGCGAAGCTGCACCAGGTTCCAGGCCGCGGCGGCGCCCGCGGTCGTGACCAGCACCAGGTTCACCAGCACGATCAATGGCGGCGTCTGCGCGCCCATGACCAGGTTGTACGCCTGCACGATCACCGCCGCGGCGAGGAACCCGGAAACGCCGAGGACAAACAGCACGCGCATGCGGCGGCGGCGCTCGACCAGGTCGGCGGCGAGCCCGCTGAACGCCTCGCCGAGCGCGAGCAACACCAGCGCCAGGACCAGCAGTTCGAAGCTGGCGGCAGCCGCGGTTTCGACGCCCGTTGCGAGTCCATACCGCGCGACCGGGTCGTACACGAGCTGTTGCCAGGAGCCATGAGCCATCGCCGCCGCGATGACCGCCAGGTGCGCGGGCTTCAGCCGGAACTCATCGGCAAACAAGCCCTTGGCGAACAGCCAGAAGAACGCGGCCTTCGCCACGCAGATGGCCGTCAGCGGGTAGAACCAGATGCCGAGCCAGTCCCCGGCGCCGGCCACGGACGTGACCACGAATGCGGCAACCGAGATCGCGAATGCCGCGCCGAGCCAGGGTGTGTGATCCCTGCGGCGCGACGTGAGCATGAGCCCCGCGAGCAGCAGCAGGACGAGGACCGCGGCCGTACGGAGGATCATCTCGGGGTAACTCACGCCTGCATTATGATGCGCGAAGTGATGATCCGGCCACTGCTCATCGCGTGCCTGCTATTACTTGCCCCGTTTGCGGCTGTGCCGCACGAGGTCCGCAAGGATCCCTTTGGATGTCACGAGGTGACTGAATCCGGCGAGATGCACTGCCACGACAAGGACGGCGCCATCCTGCCTTGGCCCCCGGTCAAGAAGAGCCGCAATGACATCTGCCACGATCGCGATTCGCCGTGGTACGACCGGACGATTCACTTGACGCCCTTCATTACGATGAAGGAGTGCCTCGACGGCGGATGCTCGCACTCGCGGGCTGGTTGCTGGTAAAAGGATTCCCGGCGCAGAGTTCCCCGGAGGAGTGCCACCTGTCATGAGAGTGCTGCTCGCCGTGATCGCGGCCCTCGTGTCATCTGCTTGTGCGGTGCAGGCACAACAGCCTGCGCAGCCTCCGGCCGAGCCGGCCGCGCCGCCCGCAGGTCCCCTGCCCTACGCCTCCACCTACGTAGCTCCCGACCAGGGACCGCCGGTGCTGATCCGGAACGCCACGATCCTGACCGGCACCGGCACGCGGATCGACGACGGCGAGCTGTTGTTCGACCAGGGCCGCATCGTGGCCGTCGGCCATGGCCTGGCGGCCCCCGCTGGCGCCACGACCGTGGACGCCGGCGGCCGCTGGGTCACGCCCGGGCTCATCGACGTGCATTCGCACCTCGGCGTCTATCCGAGCCCGGGCTTGCCCGCGCACTCGGACGGCAACGAGGCGACCGACCCGGTCACCGCGGGCGTCTGGGCCGAGCATTCGCTGTGGCCGCAGGACCCGGGCTTCGAGCGCGCGCTCGAGGGCGGCGTCACCTCGATGCAGCTCCTGCCGGGCTCCGCGAACCTGATCGGCGGGCGCGGCGTCACCATCAAGAACGTCTGGGCGCGCAGCTACCAGGAGATGAAGTTCCCGGGCGCGCCGCAGGGACTCAAGATGGCCTGCGGCGAGAACCCGAAGCGCGTGTATGGCGGTCGCCAGAAACTGCCCTCCACGCGCATGGGTAACGTCGCCGGCTATCGTCAGGCATTCGCCGATGCGCGCGACTACCAGGAGCAGTGGAAGGAATACGAGGCGAAGCGCGCCGTGTTCGAGAAGGGCGCGAAGCCGGACGCCACGGCGCCCAAGCCGCCGAAGCGCGACCTGCGCCTCGAGACGCTCGCGGCCGCGATGCAAGGCGAGATTCTCGTCCACAACCATTGCTATCGCGCGGACGAGATGGGAATCATGCTCGACCTCGCAAAGGAATTCGGGTTCAGGATTTCGGCCTTCCACCACGGCGTCGAGACTTACAAGATCGCCGATCGCTTGGCCGCCGAAGGCGTGTGCGGTGCGTTGTGGGCCGACTGGTGGGGCTTCAAGCTCGAGTCCTGGGACGGCATCCAGGAGAACCTCGCGTTCGTGGACTACCCGCCGGGCGGCTGCGCCATCGTGCATTCGGATTCCTCGGAAGGTATCCAGCGCCTGAACCAGGAAGCGGCAAAAGCGATGACGCGCGGCGTGCGCGCGGGCCTCGACATTCCGCCCGAGCGCGCGATCCGCTGGCTGACTTCGAACGCGGCGAAATCGCTCGGGATCCTCGACCAGACCGGGACGCTCGAGGCCGGCAAGATGGCCGACGTCGTGGTCTGGAATGGCAGCCCGTTCTCGGTCTATGCGCTGCCGGATCTCGTCTTCATCGACGGCGTGCTGCGCCATGACCGCGCGAGGCCGGCGGCGAAGCCGCGGTCGGACTTCGAGCTGTGAACGCCAGGGCATTGGCGGCGGCGATCCTGGCGGCGGCGCTCATGACAGGCGTGGCCGAGGCGCAGGACCTGCTGATCCGTGGCGCGCGGGTGCACACGGCCGGCGTGGCCGGGACGCTCGAGCATGCGGATGTGCTCGTGCGCGGCGGGAAGATCGCGGCGGTCGGATCCGGCCTGGACGCGCCCCCGGGCGCGACGATCGTCGACGCGAAGGGCCGCGCGCTGACGCCCGGCATGTTCGGCGGCCTCACGCAGATCGGGGTCGAAGACGTCGGACTCGAGGCGGCCACCGTCGATGCCGAGCTCGCCTTCCAGCAGGACGCGTGGAGACACCAGTGGCGGCCGGAGTTCGACGTGACTCGCGCCTTCAATGCGCGCTCGGCGGTCGTGGCGGTCGCGCGCGTCGAGGGCGTCACCTGGGCGATGGTGGCGCCGACCGGAGACTCGAGCGTGATATCCGGCCAGGGAGCCGCGGCATCCCTCGACGGGCGCCACGACGCGATCCTCCCGGGCAGCCGCACCCTGTTCGTGAACTGGGGCAGCGCCGGCCACGAGGGTTCGGGCGGCAGCCGCGCGGCGCAATACATGCTGTTCGATCAGGCTATTCGCGAGGTGAAGGACCCGGCCTCCGTGGGTGAAGGGGCGCTGCTTTTCCCCGAAGGGCGCGCGGCACTGAAGGGATTCCTCGCCGGCGGTCGCGTCGTATTCCGTGTGCATCGCGCCTCGGACATCCGGGCGGTGGTCGACTATGCGAAGAAGAACGGCATGAAGCCGGTGATCTCGGGCGGCAATGAAGCGTGGCTGGTTGCAAAGGAACTGGCGGCGGCCGAGGTGCCGGTGATCCTGAACTCGCTCGACAACTTGCCTGCCAGTTTCGACCGGCTGGGTGCGCGGCTCGACAACGCCGCGCTGCTGCACGAGGCGGGCGTCAAGGTCGCGTTCAGCCTCGAGGACGGCCGCATGGCGCGCAAGAATCGCCAGCTTGCCGGCAATGCGGCGGCGCACGGCATGGCGTGGGACGCGGCGCTTGCGGGGCTGACCTCGGTGCCGGCGCAGGTTTTCGGCCTGGGCGACCGCGGCTCGATCGAGCGAGGCAAGGCCGCCGACCTCGTGCTCTGGAGCGGCGACCCGCTCGAAGTCACGAGCGTCGCGGAGATGGTCTGGATCACCGGGCAACCGGTCGAAATGAGGTCGCGCCAGACCGAGCTTCGCGACCGTTACCTCGGGATCCTGAAGTCCCGCACCGCGCGATGAGGGCGCGGCACCTTCCGTACCTGCTGTTGCCGCTGCTCGCTTGCGCGGCAGAGGCCGCGGAGCCGCCGGTGCTCTTCACCAACGCCACGCTCATCACGATGGCCGAGCCGGCCGTGCTTACGAAGCACGACGTGCTCGTGCGCGAAGGACGCATTGCGCGCATCGCGCCCATCGGCACCATCCCACGCACAGAAGGCGCGCTTGCCGTCGACGCGAGCGGCCGGTTCCTGATGCCCGGCCTCGCCGAGATGCACGCGCATGTGCCGGGCGCAGAGCCGCCGGGCCTCGCCGAGGACGTGCTGCTGCTCTACCTGGCCCATGGCCTGACGACCGTGCGCGGCATGCTCGGTCAGCCGGCACACCTCGAATTGCGCGCGCGCCTCGAGCGCGGCGAACTCCTGGGCCCACGTCTCTTCACCTCAGGACCCTCGGTCAACGGCAACAGCGCCAGGGACCCGGAGACGGCGGTCCGCATGGTGCGCGAGCAGAAGGCGGCCGGCTACGACTTCGTGAAGATCCATCCGGGTCTCCGGCGCGAGGTGTTCGACGCGCTCGTCACCGCCGCGCGCGAGTCGGACATCCCTTTCGCGGGGCACATTTCGGCCGAGGTCGGCGTGATGGACACGCTGGCGGCGCGGCAGTCCGCGATCGACCACCTCGACGGCTACGTGGACGCGCTCGTGATCCCGGGCTGCGTGGACGAAGAGGTGCCTCCGGCATTCTTCGGCGCCCACCTCACCGACTGCGCCGATCCGAAGCGGATTCCGCTGCTGGTCGCGGCGACCCAGGCGGCCGGCACCTGGATGGCACCGACCCAGGTGCTCGTCGAGCAGTGGGCGCAACCACCTTCGGAGGCGGAACTGCGCAGGCGGCCGGCATACCGCTTCGTATCGCCGGCGACGGCGGCTCAATGGCGGCAGGCGCGCTCGCGATTCGCGCCGGTGGCGCCCATCGCCGGCCGCTTCGTCGAATTGCGGCGCGAACTGATCCGGCAGCTGAACGCGGCCGGCGTCCCGATCCTGCTCGCCTCCGATGCGCCGCAGGTGTTCAACGTCCCTGGCGATTCCGCACTTGCCGAGCTCGAGCTCTACGGGGAGATCGGGCTGGAGCCGCTCGACGCGCTCGCGACCGGCACCGTGAACGTCGCGCGCTTCTTCGGGCAGGAGCAGCGCTTCGGCCAGCTCCAGGAAGGCATGGACGCGGACATCCTCCTGCTGTCGGCGGATCCGCGCAAGAATCTCTCGAACGTGCGCAGGCTCGAAGGCGTCATGGCGAGCGGGCGC
Source organism: Gammaproteobacteria bacterium (assembly GCA_052386355.1). Taxonomy (GTDB): domain Bacteria; phylum Pseudomonadota; class Gammaproteobacteria; order Steroidobacterales; family Steroidobacteraceae; genus SCUD01. Next base: position 14,211 of record JBQTKF010000134.1, read on the forward strand.
TGGCTGCCGCGGGCGAAGCTCGACGAAATCCTGGCCGGCGTCGCGGAGCGGCAGGCGAAGCGCTAGCGCATGGACCAGCCCCGCTCAGGGGGCCGCTTGCGGCGCGGGCTCCGGCACGCGCGTGGACTGCCACGCGACCGCGCGCCATTCGCTGCCGCGCTTCACGAAGGTGCCGGTGTTGAGGAAGTTCGTGACGACTGCCTCGGCGCCGCTGCCCATCGTACCCACCAGCCGGAATGCCACGACCGCCGTGTCTCCGTACTGCTGGATCCGGATGTCTTCCGCGTGGTAGCGCGTCGGTGCGGCATCCGCGGCGTGCGGACCGGCGCGGGCACTTTCCAGGATCTCGGCCTTACCGACGCGCATGCCCGCGGAGCGCGTGTAGATCAGGTCATCCGCCCAGAAGCGCTCGTGCGCGGCAATCTCGTTGCGGGAGACTCCCGCGAGGAACTGATTGAGCAGTTCGGTCAACTCCGCAGCCGCGGGCGCCGCCGTGACCGGCTGCGCCCCGGGCCACAATTCGCGTTCGACCGCCTGCCGAATCGTTGCGTGGTAACCCGGACGTGCCTTCGCGTAGATCTGCCGGCCGAGCGCGAGGCCCGATTCGCTGCGCGCAAGATCCCGGAACAGCGTCACGACCAATCGGTAACGCCCCGTGCCCGTCAGGAAGCGTTCGAGGTCCGGGTAGCCCGGCTCGTGGGCAGTTTTGACGACCAGCCGCAGCCATGCGAGCGCGATCTCGGCGTTGCCGCCCGCGCCCAGCCCGAATTGCCCGCGCAGTTCCGCGAGCTTCGTATCCTCGAGTTCCGCGGGCTGGCCGTCGAGGAATCGCACCCACTCCTGCGGGATCCAGTCCGCGACAGGCAGTTGCGCGGCCGTCAGGCGCCCTGCCCTCCAGTCCGTCCCTGCGCGATCCACTGCATCGAACACGCCCTGCGGAACCTCGGGCATCGTGACGGGCAGCCCCGGGCCATGGAGCCAGGCGTCGATCTCGGCGACCGTGACCGCGGGGGCGCCCGGTCTGGCTAGCGCCGCGAGCAGCCACTCGCGAAAGCCGGCCGTGGTCATGCTCTGGAACGCGTGCGCGTCGAAGTACCCGCGCAGGAATGCGTCGAATGCAGGCCGGCCGAAGCGGGCCTCGAGGAACCCCAGGAACCAGCGGCCCTTCTCGTAGGCGACGTCGGACACGCCTTCATCCGGGTCGCGCCCGGCGAGATCGAGCGCGAGCGCCGAATCCTGCGGCAGGCCGGCGGCCTCGGCGTCCTCGATCGCCTGCTTGAGCGACTCGTAGCCGATGGCGTCTTCCATGCGCGCGCGGCGTGCGCCGTAAAGACTCTCGGACAGCCTGCGCTCGAGGTAGGTCGTGAAACCCTCGTTCAGCCAGAAGTCGTCCCAGGTGGCGTTTGTGACCAGGTTGCCGGACCAGGAATGAGCGAGTTCGTGAACGATGAGGGAAACGAGGCTGCGGTCGCCCGCGACAATGGACGGCGAGATAAACGACAGCCGCGGATTCTCCATGCCGCCGTAGGCAAAGGCGCGCGGCATGATCAGGAGGTCGTAGCGCTCCCAGCGGTAGGGACCCGCCATACGCTCGCCGGCCTCGACCATGCGCGGCAGGTCCTCGAACTCGCGCGCCGCGGCATCGAGCCGCGAGGGCTCGGTCCAGACGCCGGTGCGCTTGCCGAGACTCCGGAACTTCAGGTCGCCGATCGCAAGTGCGATCAGGTAGGAAGGGATCGGTTGCTTCATCTCGAAGCGGAACTCGTTCGGCGCGTCGTCCTGCGTCTCGCGCCGCGCGGCGCTCATGACCGCCACCAGCCCGGGCGGCGTCACGATGCGCGCGCTGTAGCTCACGCGCACGCCGGGCGTGTCCTGGAGCGGGATCCAGCTGCGCGTGTGAATCGACTGCCCCTGGCTGTACAGGAAGGGATGCGCACCCGAAGTCTGCGCGGGCTCGAGCCATTGCAGCGCGGAGGCCTCCGGCGAGGTGCGGTACGCGATGCGAATCCGCATCTCGCGCGTCGTGGCACAGCACTTCGCGAAGGAGATCGTGAGCGGGCTGCCGAGCACCGGGTCGCGCTCGCCCTGCGTGAACGCGAGCACGAGGGCGCGGCCCGAAGGCTCGATCAGGTGGACGGTCCTGATCTCGAGGTCGCGCGTGTCGAGCACGAGTTCCTTCGCATAGGGGTCGAGCTGCTCCACGGTCAGGTCCGCGATGCCCTCCAGGCGCTGCGCCTCGAAGTCGGCCTTCAGGTCAATCGCGACGTGGCGCACCAGGAACTTGCCGGGCTCGGCGTAGGAATGCGGGTCTGCGGCGGCCGCGGCGGCCGTGGAGAGGATCAGCATCAAGGCAGCGACGGATCGTTTCATCGGCGGGTTCCAGCAGTGGCGCGCACGGTGCGCAATCAGAGCGACAACGACTCGCCGACGAGCCGCAGCAGTTCGGCGCGCAGCGCCGCCCGAAGTTCCCGGGTATCGGCACGGCCGGCGAGGTTCTGCATCTCGAGCGGGTCCGGCTGCAGGTCGTACAGCTCGTCGAGGTCGGGGTACTGCACCCAGTGGATCAGCTTGTGCCGTTCCGTGCGCACGGCGCGATAGTCCACGTCGAGCACCCAGGGCATGGGCTGGTCATGCGAGTAATACTCGATCAGCACCGACGGCCGCCCCGCGCCCGGATCGTGGGCCGCGAGCGGCAGCAGCGAACGGCCCTGCATGTTGGCCGTCGGCGCGAGGCCTGCAAGGTCGAGGAGCGTCGGCGCGATGTCGATCATCGACACGAGCCCCTCGATGCGGTCCCCGGCCCGGAACTTCCCGGGATAGCGGATCAGGAGCGGCGAATGGATCGATTCCTCGTACGGAAACCGCCGTTCGACGCCGAGCCCGTGCTCGCCGAAGAAGTAGCCGTTGTCGCTGGTGAAGACGACGACGGTGTCGTCGGCGAGGCCGTTCGCATCGAGCGCCGCGAGCAGGCGACCGACGCATTCATCCACGGCCAGCATCATCTCGGCGCGGTCGCGGATGCCCTGCTGGTCCGCGCCCTCCTGCAAGGTCGAACCGAACTCCTGGAGGATTTCGGGCGATGCCTTGCGCGCCATGATCCGGCGCAGGACTTCGCTGCCGATCCGGCTGGCGTCCGCGGGATCGGCACTGCGCGCCTTCGGGTATTCCTTTCCCGCATAGCGGCCGCGATGGCGCTCCGCGGCCAGGTAGCCCCTCGGTGCGGAACTGTCGATGGAGCCGTCCGCGCGCTGCAGCGCGTCGGGGTGAATCGCCTTGTGGCCGAGGAAGAGGCAGAAGGGCTTGCCGCGGTCCCGGCGCTTCCCGATGTAGTCCACGGCGCGGTCGGTCAGGATGTCCGTGATATAGCCCGGCACGCGGCGCAGGCCACCGTCCTCGAAGAGATCGGGGTCCAGGATCTTTCCCTGTCCTGCGAAACTCACCCAGTAGTCATAGCCGGGCCGCGGCTTCGGGCTGTCGCCCATGTGCCACTTGCCGACGTGCGCCGTGTGATAGCCCGCGGCCTGCAACGTGCGCGTGAAGGTCCGCAGCTGCGCCGAGAGCCGGTCGCGGCCGACATTGTTGTAGATGCCGTGCTTGGTCACGTACTCGCCGGTGAGGATGCAGGCGCGGTTCGGCGAGCAGAGCGGCGTCGAGTGGAATGCGCGGGTGAAGCTCGCGCTCTCGCGCGCCAGCGAATCGATGTTCGGCGTCTCGAGGTAGGGATGGCCCGAGAAGCCGCATTCGTCGAAGCGCAGGTCGTCGATGACGACGACGACGATGTTCGGCCGCGCTGGCTCTGCGCGCGCAAGCCGTGGCAGGCTGGCGTCGAAGGCCGTCGCCGCAGCGGCGCCGGCCAGGAGCTTGAGGGTCGAACGTCGTTTCAAGATCCGCCTCAGACCGGGTCGTCGATGGATTTCGCGAGCGGCGTGAGGAGCTTCGCCCCCGCCTCCGTCATGTGCCAGATGTCCTCCATGCGCACGCCGAACTCGCCGGGAATGTAGATGCCGGGCTCGTCGGAAAAGCACATGCCGGCCTGGAGCAGGGTCCGGTCCGCGCGCATCAGGTTTGGCGGCTCGTGGCCGTCCATGCCGATGCCGTGGCCGGTCCGATGCGAAGTGCCGGGCAGGCCGTAATGCTTCGCCCAGCCGAGGCTTTCGTAATGGTTGCGGACCGCGATGTCGAGGTCGCCGACGGGAACGCCGATTTTCGCGGTCTCCAACGCGATCTCCTGGCCGCGCTTGACCGTGTCCCAGACCTCGCGCTGGCGTTTCGTCGGTTCGCCGTGCACCCAGGTGCGCGAGATGTCGGACGAATAGCCGTGCACCTTGCAACCGACGTCGATCAGGATCACTGAGCCCTCGCGCACCTGCTGCGGCTGCTCGGTGCCGTGCGGATAGGCGCTCGCTTCGTTCAGCAGCATGAGCCCGAACTCGTGCTTTCCGCCGAGCGCGGCGTGCGCAGCGGCGATCATGCCGCCGATATCGGCACCGCTCATGCCGGTCTCGATGCGCCCGTGCACGTGCCGGATCGCGTGGATCGTGACGTCGTTCGCCGCCTGCATCAGGGCGAGCTCGGCCGGCGACTTGATCGTGCGGCAGGCGTTGACGAGCGCCTCGCCCGAGACGAGCCTGCGCCGGAAGCCCGGCGCCTTCTGCACGTGGTCCACGATGAAGTGCCGCGTGGTCCACTCGACGGCGAGCGGGCCCTTGCCGCGGATCGCCCCGGCGATCAGCGCGAACGGGCTCTGGTCCTCGTGCCAGGGTCGGATGTCGGCCTGGACCTTCAGCGTCTCCTCGACCGAGGGCACCTCGAAGAACGGGGTCACGACCACGACGCCGCCCTGCGCCGGGATCAGCGCCGCCGTGGTGCGTTCGGAACGCCACCAGCGGATACCGGTGAAGTACTCGAGACTGGAACCGGCCTCCACCAGCATGGCCGCGACCTTCGCCCGCTGCATCAGCGACTGCAGTTTCGCGATGCGGGCCGCGTGCTCGGCGGGCGCGATCGGCCTGGCATCCGCCGTCAGCGAGCGGAGCGCGCCGGGTTCCGCACCGGCAAGCCGGCAATGCGCGGCGCCGGCGACGCTTGCGCCAGCGGCGGCCAGGCTGAGGAATGCGCGTCGGTTGATGACGGTCATCGCAAACTCCGTTGGGAGCGCCATTAGAGCCGAAACTCCGGCGGCGCGCACCGGTCCGTCCGCCCGCATCGCCGCCCGCGCCGCCCCGCCCGTCGTCCGTCGCAAACCCGGCATCACGCAGGACGGTGCCCGGGGACTCGACTATCCTTTCGCCATGTCCTCCGTGGTCCTCCCCGCCCCGCGCGGCCTGGCGCTGGCTTTCAACTGGAAACGCGTCGCGTTCACGCTCGCCTTCTCGTTCTTCTGGGGCGCGCTGTTCGGACTCGGCTGGAAGTCGGGCTGGGGATCCGCCGTTCTGCGCTTCGTCGGCCTGGGCCTGGTCGCGATGGCGGTCTTCAGCCTGTTCGAGCAGTGGCCGAAGCGCCTGCCACGCTGGTTGCCGCGCTGGGTGCTCCAGGTCGTGGCGGTCGCCGCCTGCGTGCCCATCGTGACCGTGACGATGTGGATCTCGTCCACGGCGCCGGGAGCGCCGCCGTTCTGGGAAGTGCAGGCACGCATGGAAGGCTTTGGCACGCTGACGGGTTTCGGCATCTTCATGTCGCCCTGGGTGGCGCTCGGCGCGCTGGTGCGGCAGAAGGAAGCGCTCGCGCGCGAGCAGGCGCTCGCGCTCGACCTCGCGAAGAGCGAGATGGAGCGCCAGGCGCTGGACGCGCGCCTGAACCTGCTGCAGGCGCAGGTCGCGCCCCATTTCCTCTTCAACACGCTCGCGAACGTGCAGGCGCTGGTGGACGCGGGCTCGCCGCAGGCTTCCGAGGTGCTGAAAAGCCTCGTCGCCTACCTGCGCGCAGCGGTGCCGCGCCTCAACGAGCCCGCGACCACACTCGGGCAGGAACTGCAACTGGTGCGGGCCTACCTCGAGCTCATGAGGATGCGCATGCCGGACCGGCTCCAGTTCGAACTGAAGGCGGACGACTCGGCGCTCGGCCTGCGCTGCCCGCCGATGACGCTGCTGACGCTGGTCGAAAACGCCGTGCGCCACGGCATCGACCCGAGCGAGGACGGCGGCAGGATCGAAGTGATCGTGCGGCGCCTCGGCGATCGCTGCAAAGTGCTGGTGCGCGACAGCGGCGCGGGATTGCGCGCCTCGAACCAGGGACTGGGCACCGGACTGCTGGCGCTGCGCGAGCGGATGCATCTCGTGTTCGGTGAATCGGCAACGCTCACGGTCGGCGCACAGGAGCCGCGCGGCGTCGTCGCGACGCTCGAGTTTCCGGCACGGGAGACGGCATCGTGACGGCAATGCGCCCGACTGCGCTCATTGCGGACGACGAACCGCTGCTGCGCGAGGCACTCGCGCGCCAGCTCGCGCAAGCCTGGCCGGAACTCGAGATCGTGGCGCAGGCAAGGAACGGCCGGGAGGCGATCCAGATGTTCGACGCGCAGCTTCCGGACATCTGCTTCCTCGACGTGCAGATGCCGGGACTCAATGGCGTCGAGGCCGCTCAGCACATGGGCCGGCGGGCGCATCTCGTTTTCGTCACTGCCTACGATCACTACGCGGTGCAGGCCTTCGCGCAGGGCGCGCTCGACTACCTGGTGAAACCGGTCGAGCCGGCGCGCCTTTCGGATACGGTCGCGCGACTGCGCGAACGGTTGCGGGCGGCGACGCCCGCGAGAAACACGGAGGCGCTCCTCCAGCAACTCACCGAACAGCTCGAGCGGCTCCAGGCCCGCACGGGCGTCGAGCCGCTGCGCTGGATCAAGGCGCAGGTGGGTCAGACGCTGCGCCTGATCGCCACCGACGACATCGACTACCTGCGCGCCGACAGCAAGTACACGCTGATCGCGTGGCGCGGCGACGACGGCAGGCCGGCGGAAGCGCTGGTGCGCATGCCGCTCAAGGACCTCGCCGCGCGCCTGGATCCCGCGCAGTTCGCGCAGGTGCACCGCTCGGCGATCGTGAACCTGCGCGCGATCAGCCACGTGAAGCGCGGCGAGAACGAGACCGCCGACATCCACCTGAAGGGCCGGCCGGAGGTTCTGCCGGTGAGCCGGAGTTTCCTGCACCTCTTCAAGCAGATGTAGGGGGCGCTCCGTCCGCGCCGGTCGCGCTTCGCCCGCGCCCATCCGTCGCCCGTCGCAGCCGGCTTCCGGGCGACTCCGGCCGCGCCCAGACTGCGCCCCATGGTCGAGCTCCACATCGTCGCCGGGCTGCTCTCGCTGCTGGCGGGCGGCGTCGCGCTCTTCTCCCTCAAGGGCTCGCCGCTGCATCGCAAGAGCGGGATCGTTTTCGTCGTCGCGATGCTCGCGCTCACGGCGAGCGCGGCCATCATCGCCCGGTTCATGATCCCGAACCGCGTGAACGTCGTGGCCGCGCTCGCGACCGCTTACCTGGTCTCCACGTCGCTACTCACCGTCAGGTACCGGGTCGCGGAGATGCGCTGGCTGATCGCCGCGTTTGCAGTCCTCGCACTCGTCGTCGGCCTGCGCGCGCTGTCGCTCGGCATCGAGGCGCTCGGCAGGCCTGACGGGCTCGTGGACCAGGTGCCGGCGACGCCCCTTTTCCTGTTCGCCGCAGTCGGCATCGGCGGTGCGCTGCTCGATATGCGGATGCTGCGGGCCGGCGCCATCGAGGGCGCGCCGCGGCTCGTCCGGCACCTGTGGCGCATGGGCTTCGCGCTGTGGACCGCGACCACGTCGTTCTTCCTCGGCCAGGCAAAGGTCTTTCCCGACGCGGTGCGAAAGCCTTACCTGCTCATGATCCCGGTGCTGGTTGTGGCGCTGACGCTGATCTACTGGCTCGCGCGCGTGACCATCCGGAAGGCGCGCGCGGTCTGAGTGCATACTGATCGGACTGGAGGAGTTTCCATGGATGCCTCGAAATCTGCGGCTCGCTGGATCGCCGTGTTGCTGATCACCCAGATGGTCGTGGGATCGTTCGCCAACTTCGGCCTGCTCGAGGCGCCGTTCAGGAATCCGCCGGGGTTCCTGGTGAGCGCGGCGCCGCACGCGTTCAACGTGGCGCTGTCGGCGGTGCTGATCATGGCGCTCGGCGCCGTCGCCGCGGGTCTCGCGGTCGCAGCCTGGCCGGTGGTGCGCCCGCGGAGCGAACGCCTGGCGCTCTCTCTTGCGGTCCTGGGCACGGCTGCCATGGCGCTCGCCACGGTCGAGAGCGCCGGCCTCATGTCGCTCCTGTCGTTGAGCCAGGCATACACGGCGACGGCCGCACCGGACGAAACCCTGTACCAGGCTCTGCGCGGCGTGGTCGCGGCGCACCGCAACTGGGCGCACTACACCCACCTGATCGTCGACGGCGCACTGCTCCTTGCGCTGTACGCCACACTGTTCCGTCTTGCGCTGGTGCCGCGCGCGATCGCGGGCCTGGGCGCCGCCGCTTCGCTGCTTCAGATGACGACGATCGGCATGACGCTGTTCGGGCGGCCGGTCGTCTTCGGATTGCTGCTGCCGCTCGCCGCCGCGCACCTGCTGCTGATCGGCTGGCTGCTGTTCAAGGGTTTCCGCGAGGGGCCGGAACTCAGTCGATCGTGACGATCACCTTGCCGCGCGCGCGGCCTGCCTCGAGGTAGCGCATCGCCTCGGCGGACTCGGCGAGCGCATAGCGCCGGTCGATGACCGACTTGAGCTTGCCGGATTCCAGCAGTCCCGCGATCACGCCGAGGTCCTCGCCGCTGGCGTGCGAGAGAAAAAACTTCAGTTCCTGGTCCACGAACCAGGAAATCACTGCGGCCTTGATCGGCGCCTTGAGCGCCCCGAGCCAGGGACCGGCGTCGGGCCCGCCTCCGCCGATGACGAGGTACTTCCCCGTGGGCGCGAGTACGCGGCGGATCTCGAGGATCGGGCGATTGACGACGTTGTCCATGATGACGTCGTAGCGCTCGCTGCCCTGGGTGAAGTCCTCTTGGGTGTAGTCGATGACGCGGTCGGCGCCGAGGGCACGCACGAGCTCCACGTTCCTCGTGCTGCAGACGGCCGTCACTTCCGCGCCGAGCCACTTGGCGAGTTGTACTGCGTAGGTCCCGACGCCGCCGGAGGAACCGTTGATCAGCACCTTCTGGCCGGGCTTGACCAGGCCCCCGTCGCGCAGCGCCTGCAAGGAGGTGAGCGCGCCCACGTTGACGGCGGCGGCTTCCTCGAAACCGATGTTCGCGGGCTTGCGCGCGAGGTTGCCCGTTTCCTTGATCACGATGTACTCGGCGAGCGAGCCGTTGCCGCCGCCAAAGACCTCGTCGCCGGGCTCGAACCGGGTGACGTCCTTGCCGACGGCTTCCACGGTGCCTGCAAAGTCGATGCCGACGCGGGGATTTTTGGGCGTCCCGAAGCCCTCGCCCATTCGCATCAGGTAGGGCTCGCCGCGGACGAAGTGCCAGTCGGCCGGGTTGACGCTGGCTGCGCGCACCCGCACGAGGAGCTGATTGTCGGCCGGCACCGGTTTGGCGATCTCTTCGAGGGCGAGCACGTCGGGCGGGCCGTAGCAGCGGCGGACGATAGCTTTCATGGTGGGCGAGCCTACCGCGACCGGCGTCGCGGGCATGCAGGGATTCTCGTGGCTCATGGTGTAGGCCAGGGCCGCGATCCCGATGGCGAGAATGGCGAGGACGGTCAGTCCGATCTTGCGGCGAAGCGTGGCCATGCCGGAATCTCCCTTCGATGGTAGGGGACACTATTGCCGAGGCCTGGCGCCGAGGCCAGACGCTTGTGACGAACGGCGGGGCTGCCGGATCGAGGCGCCGCCGGGGCGGACGGGCCGTCGTGCGGACATTCTTGTGTCGAACCTCCGCGGCGATGATGATACGCGGCGTGCCAGAACCAGAAGGGGTTTCGACATGTTCATGCCAGCGCTCCTCTTAGCCGCCCAGGTCGCCGCCGCGCCGGCCCTGCCGCCGGCCACACCGCAGGCGCCGACCGAGACGCGTTTCGCCATCACCCTGCGGGATCCGGACCGCTGGCTCCAGGACCTCCTGAACCCCGACGTGCAGCAATGGATCAAGGGCCAGGCCGACTACACGCGGGCCGTGCTCGACTCGATTCCGGGCCGCGCTGCGACGCTCGCCGACATCGAACGGCTGGAGCGCACCACGACCGCGCGCATCGACGAAGTCATCCTGATGCCGAACGAGCGGCTCCTGATCCGTCGCCGCGAGGCCAATGCGGAAACCGCGCGGCTGTACTTGCGCGAGGGCTACGCCGGGGCGGAACGCATGCTGGTGGACCCGGACGACTGGAAGAAGCGCACCGGCAAGCCGCACGCGATCGACTACGCGGTGCCCTCCCCCGACGGCAAGCTGGCCGTCGTCGGCATCGCCGAAGCGGGTGCCGAGATGGCGACCGCCCACGTCGTGGACCTCGCGACCGGCAAGGTATCCGGATCGCCGATCACCGGCATCTGGTTCGGCGGTTCGATCGGTTGGCTGCCGGACAGCAGCGGCTTCACCTACAACCGCGTGCCCGATCTCCAGCCCGGCCAGGACGCGACGCAGCAGCGTCTCAACACGCAGGCCTGGCTGCACCGGCTGGGCACCGAGGTCTCGAAGGACAAGTTGATCTTCGGCAACCGCTACGACGAGGCGCTCGGCATCGATCCGACGAGCTATGCCGTCGTCGTCATGACACCGGACAGCGAGCACCTGGTGGGCGGGCCGTTCTCGGTCGACAACCGGCTGACCCTCTTCACCGCGCCGCGCGCGGACCTCGAAGCCGATCGCATTCACTGGCGCAAGGTGATCAAGCCCGACGATGCAGTGCGCGACTTCGAGCTGCACGGCGACGACCTGTACCTGTTGAGCGCAACCGAGCCGAACCGGCGCATCGAGCGTCTGTCGCTAGGGACCGGCGAGCGCAGCATCGTCGTGGCGAGCGGCGCGCTGCCGATCGACGACATCCACGGCACACCTGACGCCCTCTACTACGTGACCAAGCGCGAGAGCGGCGTGGGTTCCGACCTGCACCGTCTGCCGTGGGGCGCGACCGCGTCTGCGCAAGTGCCACTACCCGGATTCGATACGCTGACCCTGTACCCGACGCTGTACCCGGCGAAGGGCCTGCACGTGCAGGGCACCGGCTGGAGCCAGTTTCCGGCCATCCGGCGGCTCGACGGCGAGGGCCGCGTACGCAGCACGAACCTGCAGCCTTTGCCGAAGGGCGTGGACGCAAACGCGCTCGTGGCCAGGACCGTCCAAGTGCCGAGCCACGACGGCACGCTGGTACCGCTCTCAATCGTGCACCGCAAGGGGCTCGCGCGCGATGGGCGCAATCCGACGCTACTGCAAGGCTACGGGTCCTACGGCATCAGCACCGAGCCCGTGCTCGTGCCGGCGTTCTTCGCCTATTTCGACCGCGGCTTCGTCCGCGCCTTCTGCCATGTGCGGGGCGGCGGCGAAAAAGGCGAAGCCTGGTATCGCGCCGGCTTCCAGGCGACCAAGGCCAATACCTGGAAGGATTTCAACGCCTGCGCCGAATACCTCATCAAGGAGAAGTACACCTCGCCCGCGCGCCTCGCGGGGCTCGGCGGCAGCGCCGGCGGCATCCTGATCAGCAATGCGATGATCGAGCGGCCCGAACTGTATGCGGTGATGATGCCGCAGGTCGGCGTGAACGACTCCGTCGCCGCGGCCCTCTACGATCCCAACGGGCCGGTGAACTGGCCCGAGTTCGGCGATCCCAACACCGAGGCCGGCTTCAAGTCGCTGGTCGGCATGAGCGCCTACCAGAAAGTGAAGGATGGCACGGTTTTTCCGGCCGTCATGCTGCCGCACGGCTACAACGACCCGCGCGTGGCCGTCTGGCATTCGGCCAAGATGGCGGCACGCCTGCAGCGCGCGACGTCGAGCGGCAAGCCGGTATTGCTCAACATCGACTACGAGACCGGTCACGGCATCGGTTCGGCGCAGAGTGCAGTGAACAACCAGCGCACTGACCTGATCGTCTTCATGCTGTGGCAGTTCGGCGTCGAAGGCTACACGCCGAAGCTGAAGCTGCACTGATCCGTGCGGCGAGGACTCGACCGGCGCGCGTTCACGGACGGACTGCTGGCCGCCCTGCTGGCGGGCGGCGCGCCGGCGGCCTGGGCGCAGACGTTTCGCTATGGCAGCGTCGCGCAGCGCGAGTCGCAGTACGCGACGACCTACGTGGACCGCGACGGCGGCTACCTGACGATGCGCTTCGGCGTCAACCGCTGCCTCTTCACCGAAAGCCGCTACAACCCGCGCGACCCCACCGAGCTGCCGCTCGTCTACACGCGGTTCATGACGGTGGCGCTTGCCTACGCGGCGAACACGGCGCGCGTCGCGGACATCGGCCTGGGGGGCGGGCGCATCGCGAGCTACATCCACGACTTCATCCCGGAATCGCGCGTCACCTGCATCGAGCTCGACCCCGGCGTCGTGGAGCTGGCACAGCGGTATTTCGGCGTGCGGCCGGGCCCGCGGCTAGATATCGTCACAAGCGACGGGCGCGTGTACATGGCGCGCGCGACCGACGTATTCGACGTCATCCTGGTGGACGCCTACCAGGGCACGCTGGTGCCCTTCCATCTCGTCACGCGCGAATTCTACGCGATCCTCCAGCGCCGGCTGGCGCCCGGCGGCGTGGTGGCACAGAACATCATGCCGAGGGTGCTCGATCTCGACCGCATGATGGCGACCGCGCGAGCGGTGTTCGCCAACGTGGATCTCTATCGTGCCGGGGGCAACTGGGTGCTGATCGCGCACGACGGTGCGGCAAAAACCGACGCGGAGCTCAAGACGCGTGCGCTCGCATTGCAGCAGGCGCATTCGCTGCGGTATCCGCTCGACACCATGATTCTCGTGCGGCGCGCGGGAGTCCCCGCCGAAGCGCAGCCCTTCACCGACGATTTCGCGCCGGTCGGCTACACGAAGTACGACCGGCAATGCCGCGCCGGCCGGGGCTGAGCGGGAGGCGATTCTTGAGCGCGTGGAAGCAAGCGGCAATCCTGTTCCTTGGCTTCCTGCTGGGTGCCGCGCTGATGGGCGTCGAGATGGCGGCGATCCGCATGATGACGCCCTATTTCGGCAGCGCCATCGAGATCTGGGCCTGCATGATCGCGACAGTGATGCTCTCGATGATGGCGGGCTACTACCTCGGCGGCGCGATCGCGGACCGGAGGCCCCGATCGGAGGTGCTGGGTGGCGTCGTACTGGTAGCGGGAATCTACATCCTCGCAGTTCCATTCTTCGCGACTTCCCTGCTGGACTGGATGCTCCAGAGCCTGGGCTACGATCCGGGGGCGGTGCTGACCGCATCGGTCGCGCTGCTCTTCGTGCCGATGATGCTGCTGAGCTTCTTCTCGCCGTTCGCGGTGCGGCTCCTGCTCTCCGACGCGCAGCACGGCGGACGCGTGGCCGGTTCGGTCTATTCGATCACGACGATCGGCAACGTCGTGGGTACCCTCGGCACGCCGCTCTACCTGATGCGGGTCCTCGGAAGCCGCGACATCATGATGACCTTTGCCGCCGTCGTGATCCTCTGCGGGATCGCCCTGATGGCGCTCCGCATGCGGGCGCGCGTGGATGGCGCCTAGGTTTCTCGTCATTCTGCTGGCCCTCGCGTGCGCGGGCCCTGGGGAGGCGCGTGCCGGGGAAGCGCGCGTACTGCCGGCGTCCTATCCGGAAGGGCCGCTGTGGCAGGGCGATCGGCTCTATTTCGCCGAGATGGGCGCGGACCGGATCCGCGTGCTCGAAGGCGAACATGTACGCACTTTCTTCGAGCAGGCTGGTTGCGGCCCGACTGCGATCGCGCCGTACGGCGATGGCTATCTCGTCCTCTGCCACATCGGTGGCCGCGTGGTCGCGGTGAATGCCGGCGGGCGGGAAGTCCGCCGCTGGGATCGCGACGAGTCGGGCAATCCGCTGATGGACCCGAACGATTCGAGCGCGGATGGCGATGGTGGCGTCTGGTTCAGCGACCCGGGCCGCTTCGCGCGCAGGAGGACTCCGCAAGGCTGGGTCATGCACCTTTCGGCGAATGGCGTGCTCAGGCGCGTCGCCGGACCGCTTTCGTATCCGAACGGCGTGCATGTGGCGGGCGATGTGCTGTACGTCAGCGAGCATCTCGGAAACCGGGTACTGCGCTATGACATCGAGGCAGCGGGCCGGCTGGGCGAGGCATGCACGCTTGTTAGCCCGACCCAGCTGCGCGGCCCCGCGCGTCATCGGCCAGCGTACGAGCTGACCGGGCCGGACGGACTCGAGATCGGACCCGATGGCAACCTGTATGTCACTATCTACGGCGAGGGCCGGCTGCTCAAGTTTTCGCCCGAGGGCGAGCTGCTCGGCATGACGGAGCTGCCGACGCGTTACCTCACCAATGTCGCGTTCGGAAAGCCGGGCATGGCGGTGACGGGGTCGTTCGACAACCGCAAGCCGCCGTTTCCCGGCGAGGTCAGGATCCTGCCCGCGCGTCCCTGAATACGCTCAGCCAGTCTTCTTCTTGATGTGCTGCGCCATCCGCGTGCCGAGCGCACCGGCCACGATCGCATAGCCCGCGTAATCGGCTTCGACGAGGTTGCCGAACTTGTCGGTCTTGATGAACGGGATGTCCTTCATGCGCAGGTACGCGCCCGAGTACTGGTGCCCGGACCAGCACAGGCTGTCGCCACAGTCGGGAAGCGGGTTGGGGCCGAACATGTAGAGTCCGGCGCCGCGCATGTTGATCGCGGTCTTGTCGGCCTGGACGACGTTGTAGAGGATGACGACCGCATCCACGCCCAGCGCCTGCGCCAGGTCGTGGCCCAGCGATACCGCGGCCTTCGCGACCCCGACGCCCTGCATGCCGAGCTGGAACTGGTTGCTCTTGACGTTGCCGACCGTAAAGAGTTCGATCACGCGATAGTCGTCCGGCGCTCCCCACTGCCAGACGCCGCCGGCTCCTTTCTCCTGGAGCCCGCGCAGGAACTTGTTGATGCCGCCCATCTCCATCTTGAAGGCGCCGTACGCTTCCAGCCTGGCGGAGGTGTCGAGGAATTCCGCGGGCGTCAACAGCTGCATGCCGACGGCGACTTCCCCCTTGGCGACGTTGCGGTTGCGGGTGTTGGTGACGCGATACGTGTAGTTGCCGCCATAAATGCGGTAGCTGCTCGCCTTCTCGTTGCCGCAGTCCCAGACGTAGAAGGAAACGAGCGCCACGCGGCCGGGTGGCTAGCCGAGCGTCTCGAGGTGCGGGACCAGTCCGCGGCCGCTGTCGAGGCCGTCGTTGTCGCCGTTCATCATGTTGATCCTGGTGTCGGCGGCGGAAGCGGAAGCAGACGGGAGAAGCAGTACGGCAGACAGCCAGGCGGCAGCCTGCATGTTGCGGTTGGAAGTCATGGTCGGGTCGATCCCGGAATGTGGACGCTGGATTTATTGTATCGCCTTGCCCGCCCGAGCAAGTGCCGGAACGATCATCTCCCCCACGATATCGTCCCGCTCCCGGTTCCACAGCCCCTGCCGGTAGTTGCCGGCCGTGAACATCACCGCCAAGTCGAACTCCGGCACGACGAGCAGCAGTTGCCCGCCGTTGCCGTTGCCGTGATACGCCGGATAGCGCTTGTCGAACGACCGCACCCAGACGTGATGCCAGGCATAGCCCTCGTCTACTTCGTAGTAGTTGTTGGCAAAGGCCTGCCCTGAAACTCCGGTCGTCTCCGGCGAGATGCGCACGTGCGGCGCGATGGAGTCCTTGACCCAGGCCTCGGTCACGACGCGACGGCCGTTCCAGACGCCGCCGTCGAGATACGCCTGGCCGAGCTTCAGGAAATCGCGGGTGCGCACGAAAGCGCCGCCCCCGAGGTAGCCCTCCCCGGTCGGCATGAGGTTCCAGTAGTAGCTGCCGTACTGCAGCGGCTTCGCCACGGTGCGATCGAAGAGCGCCGGCAGCCATTCGCCGGTGCCGTAGGTCAGCGCGGCGCCCGTGAGGCTGATGCCGCCCGAGCAGTAGGCATAGCGCGCGCCCGGTTCGTGGGCCATGGGCAGGTCGAGCACGAACTTCCACCAGTCGGGCAGCGCGCGCTGGGTCTGCATCACGTTCTCGCTGCCGGCCACCGACGGGTCGGCGTTGTCGTCGCAGGCGAGCCCGGTCGTGTGCGTCATCACGTGCGCGAGCGTGATGCGATCCTTGCGCGGATCGGGGAAGGCAAACGGGCCGAGCGGCGCCACGATTTCGACGAGACGGGACTGCGGCCCGATCCTTGCGCCATCCATCATCGCGGCGCCGAGCGCGACCGACGAGAACGTCTTGCTGGCCGAACGCATGTCGTGGGGAATGTCGGGCCCGTGGCCGTAGAAATACTCGTCGAGGATCAGCTTGCCCTTGTAGGCGACGGCCATCGAGTGGATCAGCCAGGCGCGCGCACTCGAGGGGTCGATGTCGATGATGCGCTGCACCGCGCGCGCGAGCGCGGCTTCGTCCACGCCGAGATCGCCTGCGCGCGCAACAGGCCATCCGTCGCCGAGGACCTGCGGCACGCGATAGACGTAGCGCGGATCGGTACGCGGCCGTGCGGTGAATCGAGCCGCCTGCGCGGGGGTGGCGCGCGCGAGGCTCAGGGTGCGTCTCAGGCCTTCCCAGTACATTTCGATGCGCTCGGGAGTGCGCTTGACGGTGGCGACGAGATCGCCCTCGCCCGGCTCGGCGGCGGCACCGAGGCGCAGGCGGTCGCCTTCGAGCGTCGCGAACAGTTGCATCGCCGGCCCGTGGCGGTGGTGCTCGGGATTGCGGATCGCGGCCTTGAGCACGCCCTTCTCGTCGCGGAAGACATTGAGATAGAGCGTAAAGGGATCGGGTAGCGGATCGACGGCCGCCTGCCAGCGGCCGGCGCCGGCGGCGCGCAGGGCGAGCGGCATGGCGTAGGCCTGCGCCGCACCTTCGGGATAACGCAAATCGTCGAGCATCTCGCGCCGCGCCCAGAAGCCGCGATCGAGGCGACCGTCGGCGTCGAGATAGCCGCGGAAGGTGCCGCCCTCGTCGGCGAAATCCAGGCGGACTTTGCCTCCTGTCGCCTTGGCCTCGGCGGTACCGCCAGCAATCGCACCCTGCCACGACTCGCCGAGGCGCGTGATCGTCAGCTCGCCGGAGAGGCCGACGGGAAAGCTCGTTTCGCAGGCCCAGAGGCCGGTGACGGAGTTTTCAGGGGTCGATTCCGCCCGGGCGGGGGCCAGGCAGGTAACCAGCAGGCAGGCGGTCAGCGCCACGCGGAACTTGCGTTTCATGGCCAGGCTCCCTTCGCTGCCACCAAGATGCCTGAGGCGCGCCATTGGTCGCAATTGCAGACGGGGATGACCTCCCTACTCTGCTCGATCGCAGGGGATCTCAAGATCGCCGAAGCGCTCGACGTGCTCGCATGCTGGTGACGATGCATTTGATGAAAAGCATCTTCGTGGGGGCCGGGCTGATGGCTTGACGACTAGTGGTCTGGCCGCCGTTCAAGCGCTTCGCGAGTCCCGATCCAGACTCAATGAGGGAGCAAGTTGGTCTCGCCATTGACAGCGCCAATTTGTGGGTATCCACTTATTGCAATCGACACCACGAGGTCGGCCAGGTCATGGCCAGATCACCAACCCTGGGTTCAGTAGCATCAGAGTGCTATAGCCGATCGGAGGCGATTCATGTTCATGCGCATCCTTGCAGGTGCTTTCGCCTTTTCTGTCCTCACGATCGCGGTCGCGGGACGAGTCACGGCGCAAGCCCGGCCCCCTGCGGTTCAAGAACCTGAGTACAACAACGAGTTCCACTACCTTGATCCTTCTACCTATAGCCTGACGCGCCTTGAAAAAGCCCCCCTAGAAAACAAAGTCAGAGCGCGCGCTGGCTTGGGCGGTTTTGGCGCGAAGTACCGAAACCCTGATGAAGGGGCGATCCAGTTCACAGCTACCAAGGAACCAGGCGAATACGTACTTGTAATGGCACCGGCGTCGGGCGGTCCCGGCGCCAATGTTCCGAGCCACGGCTTCTGCTTTGGCGTCGATTGTCCTTGACCCGAACGATTCAACTTCTGCGCGGACTGATCAATCAAGCCGACTCACACACATGTACAAGTTTGGCACCGCGTCATGACGCTGTCTGATCATTTTGACCGACGACTCTCCCTCAAGGTAGGCGGGGGCGTTCTGTCCCTCGCACTTCATGTCGGGCTATTGCTCGTGATCCTGTCCGGCGGCCGTTACTACGGCATGCCTGCGGGTGACGTGCTGACTTCGGTGCTCGTGCTGCTGGAGGCGCCTGAAGCTGACCGCAGCGCCAGCGTAGAAGCGCGACCACCGCCGGAGCCCACTGTCGTGCCGCCAGCAAGCGAGGCACAGCTGCACGCCGCGATCGCAAGGCTTGCGTCTGCGCCCATCGACGCGATTGCCCCTCAACCAGCGGACGCCACGTTGTCCGATGAACTGCCGATCGAGGCAACGGACCTGCTCTCGATCAGCAACATTGAGATACCGGTGACGCTCACCATGTCGGACGCCGAGAAGGCAGAGCTTTCGCGGCGCCTCGAGCGCCTCGCCGGAGACTCGGTCGAAGCACTCCCAACGGAAGTCAACTGGGAACAGCACGGCATTCACTACAACGCCGTGCTGATCCGCGAGCCTGCTAATGACGGTACGTCATTGGAGCGTGTCACTGCGCAAGTCAGCGCTTCGGATCGCGGCAAATACCTCACGACGATGGTCAGTCTCAGGCGCCTCGCGTTCTCGCAGTTCACCCAAATCGTGGATTCCTGGGATCCGATGGTGCAACTGCACGATGACGAAATCGTGGGCCGCTTTCATAGCAACTCACGGCTCAATCTTCTATACGACTCGAGCGCGGCACCGAAATTTCTCGGCAAGGTGACGACGGCAGCGCGCAGCTTCAACACGGAGTTTCAAGCCCACCGACGGGATGCCGATATATTCCAGGGTGGCAAGGAAACACGCACAGCTCGCATCGAGTTGCCCGAATCCCCGCAGCCGTTCCGGTGGGCGCCAATGGATGAGAACGCCCGGATCCACGAGTTCACGAGCGACACGAGCATCCGGTTCTTTCCCGACGGCAGCTACACCTGGCGTACGCGCGGGTCATCAGAACCGGAATATCGCTCCGAGCTCTCCGAACATCCCGTGTACTTCGTCGCGGCAGGCGATGCCGAACTGTTCGTGCAAGGGGTCGTCGCAGGCAGGGTTCTCATCTATTCGCCACTACGGATCGTGATTGAAGGCAGCCTCACCTACGCAAGCGATCCGCGTACGGTGCCCGACTCCGGCGATTACCTCGGACTGGTCAGCAACAAGGACGTGGTGGTGGCCCCGCCCGGTGTGACCGGCCCCGGCGACCTCGAGATCGACGCGGCCATCTTTGCCGGACGTCGCTTCGTCGTCACAAACTTCGATCACCTGCGCAAGGCGACGCTACGCATCTATGGGAGTCTTGCGGCTGGATCACTGACGGCGACCGAGCCGCGCTACAGCACCAAAATCGAGTACGACAGCCGCTTCGAACACCGGCGCCCGCCGGGGTTTCCGTCCACGAATCGATACGAGGCCATCAACTGGGACGGGCAATGGACGGAGGCGCCTGAACGAAACGGGGGCGGCTCGCCGTAATCCGTCACGGAAGCACCTGCGCCGTACTACTGGGCGCCCGGCCGTCGCGGACGCTCGTTCAGGACCAGCTCGGAAGATCACTTTCAAGCTCCGGCATGCAATGAGCGGGTACATACCGATGCGCTTCATTGCGGAAGGCGTGGCGCATCTCGGTCTCAATTGTGACGAGCTCTTGATTTGACGAGCTGCGCGTCAAATGAACTAGTCTTGGAAGTGACGGTTCCAGACTCCAGCGAGAAACGGGTTGGCCCCGAAAAAGGCATCGCTGCTTGTTTGGCCAGTGTGCTTCTAGAGCGTGAATTTCATCCATGAATCCACGGAAGCTCTTCACTTCGACCTCGCGCCACATGCGGTCCCCCTGCACCCATGCAGTCGCCTACACGCGATCTACACGCACGTAAGCGATCCGTTCGTCGAACTGTAAGTGATTGAAAGCGTGGCGCGCCCGGAGAGATTCGAACTCCCGACCCCCTGGTTCGTAG
>JBQTKF010000135.1:0-2425 GCA_052386355.1 Gammaproteobacteria bacterium
CACTGGTCGCGCGCAAGTTTTCGGCCGCCCAGCGCCACGGACTCGCGCCCATCCTGTGCGTCGGCGAAACACTGTCGGAGCGCGAGGGGGGCGCCACGCGCACGGTCGTGCTGCGCCAGCTCGACGCAGTGCTTGAGTCGGCCGGGACCGCGGCATTCGCCTCGGCGGTCATCGCCTATGAGCCGGTCTGGGCGATCGGCACGGGCCGCAACGCGACCCCTGAGCAGGCCCAGGAAGTACACTCGCTGATCAGGGTCCGGGTCGCGGAAAAGGATGCTAGGATTGCCGCTTCCCTTCGGGTCCTCTACGGGGGCAGCGTCAAGGCGGGCAACGCGCTTGAGCTGTTCGCGATGCCCGATGTGGACGGCGGCCTGATCGGCGGCGCATCGCTGATGGCCGAGGAATTCACGGCGATCTGCCGCTCGGCCGGGGGCTGAGCCGGCGCGCCAGGCGGGTGATCGGCATGTTGCAGAACGTCATTACATTCATGCACGGCTTGCTGTGCTTCGCGATCGTCGCGCTGGTTCTGCTGCAGCGGGGCAAGGGCGCCGATGCCGGTGCGGGCTTCGGCGCGGGCGCGTCGGGAACCGTTTTTGGTGCGCGCGGTTCGGCGACCTTCTTCTCGAAACTGACCGCTGTGCTGGCGACGCTGTTCTTCATGACCAGCATGTCGCTCGCCTGGTTCGCGACGCGGCCGCAGGCCGCGGCGCCCGCGGCCGAGGCCGCCGTGCCGGTGCCGGAGGAAGGCATGGACGCCGATGCGGTGCCCACGTTGCCGGAAGCCGCGCCGCCGGCCTCCGATCCGCCGGCGGACCCGGTCGCGCCGGCCCCGGAGTGAGCGCGGCGCACAGTTTTTTCTTGCCGACGTGGCGGAATTGGTAGACGCGCTAGCTTGAGGGGTTAGTGGGGAAACCTGTGTGGGTTCGAGTCCCACCGTCGGCACCATTTCAGTCGAGTGCAGAAGTCGCCGGGAGTCCCTACGGACCCCCGCAGACGGTTACAATGCGGCCGGTTTGCGCGGCACTTCCCGCTGCCCGCGACGGTCGCAACCTTGCTCAAGAACTATTTACCCGTCCTGATCTTCCTCGTCGTCGCCGGCGGCTTCGGCGTGCTGCTGCTGGCGCTCGGCTGGGTGCTCGGGCCGCGCCGGCCGGATCCCGAGAAGGCCTCGCCGTACGAGTGCGGCTTCGAAGCTTTCGAGGACACGCGCATGAAGTTCGACGTGCGCTATTACCTGGTCGCGATCCTGTTCATCATCTTTGATCTCGAGATCGCGTTCCTGTTTCCCTGGGCCGTTTCGCTCGACTCGATCGGCGGTTTCGGGCTGGTCTCGATGGGAATCTTCCTGGCCGTGCTGGTGATAGGGTTCATCTACGAGTGGAAGAAAGGGGCGCTGGAATGGGATTGAGCGCCGAAGCGCCCGTGCTCCAGGGCCGCGGGTTCGTGACCACCACGGTGGACGCGCTGATGAACTGGGCGCGCACCGGCTCGATGTGGCCGATGACCTTCGGGCTTGCCTGCTGCGCCGTGGAGATGATGCACGCCGGCGCCTCGCGCTACGATCTCGACCGCTTCGGCGTCGTGTTCCGCGGCAGCCCGCGCCAGTCCGACGTCATGATCGTGGCCGGCACGCTGGTCAACAAGATGGCGCCCGCCCTGCGCAAGGTCTACGACCAGATGCCCGAGCCGAAGTGGGTGATCTCGATGGGCTCCTGCGCCAATGGCGGAGGCTACTACCACTATTCCTACTCGGTCGTGCGCGGCTGCGACCGCATCGTGCCGGTGGACGTCTACGTGCCGGGCTGCCCGCCGACCGCGGAAGCGCTGGTCTACGGGATCCTGCAGTTGCAGGACAAGATTCGGCGCACCAGCACGATCGCGCGTGGGCCTGCATGAGCCGCCTCGAGGCCACGGCAGTCGCGATCGGTTCCCGGTTCGGCGAGCGCGCGCGGCGCGTCCCGTCGCTGCCGGACGAGCTGACGGTCGAGGTCGCGCCCGCCGACCTGCTCGAGGTCTGCCTGGCGCTGCGCGACGATCCGGCGCTCGCCTTCGAGCAGCTCATCGACCTGTCGGGCATCGACTACCTCGACTTCGGCCGTTCCGAGTGGGCGACGGAGTCGGCGACTGCGACCGGCTTCAGCCGCGGCGTCGAGCGCCGCGTGGAAAGCGAGACTGCCGGTGCGCGCTTCGCGGTCGTCTACCACCTGCTGTCCGTGTCCCGCAACACGCGGCTGCGGTTGCGCTGCCGTTGCGGGCCCGGCGAGCCGCCGATCGTCGATTCGGTGACCGGCATCTGGTCCTCGGCCGACTGGTACGAGCGCGAGGCCTTCGACCTGTACGGCATCCTGTTCCGCGGCCACCCGGACCTGCGCCGCATCCTCACCGACTACGGCTTCATCGGCCATCCCTTCCGTAAGGACTTTCC
>JBQTKF010000136.1:0-28363 GCA_052386355.1 Gammaproteobacteria bacterium
AGCGCGCATCATCGGCAAAGCGCTCGTACTGGGCGCCGTCGCCCGGCTCCGAGAACGGCCGGAAGCTCATGCTGACATTCAGCACCTTGATCGAAGGGTTGTCGTACTGCGTGCCCACGAACGCGTAGACGTCCGTCAGGTTCGCCTGCGGGTCCTGTTTGATCAGCGGTGCGTCGCTGTGATTCGAGGCGAGCACCGGGGCCGCTGCCACGATCGTCGAAAGGGCGCCGAGGGCCAGCATCAGCCCCTGACGCAACATGGGTCTGGTATCCATCCGTCTGTCTCCTGTTTGAATGCGGTCGGTCCTTCGCCTATACGGTGCCGCACCGCGAACGGATGCAGGCGGACGGAGACATTCCGGGGAACCAAAAGGAAAGGCCCGCCGAAGCGGGCCTTTCGCATGCGATGCGGGGGACGCTTACCAGCGACCGCCACCACCGCCGCCGCCGCCACCGCCGGAGCGGAAGCCGCCGCCACCGCCCGGACGACCGCCGCCGCCCGGACGGGCGCCGCGCGGACGGTCCTGCGCTTCGTTGACACGAAGCTGGCGACCACCCATCGAGAAGCCATTCAGCGCCTCGATGGCCTTGGTGGCCTCGGCCTGCGGCATTTCGACGAAGCCGAAACCGCGCGGCCGGCCGGTCTCACGATCGGTGGGCAGCGCAACGGACTCGACCGCACCATGCTGCGCGAACAGGTCGCGCACCTGGGCTTCGGTCGCCGAGAAAGGCAGGTTTCCAACGTAGATCTTCATAATTTCAGACTCTCACTCTCATAGGTACAGGGCCATGCACCGCCTTCGTGACGAGGGCGGCCAGGGGCCATTCACAACACGGCAGGAAACACGGTCGGGATCGTCTGGCGGGCAATAGCTCGGCAAGTGCGAATCTTCGAACAGCGGGTCCTGTCACCTGGCCGGTGCCGACACTCCTGCCTTCGCGCTCGCTAAGCGCTTGATATT
Source organism: Gammaproteobacteria bacterium (assembly GCA_052386355.1). Lineage (GTDB taxonomy): Bacteria > Pseudomonadota > Gammaproteobacteria > Steroidobacterales > Steroidobacteraceae > SCUD01. The sequence goes on from JBQTKF010000136.1 coordinate 962, forward strand.
GCAGGAAATCACGCAACGGCCGGCGGGCAGGATAGCACTAATCGAGGCGCTTCTGGAAGCTCGCGATGGCGAGCGCCAGCATGACCGCCAGGAACGCAGCGAGCTTCAGCATTTCCGGCCACAGGTCGGCGAGGCGCGCGCCCCGCAGCACGATGCCCCGGACGATCTCGTTGAAGTGCGTCAGCGGCAGCACCTGGGCGATCGCCTGTGCCGCCTCGGGCATGCCCTCGAACGGGAACATGAAGCCGGACATCAGGATGGACGGCAGCAGGGTCACGAGCGCCATCTGGATGGCCTGGAACTGGGTCTGGGCCAGCGTCGAGATGAGGAGCCCGAGCGACAGCGAAGCGGCGATGAAGAGCAGCGCGCCGAGATAGAGGTCGACGAGGCTGCCCGACACCGGCACCTCGAACAGCCACCAGCCCAGCAGGAGGACCAGCGTCGTCTGGATCAGCCCGATCGCGACGTAGGGCAGCATCTTGCCCGCCATGAGCTGCCCGCGAGTGACCGGCGTCGTGATCAGGAGCTCGAGGTTGCCGCGCTCGCGCTCACGCACGATCGCGCTCGCGGTGAAGACCACCATGGTCATCGTGAGGATCACGCCGCACAGCGCCGGCACGATCTGCACCGCGGTGCGCCGCTCCGGGTTGTACGCGACCAGGATCTCGACGGCCTTCGCCGCTGCCGGCGCACCTGCACGGCGCAACAGCGGCATCGCTGAAAGGCCCTGCGCGACGTTCTCGAGCGCGGGCTGGCTGCCGTCCACGAGTATCTGCATCGCGGCGCGGCCGCCCTCCGCAATGCGCCGTTCGACGTCGGCAGGAATCACGACGCCGACATTGGCCTCGCCTTGCTGGATCAGCAGGCGCAGCTCGGCCTCGCTGCCAGCCTGGCGGATCGTCCCGAGCACCTGCGTCGCGCCGAGGTCGCCGACGAGCCGGCGCGACAGCGAAGTGCGCGCCTGGTCGAGCACCGCCGTCGAGACGCCGCGGACGTCGAAGTTGATCGCGTAACCGAACAGCAGCAGCTGGATGGCCGGGATGCCGACGATGAGACCGATCGTGATGCGGTCGCGTGCGAGCTGGCGCACTTCCTTCTGCGCGATGGCGAACAGCCGTTCGAGCCACTTCATGCGGCGTGCTCCGTAGCAAGGCCGTCCTGGAGGCGCGTCGCTGCCACGAACACGTCTTCAAGCGAGGCGCCCACCCGCTCCACGCGCGCGTCCGGGCAGTGCGACGCGAGCGCGGCGGCGATCCGGCGCTCGGGCTCGGGCGCGCCGCGGAACATCAGCACGTGCAGGCGATGACCGAGCTGCGCAATGCTTCGCACTTCGGCGACCTGCACGAGCGCGCGGCGCGCGGCGACGAGGTCGCCGGCCTCGATCTCGATCACGGTCGCATCGATATCGCGCGCGAGTTCCTGCGGTTCGCCCTCGGCGGCGATGCGGCCGCGGTCGAGGATCGCGAGCCGGTGGCAGCGCTCAGCCTCGTCCATGTAGTGGGTCGAGACCAGGATCGTGGTGCCGGAGGCGACGAGCGCAAACAGGCTCTCCCAGAAGTCGCGCCGGCTCTGCGGATCCACAGCGCTCGTCGGCTCGTCGAGCAGCAGCAGCTGCGGCGCGTGCAGCGTCGCGGCCGCGAGCGCGAGCCGCTGGCGCTGCCCGCCCGAGAGCGTGCCGGCACGCTGGCCCGCGATCTTCGCGAGGTCGTACTCGGCGATGCGCGAGGCGATGCGTTCGCGACGCAGCGCGCGCTCGAGTCCGTACACGCGCGTCATGAAGTCGAGGTTTTCGGCGACGGTCAGGTCGTCCCAGAGCGAGAAGCGCTGGGTCATGTAGCCGAGCTTGCGGCGCACGACCTCGGCCTCGCGCGGCACGCCGTGGCCGAGCACCGTCACGGTGCCGCGCGTCGGCACCAGGAGCCCGCACAGCATGCGGATGGTGGTGGACTTGCCGGAGCCGTTCGGCCCCAGGAAGCCGTAGATCTGCGCGCTCGGGATGTCGAGGTCGATGCCCGCGACCGCGACGACCGCGCCGAAATGGCGCGCGAGACCGCGCGCGGTGATGGCGGCGCTCACGGCGGCGCGGTGAGCCGCACCTCGACCGGGACGCCCGTCGGGAGCGCGTCCGCCGCGGGTTCCGTGAGCACGACCTCCGCCAGGAAAGACAGGCGGCCGCGCTCGCGCTCGTTGAGCGCGTAATAGGGCGTGAATGCCGCCTCGGCCGAAACGTAGCGCACCTCGGCGTTCCAGTCGCGATCCGAGCCGTCGAGCCGCACGGTCGCCTTGGTGCCGGCCGCGACCGAGGCGCGCCGGGGCTCCGGGATGAAGACGCGCGCATACGGGCGCCCGTCGGCGAGCAGCACCGCGACCGGCGCGCCGGCCGGCGGCCGCTCGCCGAACTCGTAAGGCAGGGCGTCCACGACGCTCGCGCGCGGCGCGCGCACCGCGTGGCGCTCGACCGAGAGCTCCAGTTCCGCGGCCTGGGCGCGCGCGGCGTCCGCTGCCGCTGCCGCCTGCGCGAGTACTTCGGCGCGCGTTCCGTGCTCGAGTTCCAGAAGCCGTTCGCGCGCGGCCGCGAGGTCGGCAGCCGCACCGTCCTTCACCGCACGTTGCCGGTCGAGCGCGTTCGCGGGCAGCATGGCCTCCGCGACCAGCTTTTCGATGCGGTCGAATTCCTTCGCCTCCGCGGCCGCCCGCGCCGCCGCGCCGTCGCGCACCGCGCGCGCCTCGCGCACAGCCTCGCTGCGCGCGCCGGCCGCGAGTTCCGCGTGACGCCGCTCGGCCTGCGCCGCGAGCGAGCGCGCCTGCGCGAGACGGGCGGAGGCCGCCGCAGGATCGAGCCGCAGCAGCAACTGCCCCGCGGCCACGGCCTCGCCCTCACGCACGGCCACCTCGACGATGGGTTCCTGGGCTTCGGCGACGAGTTCCACGCGGTCGCGCTCGAGCGTGCCGAGGAGCGCTTCGCCGTCGCCGCCGCCGCAGGCGCACAGCACGAGCGTCACGCACCCGACACCAGCCCGTGCGCCGAACTTCATAGCGGAACTCCCCGCCCCGCGGCCGCCGCCGGCGGCGGATGCCGCCCGGCCGCCCTGGTTTTCGGGGATAATAACCGAATGATGCGCAAGGCATTCCCGGCGGGATTGCTGGCCCTGCTGACGGCTTTTTCCGCCGCCCCCGCAGAGGACGGAGACGAACCGATGATCGCGATCGCCATCCACGGCGGCGCCGGCGTGATCAGCCGCGCGTCGATGACCGCCGAGAACGAGCGCGCGTATCGCGCCGACCTAGGCCGCGCGCTCGATGCCGGCTACGTCCTGCTCGAGCAGGGCGGCAGCAGCATGGACGCGGTGGTCGCCGCGGTGAAGATCCTCGAGGACTCGCCGTACTTCAATGCCGGCAAGGGCGCAGTATTCAGCCACGCCGGCATCAACGAGCTTGACGCCGCGATCATGGACGGCGCCACGCAGAAGGCCGGCGCGGTGGCCGGCGTCAAGCACATCCGGAACCCGATCGAGCTCGCGCGCATGGTCATGGAGCGCACCACGCACGTGCTGCTCGCCGGCGAGGGCGCGGAGGAATTCGCGCTCGAGCAGGGGATCACGCTCGTGCCCGGCAGCTACTTTTATACCGAGCGGCGCTGGAAGCAGCTCGAGGAAGCCCAGCAGTCCGACAAGGTCGCGGCCGCGATCTCCGACACCGACTATTTCGGAACCGTGGGCGCCGTCGCGCGCGACCGGGACGGCAACCTGGCCGCGGCGACCTCGACCGGCGGCATGACCAACAAGCGCTGGGGCCGGGTCGGCGACTCGCCGATCATCGGCGCCGGAACCTACGCCGACAATGCCACCTGCGCCGTGTCGGCGACCGGCAGCGGTGAGTATTTCATCCGCGCCGTGGTCGCACACGAGATCTGCACTCGCGTGCGGCTCTCGCGCGTCAGCGCGGCTGAGGCGGCTCGCGACGTGGTGCACGGCCGGCTCAAGGAGATGGGGGGCGACGGCGGCGTGATCGTCGTGGACAAGGACGGGGCGCTGTCGCTCGAGTTCAACACCGAGGGCATGTTCCGCGGTGCGCGCGATTCACGCGGCCGGCGGGAGATCGCGATCTACTGACCGTCCGCCGGCTTGCCTTCGGTCATCATGCGGCGGTGGAAGTAGCCGGTCTTCATCTGCTCGTATTCGGCGCCGGCGGCTCGCACCTGGTCGCGCCCGCCATCCTTGGCGGCGTACAGCGCCTGGTCGGCGAGTTGCAGCAGGCCCGCCGCGCTCCTGCCCTTCTCGGGCTGCACGCAGGCGGCGCCGATGCTGATCGTGAGCACCCCGCTCGCGACCGAATCGGCGTGGACGATGCCGAGCCCGCGGACCTCCTGGAGTACCTCGTCCGCGACGCGCAGCGCGTGTTCGCGGTTTGCGTTGTACAGGAGGAGCGCAAATTCCTCGCCGCCGAAGCGCGCGGCCATGTCGAGCGGCCGGCGCGCGTGACGCATCAGGACGCCCGCGACCGCCTTGAGGGCCTCGTCCCCAGCCTGGTGCCCGTAGTGGTCGTTGTACTTCTTGAAGTGATCGATGTCCGCGAACAGGAGCGCCACGGCCTTGCGCTCGCGCATCGCGAGCTGCCAGATCCGCAGCAGGTGATCGTCGAAGCGGCGGCGATTGCAGGCCCCGGTGAGCCCGTCGTGCAGCGCATGCTCGGCGAGCATCCGCGCCTCCAGCCAGGCAGTGCGGCGTGCGTGCTCGAGGTTCCAGGCGCCGGCGCCGGAAACGAGGTTGGTCAACACCAGCATCGAGAGGTAGTGCACGAGATCCGCGGCCGGCATGTTCCACGCCACGGCCAGCGCCGTAAACAGCGCGAGTCCCGCGAAATTGACCAGGCTGGCCGCGCGGAAGCCGAGGCCGAGCACGAACCACAGGGCGCTCGCCGCGATGACCACGCGCACGAAGATCCGGTCGTCGCCCAGTTCCCAGGCCGAGACCGCCATCCAGGCGATCGCCATCATCGCGAAGGCCATTGCCACCGTCATCACGCGCGCGTACCACACGGCCGCATGTCGCGTGTAGGTGAGCGCGAGCCCGAGCGCCAACAGCGGCGGCAACACGCCGATGCGCGCCAGGTACGGCGAAATGGCCGTGGTCGTCGGCAGCACCGACTGATCGACCTGGTTGATCAACAGGATGAAGACGGCAAGCAGCGCCAGGTTGACGCGCAGGTAGCGCGCACCATCGCGGAACTGTCCCGTCCTGTAGTCCGCCTCGAGGTCGGGCGAAAAGCACAGCCGGCGAAATCCGCGTTCCAGCTGCTCGGACGCCGTGGACGCTGACGCCGTGCCCGCGCCGAGCGCCGTGGCCAGCTGCGAAGGCATCAGTCCGTCGAGTCCTTCCCTTCCCTGGGAAGCGGCAGCGGCAGCGCCCGTACGCGCGTGCGCCAGATTTCGAACGGATCCCAGCCGGCAGGCCGGTGCGCGCCCGCGATCATCGGATCATTGGCCGCATCGAGCGGGCTGGCGTCCAGCCGGCGAGTCTCGAAGCCATCCTGTGCTTTCTGCATGGTCCCTTGGCATCCCCGTCGCGCGGCGTAGAGGGTGACCGCGCGTGCGATCCGATTATAGGGGGCGACGGGGACAGGGCCAGTCATTTGCGCGTGGATTCTAGCGAGTCGCCGGCGGCATGCAAATATGTCAAACCAGCGTGCCCTCGAACCAGCGCGCCACGAAGTCCCCGAACGGCAGCGTGTCGGTGGCCTCCACCCTGCGCTGTTCCTCCAGCGAATCAGCGGCTTCCGTCGCGAATTCGGCGAGCCGCGCCTCGTTGGGCGGGTACAGGTCGCGGAAATAGTCGCGGTGCATGCGCGACATCGAAAGCGCGAGGTCGGAGAACGAGACTTGTTCCCGTTCCATTCCGGCCAGCAGGCGCGCGGATGGCAGGAGCGCCGGGTCCTCGAGCTTGGCGCGCTGGAGTGCGAGCGCCGTCGCGTAGGGCCTGGCACGGTCGGCACCGTCCAGCAGTTCGCAGATGCCCTGCATCTGGTCGAGGAGTTCCGCGGCCCAGTCGGCGAGCGCAAGCGGCGACGGCTCGTTCCACAGCACGAGTCCCGGCTCGCGGCCGCGGCCGGCGACCAGCACGTGATTGGCCTCGTAGTCCTCCGACCGGCCGGGAGACAGCGGCGGGCTCGCGCGCAGCAGGCACAGCGCCCCGAATGCCTCGAGGAAGCAGAGCTTGTTGCGGTTGACGCCGACCGGATCGTAGGCGCCGACGTCGAGCGAGCGCATCTCGACATACTGGACGCCGGCCCGCAGCAGCGCCCGCGTCGGCCGCTCGCCGGAGAAGGCGACGCGTTTCGGGCGGATGAAGCTGTAGTACTCGTTCTCGATCTGCAGCAGGTTGGCGTTCAGCTGGCGCCACTCCCCGTCCACCACGACGCCGTTCGCCTGGTACTCGGCATGCGGCGTCGTGATCAGCCGCGACAGGTCCCGCACGTACTCCTCGAGCGAGTTGACCGAAACGTGCACGCCCGCCTGGCTCTTGTTGCGGTAACCGAGGTCGCTCATGCGCAGCGAGGTCGCGTGCGGCGCGCAGAGCGTGCCCGGGCCCACGGGTTCGAGCCAGGTCGGCACTTCGCGGCCGGCGAAGAACGAGCGGCAGACCGCCGGCGAAATGCCGAACAGGTACAGCAACAGCCAGCCGTAGCGGCGGTAGTTGCGCAGCAATGCGAAGTAGGCGTCGTCCACCATCGGCTGGCCTGTGCGCTTCGCTTCGGTCACCGCCTGCCATACCGGCCAGAAACGCTCCGGGAACGAGTAATTGAAGTGCACGCCGGAAATCGCCTGCATCATGCGCCCGTAGCGCCAGCCGAGGCCGACGCGGTACACATGCTTCATGCGGCCGATGTTCGAGCTGCCGAAGCGCGCGATGGGGATCTCGGGGTCGCCCCCGATCACGCAAGGCATGCTGGTCACCCACAGCAGCTCGTCGCCGAGGTGGCGGTACACGAACTGGTGGATGTCGCAGAGATACTGCGTCAGTTCCCAGGTCTCGGCGAAGGGCGGCGTCACCAGTTCGATGAGCGCCTCGGAGTAGTCGGTGGTGATATGCGGGTGCGTCAGCGTCGAGCCAAGCGAGCGCGGGTGGGGGGCCTGCGAGATGCGCCCGGCGGGCGTGACGCGAAGCGCCTCGCGTTCCACGCCCTTGAGCCCCCCCGAAATCACCCCGGGCTCGCGGGCATTGACGAGCCCGGCGAGCCGGCGTTCGAACTGGCGGTCCAGGCGGGGCGCGGGCATCGGTCGGCCCATTCTGCGGCCCGGCGCAAAGTTAGGAAACTGCGCCGTGGCGCGGCGGTCATAGCCGGCGTAGATTCAGAAACATGCGCAGCCACCTCGCCTCGTCGTTCGTCTTGGCCGCCGCCCTGGCGTGCGCGGGCACGGCCGGCGCGGATTCGTTCCGCTGCGGCTCGCGACTGCTGACGGACGGAGACAGCATCGACAAGGTCGAGGCGCTCTGCGGCCCGCCCGCGAGCATCCGGCGCACCGAGGTGCTGCAGCGTCCGGTGCGCTGGTACCGCGGGAGGCCCTACTACCTGTCGTTCGAGCCGGTGCCCATTCCCGTCGAGTGGTGGATCTACAATCTCGGGCCCAGCAAGCTCATGCGCCGCCTCAAGTTCGAGGACGGCCTGCTGGTGGACGTCGAGACGCTGAGTCACGGGTACCATTCGCCGCCCGATGAGTGATCCCGCGGATCTCTTGATCCGGCCGATCCGGCCCGGGGACGATGCCGCCGTCGCCGCCATCATCCACGAAGTGATGGCGAGCTTCGGCGCGACGGGGCCCGGCTATTCGAGCGACGACCCCGAGGTGGAGGCGATGTCCGCGGCTCACGACGCGGCGCGCGCCGCCTATTTCGTGCTCGAGGAGGATGGCCGCGTGGTCGGCTGCGGCGGTATCGCGCCGCTCGCGGGCGCCGATGACCATACCTGCGAGCTGCGCAAGATGTACCTGCTGCCTGCCGCGCGCGGGCGTGGCCTGGGCCGGGCGATGCTGCAACGCTGCCTCGAGGCCGCGACCGGGCGCGGCTACCGCCGCTGCTACCTCGAAACGCTGTCGGCGATGGAAGCCGCGCAGGCGCTCTACGTACAGCATGGATTCCAGCGGCTGCCCGCGCCGCTCGGCACGACCGGCCACAGCGGCTGCAACCGGCACTACCTGCTCGAGCTCTGAGACGTGCGCCGGTAGCGCCAGATGAGCAGCACTGCGCAGGCGAAGAGTCCCGCGATCAGGCCGGACCAGATGCCGACGGGTCCCGCGCCCATCCGGATCCCCAGCCACCAGGCGAGCGGAAACCCGAGCAGCCAGTAGGCGGTGAAATTGAGCGCCATCGGCACGTACGCGTCCTTGAAGCCGCGCAGCGCACCCGCGGCCCCGACCTGCAGCCCGTCCGGGATCTGGAACACGGCGACGTAGAGCAGGAGCGTCGTCGCGAGCGCGAGCACTGCCGGGTCGGTCGTGAACGCCGCGGCGATGCCTTCGCGCGCAACCAGAATCACGAGCGAGGACACGGTCATCACCATGCCGCACATCGCGATGCCGGCCCAGCCGGCATTGCGCCCGGCGCGGACGTCGCCGCGCCCGACCTGGTGGCCGACGTGAATCGTCGTCGCGGAATGCAGCGACAGCGGGATCATGAACATGAGCGCGGCATAGGCGATCGCGACCTGGTGCGCGGCGACCTGCACGGTGCCGAGTGTGCTCATCAGCAGCGCCGCCACCACGAACAGCGCGCCCTCGGAGACCACGGACCCGGCGATCGGCAGCCCGAGCGCCAGGATTTCGCGCAGCGAGGCCGCGTGCGGCACATCGAAGCGCGCGAACAGCCCGAAGCGCCGGTAGATCGGGTGGCGACGCTGGTAGGCGTGCATGGTCGCGAGCATCGCCCAGGCGGCGAGCGCGGTCGCGATGCCGCAACCGGTCGCGCCGAAGGCGGGCACGCCGAAGCCGCCGCGCGTGAAGACCAGGTTGCCTGCGACGTTCACTGAAAGCCCGACCAGCGCCGTGTACATGACCGGGCGTGTCCAGCCGATGCCCTCGCTGGTGTATCGGTGCGCGAGGAACAGGAGCATCGCCGGCATGCCGAAGCACATCGCGTACACGTAGCCCGATGCGTGCGGGATCGCTCGCGCGTCGGTGCCGAACCAGCGCAGGATAGGCTCGACGCAGGCGAGCAGCCCGACCAGCGGCACCGCGAGCATCAGCGCGAGCCAGGCGCCCTGGCGGAAGCGGCGGCCGACCTCCTCGTCCCGGCCCGCGCCGTAGGCGTGGGCCACGAGCGGCGAGATCGACATCAGCACGCCGAGGCCGAACAGCCAGAACATCTGGTAGTAGCTGCCGCCGACGGCGACCCCGGCGAGCGGCCCGGACCCGAGCCGGCCGGCCATCACCGTGTTGGTCAGCATCATGCCGGCGATCACCAGGTTGTTGACGGCGAGCGGCCCCGCGAGCGAAAGGATCGCGCGCGCGTCGCGTGGAAACGTGTCCTGGAACCGGGTGTGCTCAGTCATGGCGCGCGGCGGGGGCGCCGTGGCGGGCGCCGGTGGATGCTGGCATTCTAGCGGAACCTGCCGAGCCCAGAGTTCACCGGAGCAAGCCCATGCTGGTCGGATCGCAACCCAGGCGCGTCGCCGTCATCGGCGGCGCCCGCATCCCGTTCGCGCGGGCGCACGGCGCCTACGCCAGCGTCGGCAACCAGGAGATGCTGACGGCCTCGATCAGGGCCGTGGTGGACAAGTTCGGGCTCAAGGGCATGCGCCTCGGCGACGTGATCGCGGGTGCGGTCATGAAGCACTCGAGCCAGTGGAACCTGGCACGCGAGTCGCTGCTCGACTCCGGGCTCGCGCCCGAGACGCCGGGGCTCGACGTGCAGCGCGCCTGCGGCACCAGCATCGAGGCGGCAATCGCCATCGCCAACAAGATCGCGCTCGGCCAGATCGACGCCGGCATCGCCGCGGGCGTGGACACGGTCAGCGACCCGCCGATCGTGTTCGGCAAGGAATACCAGCAACTGATGCTGCGCGCTTTCCGCGCGAAATCGGCGGGCGGGCGCATCGGCGCCCTCCTCGGCCTGCGGCCGCGGCATTTCAAGCCGTACTACCCCGGAACCGGCGAGCCGCGCACCGGGCTCTCGATGGGCCAGCACACCGAGAAGATGGCGCGCGAATGGCAGATCCCGCGCGAGGCGCAGGACGAACTGGCGCTCGCCTCGCACCAGCGCGCGAGCAGGGCCTGGGCCGAGGGATTCATGGCGGACCTCGTCGTGCCCTACCTCGGGCTCTCGAACGACAACAACGTGCGGGCGGACACGAGTCTCGAAAAACTCGCGAAGCTCAAGCCCTCCTTCGCGAACGACGGCACGCTCACCGCCGGCAATTCGACGCCGATGACCGACGGCTCGGCCGCGGTGCTGCTCGCGAGCGAGGATTGGGCGAGGAACCGCGGCTGGCCGGTGCAGGCGTACCTGAGCTACGGCAAGGTGGCGGCGGTGGATTTCGTCGGCGGCGAGGGACTCCTGATGGCGCCCGCCTATGCGGTGCCGCGCATGCTCGCGGATGCGGGGCTTACGCTCCAGGATTTTGACTTCTACGAGATCCACGAGGCCTTCGCCGCCCAGGTGCTGTGCACGTTCAAGGCCTGGGAGTCGGAGGCGTTCTGCCGCGAGAAGCTCGGGCTCGCGAAGCCGCTCGGCTCCATCGACCGCGCAAAGCTCAATGTGAAGGGCGGCTCGGTCGCCGTCGGCCACCCGTTCGCGGCAACCGGCGCGCGCATCGTCGCGTCGCTCGCCAAACTCCTCGCGACGCGCGGCTCCGGCCGCGGGCTCATCTCCGTCTGCACCGCGGGCGGCATGGGCGTCACCGCGATCATGGAGCGCTGAGGGCCGCACGATGAAACGCTACCCGGGCCGCACGCGCGTCGAAGGCAAGGCGAGCCGCCAGGCGCACGCCGATCTGCCGCCCGGCACCTACGAGCGCGAGATGAGCAAGGAAGGGTTCTTCGGCCCGGCCGCCTTCTTCCACCACCGGCATCCGCCAACCGGCTGGTCATCGTTCGAGGGACCGCTCTCGCCGCATGCCTTCGACCTTGCGAAGCTCGGCTCGGCCGGCGCGAATCCCTGGGCCGCGGCAGAGCTGCTGCACAACGCGCACTGCCGCATCCGTTTCTGGCGCACCAGCGGAAGAATGGACGCGCTCGCGAGGAACGCCGACGGCGACGAACTGCTCTTCGTCCACCAGGGACGCGGCGCCCTGTTCTGCGATTTCGGCCGGCTCGCTTTCGGGACCGGCGACTACGTCATGATCCCGCGCGGCACGATGTGGCGCCTCGATTGCGCCGAGCCTGCGGCCATCCTGCTGATCGAGGCGACCAACGCCTCCTACCTGCTGCCGGACAAGGGACTGCTGGGCGGGCATGCGATCTTCGACCCGGCGCTGCTCGATGCGCCCGCCGTGGACGAGGCCTTCCTCGCGCAACAGGACGAAAGGCCCTGGCGCGTGCTGGTGAAGCGGCGCGGCGCGGTCTCGACGGTGACCTTCCCGCACAACCCGCTGGACGCCATCGGCTGGCACGGCGATCTACATCCCTGCCGCATCAACGTGCGCGACCTGCGGCCGATCATGAGCCATCGCTACCACTTGCCGCCGTCGGCGCACACGACCTTCGTCGGAAACCGCTTCGTCGTCTGCACCTTCGTGCCGCGGCCGTTCGAGACCGATCCGGGCGCGCTCAAGGTCCCCTTCTTCCACAACAACGACGACTACGACGAATTCCTTTTCTACCACGCAGGCGATTTCTTCAGCCGCGACAACATCCACCCGGGCATGGCGACGCTGCACCCCGGCGGGTTCACGCACGGCCCGCACCCGAAGGCGCTCGAGCGCATGCTGGTGCAGACCAAGCCCGCGACCGACGAGGTCGCCGTCATGGTGGACACGCGCGATGCGCTCGAGATCGGCGCCGCGGCTGCGTCGGTCGAGTGGGCCGGCTACGTGGACAGCTGGAAGGGAAAGGGGAAGTGAGGCTCGCCTCGCTCGCGGGCCCCGGCCGCGACGGGGCGCTCGTCGTCGTGAGCCGGGGTCTGGCGCGCGCGGCGCGCGCCGCGGGCATCGCGCCGACGCTGCAGGCCGCGCTCGACGACTGGAGACGGGCGGAGCCGGCCCTGCGTGCGCTCGCCGACGACCTCGAAAACAGCCGTGTCGAATCCTTCGCCTTCGACCCGCGGCTCGCGCTCGCGCCGCTGCCGCGCGCGCATCACTGGGTGGACGGCAGCGCCTACGTCAACCACGTCGAACTCGTGCGCCGCGCGCGGGGTGCAGAGATGCCCGATTCGTTCTGGACCGATCCGCTGGTGTACCAGGGCGGTTCCGACGATTTCCTCCCGCCGACCGCGGATGCGCCGTTTGCGAACGAGGACTGGGGCATCGACCTCGAGGGCGAGATTGCTGTCGTGACCGACGACGTGCCGATGGGCACGGACGCTGCGGCCGCGCGCGGGCACATCCAGCTCCTGATGCTGGTGAACGACTGGTCGCTCAGGAACCTGATCCCGGCCGAACTCGCCAAGGGCTTCGGCTTCTACCAGTCGAAGCCCGCGACCGCGTTCTCACCGGTCGCCGTGACGCCGGATGAACTCGGACCCGCCTGGCGCGATGCCAAGGTGCGCCTGCCGCTCGTCGTGCACCTCAACGGCAAGCCGTTCGGCCAGCCGGACGCCGGCACCGACATGACCTTCGACTTCGGCCAGCTCATCGCGCATGCGGCGAAGACGCGCCGCCTCGGTGCCGGCGCCATCGTCGGCTCCGGTACGGTTTCGAATTACGACCGCAGCCGGGGCTCGACCTGCATTGCGGAGCGGCGCATGCTGGAAACCCTGGAGCAGGGCAAACCGATGACGCCTTTCCTGTCCTTCGGCGACCGCGTGCGCATCGAAATGTTCGATGCTGGCGGCCGCTCGATCTTCGGCGCGATCGACCAGAAAGTCGCGAGGGCCGCCTGATGCGCGCACGCGACGACGGCCGCCTGGCCCCCGGCCTCAGGCTCGCGGATCCCGCGCTGCTGCGCCAGCAGTGCTACGTCAACGGCGCCTGGCTGGACGCCAAGGGCGGTACGACGATTCCGGTGTCCAATCCGGCGACCGGAGCGCAACTCGGCACGGTCCCCGCATTCGACGCCACCGGCACCGAAGCCGCGGTCGCGGCCGCGCACGCGGCTTTCCCGGCCTGGGCCGCGAAAACCGCGAAGGAGCGCGCCGTCGTCCTGCGCCGCTGGTACGAAGTGATCGTCGCGAACACGGAGGACCTCGCGAAGCTCATGACCGCCGAGCAGGGCAAGCCGCTCCTGGAGTCGAAAGGCGAGATCGCCTACGCGGCGTCCTTCGTCGAGTGGTTTGCGGAGGAAGCGAAGCGCGTCTACGGTGACGTGATCCCCGGCCATCAGCCGGACAAGCGCATCCTGGTGCTGCGCCAGCCGGTGGGCGTCATCGCCGCGATCACGCCCTGGAACTTCCCGGCGGCAATGATCACGAGAAAGGTCGCACCGGCGCTCGCCGCCGGCTGCACGGCCGTCTGCAAGCCCGCGACGCAGACGCCTTTCTCCGCGCTCGCACTCGCGGAACTTGCGCATCGCGCGGGCATCCCGGCGGGGGTGTTCAATGTCGTCACCGGCCCCGCGCGCGAAGTCGGCGGCGTGCTCACGGGCGACGCGCGCGTGCGCAAATTATCGTTCACGGGCTCGACCGAGATCGGAAAGCTATTGATGGCGCAGTGCGCGGTGAGTCTGAAAAAAGTGTCGCTGGAACTCGGCGGCAATGCCCCCTTCATCGTCTTCGACGACGCCGATCTCGATGCCGCGGTCGCGGGTGCGATCGCCTCCAAATACCGCAATACCGGACAGACTTGCGTCTGCGCGAACCGCCTGCTGGTGCAGGCGGGAGTCTACGACGCCTTTGCGGCGAAGCTGGTCGCGGCTGTAAGGAAGCTCCGCGTCGGCGACGGGCTCGCGGGCGAGACCGAACAAGGCCCGCTGATCGACGCGAATGCCCTGAAGAAGGTCGAGGAGCACGTCGCGGACGCAACGTCCAAGGGCGCAAAGATCGCGACCGGCGGCAAGCGCCACGCACTCGGCGGCACGTTCTATGAGCCGACGGTGCTCACGGGCGTCACGACCGCGATGATGGTGGCGCGCGAGGAGACCTTCGGACCCGTAGCGCCGCTCTTCAAGTTCAATGGCGAGCAGGAAGCGATCGCGATGGCGAACGACACCGAGTTCGGCCTCGCGAGTTACCTGTACACGCGCGACCTCGGGCGCTCCTGGCGCGTGTCGGAGGCGCTCGAATACGGCATCGTGGGGCTCAACACCGGCCTCATCTCGACCGAGGTCGCGCCGTTCGGCGGCGTGAAGGAGTCCGGCATCGGTCGTGAGGGCTCGAAGTACGGGATCCTCGAGTACACCGAGCTCAAATACGTCTGCGTGGGCGGGGTGCAGTAACGGCTGTCAGGCCGACCGTCACATTCGCTGCGAGTGGCGCCGCCGCAACACCCGCTGCCGCCGACGATGTGAGCGATTTCCGGGTAGCGACGCCCGGAACTTGCCAGCGCCTTTCGAGTCTGTATGCTGCGCACCACAAACGGCGGCCACCCCTCTCCGCCGGTTGGCCAGACGCCCTTCCGAGGTCGTCCGGCGCTTGCGTAACTCCCTCTTTTTCAAAAGGAAATTGGATCATGAAGATCATGAAGACCCTGATTGGCTCGCTGATGCTGGCAGCCCTGCCGCTGGCCGCACAGGCGGACAACCACGGCATGAGCTATTCGTACATCGACGCTGGCTACAACGAGATGGATCTGGACAGCGTGGCGAGCGGCGACGGCGTCGGCGTGCGCGGTTCGGTCGGCTTCGCAGAGAATTTCTTCGCGTTCGCCGATTACGGGATGTTCGACTTCTCCGGCGGCGCGGACGTTGATGCTTACCAGATCGGCCTCGGCGGCCGCCTTGGCGTGTCCGACAAGGTGGACCTGGTCGGACGCGTCGGCTACACCAAGCTCGATCTCTCGGCCGGCGCATTGTCCGCCGACGAGGACGGCTACCTCGTTTCGGCTGGCGTGCGCGGCGAGCTCGCCGACGGCTTCGAGCTCGAAGGCAGCGTGATCTACCGCGACTTCGGCGGTAGCAGCGGTGACGACACCGCATTCGCGGTGGGCGGGCGTTACTTCTTCACGGACAACTTCGCCGTGACCGCTGACTTCGAGTCCGGCGACGATATCGAGATCATCTTCGCGGGCGTGCGCTTCAGCTTCTGAGCCTGAGGTCCTGACTGAGGCCGGCGGCCGGGTAAGCCCCGGCCGCCGTTTCTTTTGCGGTATCGTCACGGCATGAGCGCCACGACCGGCGTCCTGCTCGCGAATCTCGGCACCCCGGATGCGCCGACGACTGCCGCGGTGCGGCGCTTCCTCGCAGAATTCCTCTCCGACCGGCGCGTGGTGGACCTGCCGCGCGCGCTCTGGCTGCCCATTCTCTACGGCGTCGTCCTGCTGCTGCGACCGCCGCGCAGCGCGCGCGCCTACCGCGCCATCTGGACCGCGCAGGGCTCCCCGCTGCTCGTGCATACCCTCGCGCTCGCGCGCCGGCTCGAGCATCGCATCGCGCCAATGCTGGCGGCGCCCGCCGCGGTCGAGGCGGGCATGACCTATGGCAATCCCTCGATCGCCGCCGCGCTCGGGCGATTGCGCGACCGCGGCGCGACGCGCGTGATCGTGCTGCCGCTCTATCCGCAGTATTCGGCCACCACAACCGAAGCCGTGCACGACCGCGTCCAGGGCGCGCTCGCCGCCAGCGGCTGGCGCCCGGAGGTCCGTTTCGTGCGCGACTATTACAATGACGCCGGCCACATCGTGGCCGTCGAGGCGTCGCTCGCGCCGCGGCGTGCGGCGATCGCCGCCGGTGCGCACCTCCTGTTCTCCTTTCATGGGCTGCCGCAGCGCTACGTGGATGCCGGCGACCCCTATGCCGCGCAGTGCGGGAAGACCGCGCGGCTCGTCGCGGATCGTCTCGGCCTGCCCGCGGAATCCTGGTCGCTCAGCTACCAGTCGCGAGTGGGCCGCGAACGCTGGCTGACGCCGTACACCGAGAAGCGGCTCGCCGAACTTGCCGGCGGCCCGCGCCGCGTGATCGTCTGCTGTCCCGGTTTCGCCGTGGACTGCCTGGAAACGCTCGAAGAGATCGCGATCCGCGGCCGCGAGGCCTTCCTCGCCGCGGGCGGCGAGTCGTTCGATTACGTGCCCTGCCTCAACGACGGCGAGGCGCAGGTGGAGTGTCTGGCGCGCCTCGCCGCCCGCACCTTCGGGGGCACCGCATGATCGGGCGCTTCCACGAGTTCAGCGTGCAGGCGCCCGAGGTACTCGCCTCGCTCGCGTTCTACGAGCAGCTGGGATTCGTGCAGGCTTCGACCGGCGAGGCCTGGCCCTATCCCTACGCCGTCGTCACCGACGGGCGCATCGGCATCGGCCTGCACCAGGGCGAACTGCCGTCCTCTCCCCTGCTGTCGTTCGTGCTGCCGGACTTGCTGCATCGCCTCGACGAACTGGAGGCCGGCGGCCTCGCGATCATCGAGCGCACGCTCGGCAACGACGTATTCAACCAGGCCGCGATGGCATCGCCGGGCGGGCATGCGATCCGGCTGCTCGAAGCCCGCACCTACTCGCCGGTGCATCGCCCTCCCGGCCTGATTTCGAAACTCGGCTGGTTCGAGGAGGTCGCGCTGCCGGTCGCGGACACGGAGGCGGCGCTGCGGTACTGGGAGCGGCTGGGATTCGTGCCGGCGGGCGAAGATGGCGACCCCTGGCCGCACGTCGGACTCACGAGCGACGCGCTCTCGCTCGCGCTCGTGCCCGCAGGCTCGATCAAGGCGCCGACGCTCGTGTTCACTCATGCGGCGATGCCCGCGCGCATCGAGGAACTGCGCACGGCCGGCCTGCCGTTCACGAAGCGCCCGCCCGCAGGGCTCGACCCGGCGCGCAACGCGCTCCTGGTCGCGCCGGAAGGCACGCAGATCCTGCTGGTCGCCGCGCCATGAAGCGCATCGCCAGCGCGTTCGCGCTCGCAAGCCTCGCGCCGGCCGCCGCTGCCTGGGTGCCCTGCAATGCGCCGGGCGTCACGCCGCCGGTGACGGTCCTGCGCGAGGCGCCCGCGTACCCGGCCGCGATGCGCGAACTCGACGCCGAGGGTGCGGTGGAGTTGTCCCTGACCGTCCTGCTGGACGGCACCGTAGGCTGGGTGCGCGTGCTGCGAGCGGAACCGCGAGGTTATTTCGAGCAGGCCGCGGTCGCAGGCGTGCGCGCCTGGCGCTTCGAGCCGGCGCGGGCCGGGGGCCGCGCGATCGAGTGCCGGATGCTCACGCGCGTACGCTTCGCGCTCGTCGACACGGTGGATGAACCGGTGGACGAAGATGCCGAACGGCCGGCCCCGGCATATCCGCCGACGCTGCTCGCGGGCCGCGTCGAAGGCTACGTCGAAGTCGAATTCGAGGTGACGACCACCGGCGCCGTCAGGCAGGCACGCGTGATCAATGCGATGCCGCGCGGCGAATTCGAGGGCGCCGCGCTCGCCGCGATCCGCCGCTGGCGCTTCGACGACCCGCCGCAAGTGCTCACCGAGCGCCGTACCCGCCATTTCGAGTTCCGGCTGCCTTACTCGACGCTCGCTGAAGTGCCGCCCACCGTGTTCGCGGCCGCGCCGTTCCCGATGCAGGCCTGCGAGAAGCGCATCACGGGCCGCGTGACGCTCGAAGTGGACACCGATGCCACGGGTGCGGTGCAGAAGGCGCGGATCCTCTCGGCCCAGCCCGGGAGCCTGTTCAACGCCGCGGCGCTCGCCATCGCGCGCGGCTCGCGCCTGTCGCCTGCCTATCGCGCCGGCAGGCCCGCGGCCGCGACCGCGCTCCTGACGCTCATCTTCGACCCCGCGCTCGCGACCTGCCCGGGGACGCTCGGTCCGGAACGCGACCGGCCGTAGTCGCGGCAGAATCCCCGCGTCACGCGGCACGACCAGAAGCCCGCCGGGCGCGGCGAGGGGTGGCCCGGCCTGTCCGCGGCGGCGCGGCATTGGTTACCATGGACACATTGCCGCAGCCTTGCGGCCTTCGCGTACCCGGGAGTCCCTGAATGAAGCGCTTCGCGATTGCGGCCGTGGCCGCCCTGGCATCCCTTTCAGCGGTTGCCGACGAAGGCATGTGGACCTTCGACAACCCGCCGCGCGAGGCGATCGCGAAGAAGTACGGCGTCACGCTCGATGCCGCCTGGCTCGACCGCGTGCAGCGCGCCACCGTGCGTCTCGAAAGCGGATGCACCGGCTCCTTCATTTCCGCCGACGGCCTGGTGCTGACGAATCATCACTGCGCCGCCGAATGCATCGCGCAAAACTCGACCCCGGATAACGACCTCGCCGGCAACGGTTTCTATTCCGGCTCGCGCGAGAAGGAACTGCGTTGCCCGGAAGAAGCAGTCTCCGTGCTGGTCGGCACCGAGGACGTCACCGCAAAGGTCTCCGCCGCGACCGCCGGGCTTTCCGCGGAAGCCGCCGCCGAGGCGCGTCGCGCCGAACTCACGCGTCTCGAGCAGGCCTGCGAGGACGCATCGAAGAAAGCGAAGAGCGGCGCGCTGAAGTGCGAGCGTGTGTCGCTCTACCAGGGCGGCCAGTACTGGCTCTACAAGTACCGGCGATACGAAGACGTGCGCCTCGTGCTCGCGCCGGAGAGCGACATCGCGGCCTTCGGCGGCGACCCGGACAATTTCCAGTTTCCGCGCTGGTGCCTCGACTTCTCGATCCTGCGCGCCTACGAGAACGGCGAGCCGGCGAAGACGCCGGACCGCCTGCGCGTCGACTGGGACGGCGCCGAGCGCGGCGATGCGGTTTTCGTGTCGGGGCATCCCGGCGACACCGACCGCCTGCTGACGATGGCGGAGCTCGAGACCCAGCGCGCGACCTTCATGCCATTCTGGCTGCTGCGCAATTCCGAGCTGCGCGGGCGGCTGATCCAGTACTCGAAGACGGGCGAAGAGGCCCGGCGCACGAGCGAATACTACCTGTCGGTGCTGCTCGAGAACTCGATCAAGGTGCGGCGCAAGCAGTTCGACGCCCTGCTCGACCCGGCGCTCGAGGCCGTGTCGGGCGCGAACGAGGCGGCGCTGCGCAAGGCGGTCAACTCGAATCCCGCCCTCGCCGGCGCCGCCTCCGCCTGGGACGAGATCGCGCGGGCGCAGCAGATCTGGCGCGACATGCTGGTGCCCTACACCTTCCTCGAGGGCACTGGCGGCTTCAACAGCACGCTGTTCAACCACGCGCGCGCAATCGTGCGCGCGGCCGAGGAGCGCACCAAGGAGAATGCCGCGCGCATGCCCGAGTACACCGAGGCGCGCCTGCCCGCCGTGCTGCAGGTCCTGCAGTCGACGGCACCGGTCTACCCCGAGTTCGAGATCGTGCGGCTCTCGTTCGGGCTCGAGCGCATGCGCGAATGGCTGGGACCGGACCATCCGGTCGTGCGGCAGGTATTCGGCAAGGATTCGCCGGACATGCTGGCGTCACGCCTGGTCCGCGGCAGCGGCCTCGCCGATCCCGCCGTGCGCGTCGCGCTCTACGAGGGCGGCAGGGCCGCGGTGGACGCGAGCCAGGACCCGATGATCCGCCTGGCCGCGCTGGTGGATCCCGCCGCGCGCGCGATCCGCAAGCGCTACGAGGAACAGGTCGAAGGCCCGGTGCAGCGCGGCCAGGAAGCGATCGCGAAAGCGCGCTTCGCCGCCTACGGCACCAGCATCTACCCGGATGCCACCTTCACGCTGCGCCTGTCCTACGGCGCGATGCAGGGCTGGAAGGAGAAGGGCGAGGACGTGCGGCCCTGGACCGAGCTGTCGCGCGCCTTCGAGCGCGCGACCGGCGAACCGCCGTTCCGCCTGCCGCCGCGCTGGATCGACGCGAAGGACCGGCTCGACCTGTCGACGCGCGCGAACTTCACGACCAGCAACGACATCGTGGGCGGCAATTCCGGCAGCCCGATGCTGGGAGGCGACGGGCGCATCGTCGGCCTCGCGTTCGACGGCAACATCCACTCGATCTCGGGCAGCTACTGGTTCGACGACCGCCTGAACCGCGCCATCGGCGTGCACCCGGCCTTCATCCGTACCGCGCTCGGCGAGGTGTATGGCGCAAAGGCGCTGCTCGCGGAGATCGACCGCCGCTAGCAACGCTCCGCAGGGCTTTCCCGTCGCCGCGTCATTCGAACAGGCGTTTCAGCGCCGCGAGCGCCTGTTCGTAGTGCATGCCCCAGTAGACTACGAACAGCAGCAGGCCGCCCACATAGGCGGCCGATGCCAGTGTCGCAAGCCAGCCGAGCGCGATGAGGACACCGTCGCGCTCGGCCATGCCGAAGCACATCAGCATGATCGCGATCGCCGGCATCGTGTTGACGAACGGTATCAGCGGCAATGGCGCCATCAGGAGCAGCACCGCGAGCACGATCAACGCGCCGTTGACCGCGTTGATCACCACGCCGCCCGACAGGGCGGGCGCGCGCGGCCGTACCAGGTGCTCGAAGCGCACCGCGAGGCCCCGCAGCTTCGCCAGCATCCTTCGCACGGTGCCGGCCGCAATGCGATGCGCGAGCAGCCGTTCCGGCAGCCAGGGCACGCGGCTCGCCATGACCGCGAAGCCGATCAGGAGCATCGGCAACCCGAACACGGTGCTCATCATCGGCACCGTGATCGGCAGCAGGAAGGGTACGGCCAGCACGCCGCAAAACACCAGCAACCCCTGCTCGCCGAGCATCACGAGCAGTTCGCGCAGCGCGACGTCCGGATCACGCACGGAACCTTCCGCCGCCGCCAGCGCCTGCGACATGCGGACCTCGGGATTGCGGAAGCGGACCGAGGTCATGATGCCCTCCGCGCCTCCAGGCGGCAGTCGATCGCGATGTCGTCGCGCACGGACAGCACGCCCATCGCCACGGTGAACGGGACCAGGCCGAGATCGGCGTGATGCAGCACCGCGTGCGCATGCACGCGAAGGATCGCGCCGTCGAACCGCACGGTGACCGGCATGGTCACGATGCGCTCCTCGCCGCGCAATGCCACGCGCACGCGTGCGACGTAGTCCTCCGGCCCGCCCTCGAGTCCGTCCGCAGAGAGCCTCAGCACCGGCTGAAGCCCGGCATCGAGCACGCGCGACCCCAGCAGGTTCCTCGCGGTGTCCTCGCGGTCGGCATCCGGCACCGCTGCCGCAAAATCGGCGCCTGCCGCGGCGCGCGCGACGGCGTCATCCACGATGAGCGACGCGAGCGGCAGTTCGAGCGAAAATCCGGAGTCCGAGCGCGGTTCGCGCAATTCGAGCCGCCCGGCCAGGCCGGCGGAGATGATCAGGTGGTTGTGGCCGAGGCGCGCCATCGCGCCATCGCGGAACACGCGGATCTCGAGCGCCGAGGAAGTCACCTCCCAGGCTTCGTAGGGCGCGGCGGCGACTTCCTCCGCGGGGGCCGCCGGCGGCGGCACCGGGGGTGGCACGGCACAACCCGCTGCGAACAACGCGAACGACGCCAGGAACTTGCGCATCGCGCTATTCTCCAAGACCTGATGCCGCTGCGGAATACCCCCGAGCGCTATGGATCCGTCGCCCAGGCGCTGCATTGGGTCGTCGTGCTGCTGCTCATCGGCCAGGTCACGGTCGGCATGATCGCGCACGAGATGCCAGACGGCTTCGACAAGCTGGTCCTGCTCGCCCGCCACAAATCGGTGGGCATCACGATCCTCGCACTCGCGGCGCTGCGCCTCGCCTGGCGGCTCATCGACCGGCCGCCGCCGCCGCCGCCCATGCCGCGCTGGCAACGCCTCGCTGCGCGCTCCACCCACGCCGCATTCTATGTGCTCCTGTTCGCGATGCCGCTCACGGGCTGGGCGATGTCCTCCGCCTCTAACTATCCGGTGAGCTGGTTCGGGCTGGTTCAGCTGCCGGATTTCGTCGCTCCCGACCGGGAACTCAAGCACCTCATGGAAGACGTGCACGAGACGCTCGCCAAGGCGCTCATCGCGCTCGCCGTGCTGCACGCGGCCGCCGCGCTGAAGCACCAGTTCGTGGACCGCGATGGCCTGTTGTGGCGCATGCTGCCGAGGCGCGGACGTTGAGCCTCCGCATCGCCGCGGGCTGCGCCCTCCTCCTGTGCGCCACCGGCGCCGGCGCCGCCGGCTGGACCGGCGACGGCAAGGCGGGCAGGCTCGAATTCACCGCGCTGCAGGCCGGCGCGCATTTCACCGGCCGCTTCCGCGAATTCCGCGTGGAGCTCGAGTTCGACGCAACGGCTCCCGCGAAGGGGTGGTTGCACGTCAGCGTCGCCACCGCGTCGGAGGATACCCAGGACGACGACCGCGACGGCATCCTGAAGAGCCAGGACTTCTTCTGGAGCGAGCGCCACCCCGAGGCGGTCTTTCAGGCCGAGGGTTTCAATCGCTCGGGCAATGGCTGGGACGCGCACGGCACCCTGACGCTGCGCGGCGTGTCGCAGCCGCTCGTCGTGCATTTCACCGCAATGCCCGTGAATGGCGGACTCAAGATGAAGGGTGGCGCGAAACTGAGCCGCCTCGCCTTCGGCGTCGGCCAGGGCGACTGGGCTTCGACGGAGTGGATCGGCGACGAAGTCGCGATCGCGTTCGAAGTCAACCTGAAGCGGGCGCCGACCGCAGCCAGCCCGTGATGTCCACGGCGCTGCGGTAGAGTCAGCGCCATGGAAGCCGGTTCGCCGCAACTCCTGACCGACGTCGGCGCCTGCGTCGAGCGGACACTGGCGCGGGTCGGACCGAAGGTGGTGCTGTGCCTGCCGATCGGCGCCGGCAAGCCCGTCGCGCTCGCCAACGAGTTCTGGCGCCGGGCGCTGGCAGATCCCGCCATCGAGCTCACCATATTGACCGGACTCACGCTGCGACGCCCGCGCGGCAGCAGCGAGCTCGAACGCCGCCTGGTCGAGCCCATGGCCGCGCGGGTGTTCGGCGGGGGTCCCGACCCCGAGTGGATCGAAGCGCTCGCCGCCGGGACCGTGCCCGCGAACCTGCGCGTGCAGGAGTTCTTCATGGAGCCGGGCGCCTGGCTCCATTCCCCGCTGGCACAGCAGTGGTACGCCAGCATCAACTACACGCATGTCGCGCGCACGGTCGCCGCGGCGGGCGCGAACGTCATCGCCCAGACCATCGCCTTGCGCCCCGGCCCCGCCGGCGGGCGCGCGAGTCTCGGCACCAACCCGGACGTGACCGTGGACCTCCTGCCCATGCTTGAAGTGCGGCGTCGTGCCGGCATGCCCGTTGCGGTGATCGGCCAGGTGAACCGCTTCATGCCCTACATGTTCGGCGCGGCGGAGGTGCCGGCTTCGGCCTTCGACTTGATCGTGGACGATCCCGCCGGCCACCACGAACTCTTCAGCCCGCCCAACCTGCCGATCTCGACCGCGGACCATTGCATCGCCCTCGCCGCCAGCATGCTGATCAGGGACGGGGGCACGATCCAGATCGGCATCGGCGAGCTCGGCGATGCGATTGTGCATGCGATGACGCTGCGCCACCGCGGGAATTCCGCCTGGCAGCGCGCGCTCGCGGATACCGGGCTCACGGCGCGCTTCGGCGCCCTGCAGGCCGCGCTCGGCGGCGACGGCCCCTTCGAGCGCGGGCTGTACGCGGTCACCGAGATGTTCGTGGACGGGTTCCTCGACCTCTATCGCGAGGGCATCCTGAAGCGGCGCGTGGAACCCGACGGCGCGCTGCTTCACGGCGCGTTCATGCTGGGGCCGAAGGCCTTCTACCGCGAACTGCGCGAGATGCCGGATGCCGAACGCGCGCTTTTCGCGATGATGCCGGTGAGCTTCACCAATGAACTGCTGGGCGCGGACTGGGAACGGAAGATCGCGCAGCGGCGCGACGCGCGCTTCATCAACACGGCGATGATGGCGACGCTCGGCGGCGCGCTGGTCTCCGACGGGCTCGAGGACGGGCGCGTCGTCAGCGGCGTCGGCGGCCAGTACAATTTCGTCGCGCAGGCGCACCAGCTACGGGGCGGCCGGTCGCTGATCGCGGTGCGCGCAACGCGCGGCAACCGCGGCAGCGTCGAGTCGAATATCCGCTTCAGCTACGGGAACACCACGATCCCGCGGCACCTGCGCGACATCGTGCTGACCGAGTACGGGATTGCGGACCTGCGTGGGCAGGCCGATGACGAGGTCGCGAAGCGCATGCTCGCGGTCGCCGACTCGCGCTTCCAGCCCGCGCTGCTCGCCGCGGCGCAGCGCGCGGGAAAACTCCCGGCCCCCTGGCGGATCCCCGACGAGCACCGCGCCAATCTCCCCGCCAGGCTCGAGCACGCGCTCGCGCCGCACCGCGCCGCGGGTTACTTCGGCGAACTGCCCTACGGCACGGACCTCACGGCGGAAGAGATTGCGCTGGCACGCGCATTGCGCCGTCTCAAGGCGCGCGCGGAGCGCTGGCCCGGTCGGCTCGCGATCGCGGCGAGGCTGCTCGCTCCGCTGCCGCGCGACCCGGCCCTGCGGCCGCTCTTCGAGCGCATGGAACTCGCGACGCCGCGCGGACTGCGCGAGCGCCTGCTGCGCCGCGTCGTCGCCGCCGCCCTCTGACGGAGCGCTGCATTGCCGATGGGCGCGCGCGGCGCTCAGCCGTTTCGCACTCCGCGCAGCACGCCGCTGATGCCGGCGCCCGCGACCGCCATCACGAAAGCGGCGATATCGAGCCGGGGCAGCGGCGCATTGCCGAACCCGAACAGCGCGAGCAGTGCGACGCCGAAGCAGAGCAGGAAGGCGCCGCCAACCTGCCGCGGCGCGGACGGAACCGGCGCATCGGCGGGCCGCGTCCGCCTTTCGAATCTCGCAAGCCACAGCGCGACCGGCAGCAGCACCGCATAGAGGACGGCAATCCACAGCGGTCGCGTGAGCCACCACTCGGGCGTCGCCGGCTCGATGCGCAGCCCGGATCCGCCCGCCAGGAAAGCGAGCGCCACCACGATCACCAGCACCGTCAGGTGCCAGAGATAGAGGGTCATGATCATGCCGTTGATCAGGACCGTCGCAGCCCAGGCACGTACTCCGGAGAGAACGCGCCGCATCGGCGCTTCCACGGAGAGGAGGAGGCCGAACTGGACGGCTGCCAGTGCGAGCAGCGTAATCTTCGGCGGCAGCGTGTTGCTCAGGTGCTCATCCGGCGAGCCGACCATGGCGAGCGGATAGGGTCCCTGAAAGATCAGCAGCACGAGCGCCGCGAACCCCAGCACGGCGAAGGCCAGCAGCCGACGCGGGCCTGCCATGCGGCCGTCCCGCCAGGCGTAACCAAGGTGGTGGACCGCGAGCCACACCCAGAAATAGTTGCTCCAGCCCAGCCACTGGAGACCGGCGAGGAAGAACGCGGCATCCACCAGCACGGCCGCGGCAACCAGACCCCAGAACGAGGCGAATCCGAAGCGGCGCCAGGCGGCGTAGCTCAGCGGGGCGAGCACCACGATCATGATGTAGATGGCGAGGAACCAGGTCGGGATCAGCGCGGCGCGCGAAGCCAGGCGCGTCACGCTGCCGCTCACGCCGGAGAAGTAGAGGATCGCCGCGAGCAGGGCCCAGCCCAGCAACAGCGCCAGCAGCGGCGTGACCAGGCGATTCAGCCGCGTCACGAGCCAGCCTGCGTAACCGACGTTCCGGCGAGCCGCGCTCTCCAGCGACACGGCATTGGCGTAGCCGCCGACGATGAAGAATACCGGCATGACCTGGAACAGCCAGGTCAGCCACTGCGTGCCGGGCTGAAGCGCGAGGATCTCGCCGGGCACCAGCGCGCCGTCGCGGTAGTACAGCGCGGCAATCAGCCAGTGACCGGTGATCACGATCAGGATCGAGACGGCGCGCAGGAAATCGACGTATCGATTCCGGTCCTCGGGCGTCTGCGCCGCGATCGTCATGGCCTGCGACCAGATCTTCATCGTCCCGGCTCCTTCAACCGCCGGCTGCGGCCAGCAGGCGATCGATCATCGATTCCGCCTGCGCGCGGTAGCGGCCGCCGAACAGGTTCAGGTGATTGAGCACGTGATAGAGGTTATAGAGTTCGCAGCGCAGGGCGGCGCCCGCCGTGAGCGGCCAGGCGCGTTCGTAGGCTGCGTAGAACCGCGGGCCGAAGCCGCCGAACAGCCGCGTCATTGCGAGGTCCGCCTCGCGATCACCGTAGTACGCCGCCGGGTCGAACACGACCGGCGTGCCGTCCGCGAGCATCGCGCGATTGCCGCCCCAGAGGTCGCCGTGCAGCAGCGAGGGCTCCGGGTGGTGGCCGGCCAGGAGAGCGGGCAACGCATCCAGCAGCCGGCGGCCGCGATCCTGAAGCCGGCCGCCGCAGCCATTCCGGGCCGCGAGATCGAACTGGAACAGCAGGCGCCGCTCATGCCAGAACCCGGTCCAGTCGTCCGAGAATGCGTTCGGTTGCTGCGTGGCGCCGATCGCATTGTCGCGCTCCAGGCCGAAAGCCGGCCCCGTCACGCGATGCAGCGCCGCGAGCGCCGCGCCCATGCGCGCGTCGGAAGCCGCATCGGCAGGCTGCAGTTCGAGCCATTCCAGTTCCAGCCAGGCCCCGGCGTCGTCCGCGCCTTCGCCGAGCACCTGCGGCACGCGGATCGCGCCGGTCGCCGCGATGCGCGCGAGGCCATCCGCCTCCGCCGCGAGTCTCCAGCGCTCTGCGACCGGCAGTCGCTTGACGAAATTGGGGACGTTCACCTTTTCTGCACTGCCAAAAAGGTGAACGTCCCCTTTTCTACCTTGCGAGGCGCTCGGCCTGGCGGCGCAGCGCCGCTCCGAACTTCGCGCGGTCGTAGAAGGCGCCGAGGGCCCCGAGATCGGGCGTTCTTCGCGCCAGGTCGTCGGCCGTGACTTCGAGCGGCATGTCGCAGGCGATGGTCGTGAGCCGGCGCGCGAAGAATGCCGCGTCGCGGTGTTCGCGGAGCTTCGCGGGCAGCTGCGCCGCGCCGCGGATCGCAAGGGCCGGCACGCGGTCGAGCCCGGCGTAGAGTTCCTCGAGCGAGGCGAATTCGCGCAGCAGCGCGCCCGCAGTCTTCGGCCCGACGCCCGGCACGCCCGGAATGTTGTCCACCGAGTCGCCGGTCAGCGCGAGGTAATCGGCGATGCGCTCAGGGCGCACGCCGAACTGCTCCTCGATCTCGTCGTAGGCGTAGCGCCGCTCGCCGGCGTAATCCCAGTAGGCGTCGCCGTCGCGGATCAGCTGCGCGAGGTCCTTGTCGCGTGTCACCAGCACCGAAGGGTGGCCGCGCCCGCGCATGCGCGCGGCGATCGTGCCGATGATGTCGTCGGCCTCGTGCGT
>JBQTKF010000137.1:0-8386 GCA_052386355.1 Gammaproteobacteria bacterium
GGCTGGGCCGGCGCCGCGGTTCGGATCTCGAAGCCGAGCGCGCGCTCGCACTCGATCGCGCGATGGAGCAGCTCGACCGGCGTTTCGACGATCTCGCAGGCCGGCAGCTGCGGGAGAACATCGAGAACTTCCTGAGGCTCGCCAAGGAGCATCTCGGTCAGCACCAGCAGGTGGCCCAGAGCACGCTCAAGGAGCGCGAGCAGGCGATCGAGGCGCTCGTCAAGCCGATCCAGGACTCGTTGTTGCGCACCTCCGATGCGTTGCGCGAGATCGAAGTCGAGCGCCAGCGCGACTTCGGCAGCCTGCGCCAGCACCTCGCCGACATGCGCGATTCGCAGGGCGCGCTGCAGCGCGAGACCCGGAATCTGGTGCAAGCGCTCAGCAAGCCGCAGGTTCGCGGCCAGTGGGGCGAGATCGCACTGCGGCGGCTGGTCGAGCTCGCCGGCATGACCCGGCACGTGGATTTCGACGAGCAGGTGCACGTCGCGGGCGAAGACGGGTCCTTGCGTCCCGACATGGTGATCCACCTGTCGGAAGGGCGCGACGTGGTCGTGGACGTCAAGACGCCGCTGGATGCCTACCTGATGGCCGTCGAGGCGCCCACCGACGAGGCCAGGACCGCCGCGCTCCGGCGCCACGCACAGCACGTCGCCGAGCGCGTGCGTACGCTATCGTCCAGGAACTACGCGGCGCAGTTCAACAACGCGCCGCAGTTCGTGGTGCTGTTCCTGCCTGGCGACCAGTTCCTGTCGGCGGCCCTCGACCAGCAGCCGGAACTGCTCGATCGCGCGATGAGCGCGGACGTGATCCTGACGACTCCCTCGACGCTGCTGGCACTGCTGAAAGCCGTGCACAGCGGCTGGCAGAACGTGCAGCTTGCCGAGAATGCAGAGCGCATCCGCCGGCTCGCCGAGGATCTCTACTCGCGGCTGGGCAATTTCCGCGATCACCTTGGCAGGCTCGGTCGCTCGCTCGAAGCCAGCGTCGGCGCCTACAACGCCTCGATCGGGTCGCTGGAACGCAAGGTGCTTCCGGGCGCGCGCAAGTTCACCGAGCTTGGCGTGCGTGCGGAAAAGCCGATCGAGGACCTCTGCGAAATCGAGCTCGCCGTGCGCCCGGCCGACGGCACGACCCCAGAACTTGCCCCACCCGAAGAACACTGAGATCCCGGCAGCAGCGCCCGGATCGCATGCGGGCCGGGTGATCGTCGTGACCGGTGCCGGCGACGGCATCGGCTGCGCAGTCGCGCTTGCACTCGCGCGCCAGGGCGCGACCGTCGGCCTGCTCGGCCGCACGCCGCGCAAACTCGAGCGCACCTACGACCTCATCGTCGCAGCAGGCGGGCCCAAGCCGGCACTCCTGCCGTTCGACCTCGAAACCGCCGCGGCCGCCGAATACGAGGCGCTCTTCGACGCGCTGGACCGCGAGTTCGGCAGGCTCGACGGGCTCGCGCACGTCGCCGGCATCCTGGGCGTACTGTCCCCGATCGAGCACTACGATGTGCCGACCTGGTGCCGGGTGATGCACGTCAACCTGACGGCGGCCTTCGTCCTGACGCGCACGCTCCTGCCGCTGCTGCGGCGCTCCGCGGACGCCGGCATCGTGTTCACGTCGAGCGGAGTCGGCAAGCGCGGCAAGGCTTACTGGGGCGCCTATTCGGTTTCCAAGTTCGGCACCGAGGGCCTCATGCAGGTGCTCGCACATGAGATGGCGGTGACCACGAACATCCGCGTCAACAGCATCAACCCGGGCCCGGTGCGCACGGCCATGCGCCGCCAGGCCTTTCCGGCGGAGGATCCCGCAAAGCTCGTGTCGCCGGAGGCGGTGACTGCGCACTACGTCTGGCTGCTGGGGCCCGCCAGCGCGGGCGTCCATGGCCAGGCTTTCGACCGCCAATCCTGATCCGCGTCAGCGTTTCACGCGCGCAGCCGGCTTCGACGCGCGACCATCGCCGATACCAGCCGCTTCGGAAAGTGCGCGCAGCTCGCCTTCAGTCAACGCCCGGCTGCGCCCACGCGCCAGTGCGCGATCCATCGCGATCGGCCCGAATCTGGTGCGCAGCACACGATTCACCTCGAATCCGCAACGCTCGAACAGTCGCTTGAGGTCGCGCGGCCGCAAGCCGACGCAAGCGACCTGCACCCAGCGATTGCTGCCCTCGCCTCCCGCAAGTTCGAGGCCAGTCACATGCCCGTCGGTCGCCGCATCCGCCTTTGCGGCTGCGAGCACGCGCGCAATGGAGGATTCGTCGAATTCGCCGCGGAGTCTCACGCCGTATGCACACGGAATCGTGTGGCCGGACTTCGCCAGCGCCGCCGCCAGCTGACCATCCGTCACGAACAATTCGAGGCCCCCGTCCAGCGTCGCCAGCGGGCTGACCGGAATCCATCGGCGGCCCGCGGACTTCGGGAGTTTTTCCAGCGAACTCGGCGCCGTCGCATCTGCACTCGCGCGCACGCCCTCATGGCCGGGGCGGTGGTAGGCGATACCCAGCTCGGGCTGCTCGCCGCGGCGCGACAGGCGCAGCCGGCGCCCGTCGAGCCGGATGTCATCGCGCTCACCCACGGGCTGGCCAGGTCCGGCAGGCTTGCCATTGACGGTGATCCGTCCGGCGGCGATCCACGCCTCGACCTGCCGACGCGAACCGACGCCGCGCGCCGCGAGCAGCTTCTGGATTCTTTCGCGCATGACGCGACCGGGCACGGCCCTGCCGTGCGGCTCAGTTCGGTGCTTCGGCGTCGTTGGCGGCCGGCATGCCGGCGGCGGCCGCCTGCACCGTCGGCGCGCCCTCGAATTCGAGCTGGATGCCGACGGCCTCCATGTCCTTGAGCGCCGCGAGCGTCGGCAGCTCGTCCAGGTTCTTGAGGCCGAAATAGTCCAGGAACTCGCGCGTGGTCCCGAGCAGTTCCGGGTGCCCCGGCACTTCGCGATGGCCGACCACGCGGATCCAACCGCGTTCGGTGAGCGTGCGGACGATGTTCGGGTTGACGGTCACGCCGCGCACATCCTCGATTTCGCCGCGCGTGATCGGCTGTCGGTATGCGATCAACGCCAGCGTCTCGAGCAGCGCGCGCGAATAGCGACCCGGACGTTCCTGCCACAATCGCGACAGCCGCGAAGCGAAGGCGCTGCGCACCTGCAGGCGCCACCCGCCCGCAATTTCCACCAGCTCGACGGGCCGTCCCTCGCAGTCCCGCGCCAGGGCCTCAAGAGCCTTGCGCAGCTCCAGGGACTCCGGGCGCTCCGATTCGTCGAACATCTCGCGCAGCTGGTCGATCGACAACGGCTGCCCGTAAGCGAGCAATGCGGCCTCGACGATCTGCTTCAGTTGAGCGTTGTCCATGGTCGTGCCTTGCGTCAGGCGGTCGTAATCTCGACTTCATCGAGCGGCGGCGCGTCCAGGTCTCGCTCGACCCGCCGTGCATAAAGCGGCTGGTAGGGTTCGGCCTGGACGATCTCGACCAGGCCCTCGCGCAACAGCTCGAGGAGTGCCGCGAGGGTCACCACCACGCCCATGCGGCCCTCCTCAGGGCGGAACAGGCGCACGAACTCGACCAATCCCACGCCCTCCAGCGTGGCGAGCAGGTCGGACATGCGCTGGCGCACCGAAAGCGTCTCGCGCTGCACGTGCAGGTGCGCGAACATCTCGGCCCGCTGCACCACGTCCTTGAACGCGACCAGCATTTCCTGAAGCGCGACATCCGGCAGCAGCCGCACGACCTGGCGGTGACTGAGCTCCGCGCCGGCCTGGTAGACGTCGCGATCCAGCCTCGGGAGCCGGTCGATGTCCTCCGCGGCCTGCTTGAAGCGCTCGTACTCCTGAAGGCGGCGGACCAGCTCGGCGCGCGGGTCCTCCTCCTCCTGGCCCGCTTCGCCGCTGCGCGGCAGCAGCATGCGCGACTTGATCTCGGCGAGCATCGCGGCCATCAGCAGGTATTCGCCTGCGAGCTCGAGGTCGAGCTCCTGCATCAGCTGGATGTACTCCATGTACTGGCGCGTGATGTCCGCGATCGGGATGTCGAGGACGTCGAGGTTCTGGCGCCGGATCAGGTACAGCAGCAGGTCGAGCGGCCCCTCAAAGGCCTCGAGAAAGACTTCGAGCGCCTGCGGCGGGATGTAGAGGTCCCGCGGCATTTCGGTCACGGGTTCGCCGTCCACGATGGCGAATGGCATTTCGCCCTGCTGCGGCGGCGGCCCGGCCGCGCTGGGATCATTCGCGCTCGGTTCCACTTCGGGGCCGATCATTCGTAGTCCAGCCCCACCGCTTCCCGGACCTCCTGCATTGTCGCACGCGCTGCTTCGCGCGCGCGGCGGCAGCCGGCGTCCAGGATCTCGGCAACGCGCCCGGGGTTCGCTTCGTACTCCCTGGCCTTCTCGCGGATCGGCGCGAGTTCGGCCAGCACCGAATCGATCAGCGGCTTCTTGCACTCCAGGCAGCCGATGCCGGCCGATCGGCAGCCTTTCTGCACCCAGGCCTGCGTGTCCTGGTTCGAGTAGATCTTGTGCAGGCTCCACACCGGGCACTTCTCCGGGTCGCCGGGGTCGCTGCGGCGCACGCGTGCCGGGTCGGTCTGCATCGCCTTGAGTTTCTTCTCGATGCTGGCCGGGTCCTCGCGCAGCCGGATCGTGTTGTCGTAGGACTTCGACATCTTGCGCCCGTCGAGACCCGGCACCTTCGGCGATCGGGTCAGGATGGCGGCCGGTTCGGGCAGGATCGTGCGACCGCCGCCTTCGAGATCGCCGCGGAGCCGCTCGCGGTCCTCGGTCGAAAGCCTGGCGCCCGCGGAGATAAGCGCCTGCGCCCGCGCGAGCGCCTCCGAATCGCCCTTCTCCTGGTATTGACGTCGCAGCCCGTCGTACTGCGCGGCAGCGGTGGCGCCGAGCCTCGCAGCCGCCTGCGCGACGCGGGCGGTGAAGTCGGGCTCGCGCCCGAAGATATTGTTGAAGCGACGTGCGATTTCACGCGTGATTTCGACGTGCGCCACCTGATCCTCGCCCACCGGCACGAACTCCGGCCGGTACATCAGGATGTCCGCGCTCTGGAGCAGCGGGTAGCCGAGAAAGCCGTAGGTGCCCAGGTCCTTGTCCTTCAGCTGCGCGATCTGGTCCTTGTAGGTGGGAACGCGCTCCAGCCAGGACACGGGCGTGACCATCGAGAGAATGAGGTGAAGCTCGGCGTGTTCCGGCACCCGCGACTGCACGAACATCGTGCAGGCCGCAGGATCCAGTCCGGCGCCCAGCCAGTCGATGACGACTTCATGCGCGTTCGCCCTGAAGGTTGCCGTGTCCTCGTAACCGGTTGTCATCGCGTGCCAGTCGGCCACGAAGAAATAGCATTCGTAGCGACGCTGAAGTTCGATCCAGTTGACCAGCGCGCCGTGGTAATTTCCGAGATGCAGCTGGCCGGTCGGGCGCATGCCCGAGACGACGCGACGATTCCACTCCGTGCTTGCGGTCATGATGCCGATCCTAGCCGCTGCGCAGGCCGAAGGAGTCGATCAGCAGTCCTTGCAGAAACGAAACTGGACCACTCAGCAGTGGCGTCAGGAGGCCGGTCGCAATCAGCGCCAGCACGATGAACAGCCCCCACGGGTATAGCGCCTCGAGCATGGACGTCAAGGGGCCGCGCGGCAGGAGGTTTGTGAGCACCTGCCCGCCATCGAGCGGCGGGATCGGCAGCATGTTGAACACCGCCAGCAGGACGTTGAACGTGATGCCGTAGAAGGCCATTCCGGTGATCCATTGCCCGACCACGCCGAAGTCGAATTGCTGGCACAGCATCATCAGGAAGGCCCAGATCGTCGCCATCGCGATATTCGCGGCCGGGCCGGCCGCCGACACCCATACCATGTTGGCACGCGGCTTGCGCAGGTTGCGCGGGTCCACCGGCACCGGCTTGGCCCAGCCGAACAGGAACCCGCCGAGCCACAGCAGCAGCGCGGGCACGAGCACGGTTCCGATCGGATCCACGTGACGGATCGGATTGAGGCTCAGGCGGCCCTGGTACTCGGCAGTGTGGTCGCCAAAATGGCGCGCGACCCAGCCGTGGGCGACTTCATGGACGGTGATCGCAAACAGGATCGGGATGGCTGCGATCGACAGTTTCAGCAGAAAACCGGCCACATCCACGGATTGTCCCATCGGGCCGGGATTATACGATGCAGGACGTGCTGCTGCCGGTCATAGGAACGGCCGAGGGTCGCCCTTGCCGGCACGGATCAGCTTCGGTGCGTCGCCCGACAGATCCACAATGGTGCTCGGCTCGAGCCCGCAGCTGCCGGCGTCGACGATCAGGTCGAGCGAGTGCCCGATGCGCCGCTCGATTTCGCCGCCGTCGGTGAGCGGCAGGTCGTCGCCGGGAAGCATCAGGGTCGTGCTCATGATGGGCTCGCCGAACTCGGCCAACAGCGCGTTCACAACCGGATGGCCGGGCACGCGGATGCCGACGGTCTTGCGACGCGGGTGCAGTAACCGCCGCGGCACCTCCCGGGTCGCGCGCAGGACGAACGTATAAGGCCCGGGCGTGTACGCCTTGAGCAGACGGTACTGCCAATTTTCCACGCGCGCGAAGTGCGCGATCTCGGCGAGGTCGCGGCAGACCAGCGTGAAGAAATGATGCTTGCCCGACTGGCGGATGCGCTGGACGCGTTCCATTGCCGACTTCGCCCCGATGGCGCAACCAAGCGCGTAGCACGAATCCGTCGGGTAGGAGAGCACGCCCCCGTCATTCAGGCAGTCGGCGGCCTGACGCAGGGCTCGTGCCTGCGGTATCGCCGGATGCATTTCCAGGCGCTGGGCCACGGGCCATTATGAACCGGGGCGGCGGGATTCCCCTTCGGCTATGATTGGCGCCCCCGCCCGGGCCCGTGCATGCAGCTACTGTTCGATTTCCTGCCAGTCATCGCATTCTTCGTCGCCTACAAGCTGGCCGATATCTACGTTGCCACGGTCGTGATCGTCGTGGCCACGGTAGTCCAGGTGTCCGTCCACTGGCTGCGGACGCGGCGGGTCAACCCGATGCACCTCGTGTCTGCCGGCCTCGTGCTGGTATTCGGCGGACTCACGCTCGCGATCCGCGACGCAGCATTCATCATGTGGAAACCGACCGTGGTGAACTGGTTGTTTGCGGCCGCGTTCCTGGCGAGCCAGTGGCGAATTTTCGGCGGAAAGCCGCTGGTACAGCGCCTGCTGAGCTCCGCAGACTCGCGCCTCGAGTTGAGCGACGGGCGCTGGAGGCGCCTCAACCTGATGTGGGTCGCATTCTTCATCGTCATGGGCGCGGCAAACGTCGCCGTGTTCAGCTGGTTCGACGAGGCGACCTGGGTGAACTTCAAGCTGTTCGGCATGCTGGGCCTCACGCTGGCCTTCATCGTCGCACAGGGATTCTGGATCGCAGCACAGGACCGCCAAGATGGAACCGCCGCGAGTTGATCGCATCCGGATCCGGCTCGAATCCGCGTTCGCCCCGGCGCAGGTGGCGGTGGATGACGACAGCGCACGCCACGCCGGGCATGCAGGCGCCCGCGGCGGCGCCGGGCACTTTCGCGTCCGGGTCGAGTCTCAGGCATTCAGCGGGCGAAGCCGGATCGAACGGCACCGCATGGTTTACGAAGTGCTGGCCGACATGCTGCCGGACCAGATACACGCATTGAACATCGACGCTCATTCACCCGACGACGACCCACCATCGAGGAAATCATGAGACACCTGCAGGCATTCGCGATCATCCTGGCCGGCCTGGCGCTCGCCGTCGGCTGTACCAAGGCGGAGACGCCGGATGGCGAAGCCGCCAAGCCAGTCGCGGTCGTGGACGGCACGCCGATCTCGAATGACGTCTGGCTGCTCTACGTCAAGACGCGGCACCAGGGAAAGACGCTGGATCAGCTCACGCCCGAGGAGCGCAATGAGGCCCTCGAGGAACTGATCCGCATGTATGTGGGCGCGGCTGAGGCGAGAAAACAGAAACTCGATGCCGGCGAGCCCGGCGCGCGGCTTGAGCTGGTGAGTCACAGCGCGCTCGCCGAGATGCTGTTTCGCAAGCTTTCAGAGGGCAAGGAGCCGACCGAAGAGGAACTGAAGGCCGAGTACGACGCGCGCATTGCCGAGATGCCGAAGTCCGAATACCACGCGAGGCACATCCTCGTGGATGACGAGGCCAAG
Source organism: Gammaproteobacteria bacterium (assembly GCA_052386355.1). Classification (GTDB taxonomy): domain Bacteria; phylum Pseudomonadota; class Gammaproteobacteria; order Steroidobacterales; family Steroidobacteraceae; genus SCUD01. The sequence continues at coordinate 8,161 of JBQTKF010000137.1, forward strand.
GCCAAGGACCTCATCTCGAAGCTCGACGACGGCGCAAGTTTCGAGGCATTGGCGAAGGAGCACTCCTCCGACGGATCCGCGGCCGAGGGCGGTGACCTGGGCTGGTTCATGCCCGGCCAGATGGTCAAGCCATTCTCGGACGCCGTGCAGCAGCTCGAGGTAGGCAAGTACACGGCGACCCCCGTGAAGTCCGACTTCGGCTGGCACGTCATCCGGCTGATCGAAA
>JBQTKF010000138.1:0-19969 GCA_052386355.1 Gammaproteobacteria bacterium
CGATGATGGAGCGCGTGCCGGTCACGCTCTGCCGCTGCGTCTGCACCCGTACTCACTCCCGGGCGAACCTCATCCGCACGTGCGGGATGCCCGCCTCGTCGAACACCTCGCCCTCGCTCGTGAAGCCGAACTTCTCGTAGAAGGGCACGGCCTGCAGCTGCGCATGCAGGTATGGTCCGCGGATGCCACGGCGCAGCGCTTCTTCCAGCAGCCGGCGCAGGATCGTCGCGCCGATGCCACGGCCGCGCTTTTCCGCAACAACCGCGATCCGGCCGATCTTACCCGCCGGATTAAGTCGCCCGGTGCCAACTGGTTCACGGTTCAGGGTGGCGAGCGCGTGGACGCTCGCGGCGTCGTCGTCGTCCCATTCCTCGGATTCCGGGACCTGCTGCTCGACGACGAAGACCTGGAGGCGGATCCTTTGCAGCGCGGGACGAGACTCACCCCAGGTCGTCAGTACGCATTCTATAGGGTCGCCCACGGCGGCCTGCCTGCCTCAAAGGGCGCGCGCGAGGGCCTCCGCGAGGCCGGTGTAAGAAGCTGGCGTCAGCGCCTCGAGCCTGCGGCGCGCGGCGTCCGGCAACCCGAGGCCCGCGACGAAATGCCGCAGCGCCTGCCCGTCCACGGCGTGGCCGCGGCTGAAGTCCCTGAGCTTTTCGTAGGCGCCGGCGACACCTTCCGCGCGCATCACCGTCTGCACTGCTTCCGCCAGCACCTCCCAATGCCCGGCAAGGTCACCGGCGATGCGTTCCGCATCGGGCTCGATGCGTCCGAGGCCCGCGAGCGCGCCGCGCCAGGCGAGCGCCGAATGGCCGAGCGCGACCCCCAGATTCCGCATCACCGTCGAATCGGAGAGGTCGCGCTGCCAGCGTGACAACGGAAGCTTGTCCGAGAAATGCCGCAGCATTGCATTCGCGAAGCCGGCATTGCCTTCCGCATTCTCGAAGTCGATCGGGTTGACCTTGTGCGGCATGGTCGAGGAGCCGACTTCGCCGGCGGCGACGCGCTGCCGGAAGTAGCCGAGGGACACGTAGCCCCAGACATCGCGGCACAGCGCGACCAGCACGGTGTTCGCGCGCGCGAGCGCGTCGCAGTACTCCGCGATCCAGTCGTGCGGCTCGATCTGCGTCGTGTGCTCGTTCGGCAGGAGCCCGAGCTCCTCGACCATGCGGCGCGATTGCGCACGCCAGTCGACGTCCGGCGCGGCGGCGACATGCGCGTTGAAATTGCCGGTGGCGCCGTTCCACTTGCCGAGGGCGGCGACGCGCGACCATGCCGCAGCGGCCCGTCGCAGCCGCGCTGCAAAATTGGCAGCCTCCTTTCCGAGCGTGGTGGGGGAGGCGGGCTGTCCGTGCGTGCGCGCGAGCATGGCGAGGCCCGCGTGGCGGTCGGCGAGCGCCGCGAGGGCCTCGGCGACGCCGCCGACCAGCGGCAGCAGGACCCGCTCGCGCGCCTCCGCGAGCATCAGCGCATAAGCCAGATTGTTGACGTCCTCGGAGGTCGCGGCGAAGTGCAGGAACTCGAGTTGCGCCGGGGTCGCGCCGGCAGCCGCGAGTTCCTCGCGCAACCAGTACTCCACCGCCTTGACGTCGTGGTTGCTGCGGCGCTCCAGTTCCTTGACGCGGGCCGCACCGCCGGCGTCGATTCCGCGCGCGAGTGCGGCGAGCTTCGCGTCGACGGCCGGCGCCAGCGACCGCAGCGCCGCGAAGCGCCCGGTCGCGGCGAGGCTGCGGAACCAGGCCACTTCGACCTGCACGCGGCGCGCAACGAGGGCGGACTCGGAGAACAGTGCCGCGATGTCGGCGCACTTCCCGGCATAGCGCCCGTCGAGCGGGGAAAGTGCGGACAGGCGTGGATCGGTCATGTCGTCGGGCACGGATGTTAGAATGTATATGTTACCCGTGAGCGAACAAGACCGCATCGAAAAGGACAGCCTCGGCGAAGTCCGCGTGAAGGCGGGCGCGTTGTGGGGCGCCCAGACCCAGCGTGCGGTCGACAATTTCCGCATCGCCGGGCTGCCGATGCCGGCGCCCTTCATCCGCTCGCTCGGCCTCATCAAGTGGGCCGCGGCCGAATCCAATGGCGAGCTCGGCGAACTGCCGGCGCCGCTCGCCGCCGCGATCGCCGCGGCCGCGTCCGAGGTCGCCGAGGGCGGGTACGCGGACCAGTTTCCCGTCGGCGTGCTGCAGACCGGGTCCGGCACCAGCACCAACATGAATGCGAACGAAGTCATCGCGCGCCTCGCCGGCGCGCGAGCGTCCGCCCCGGTGCATCCCAACGACCACGTCAACCGCTGCCAGAGCAGCAACGACGTCATTCCCACGGCAATCCACCTGGCCACCGCACTCGAGTTGCGCGACGCCGTGCTGCCGGCGCTCGCGGCGCTCGCCGCGGCGATCGCGGCCAGGGCCGCGGAGATCGGCGATGTGGTCAAGCCGGGGCGCACGCACCTGATGGACGCGATGCCGGTCATGCTGGGACAGGAAATGGGCGCCTGGCGCACACAGGTCGAGGATGCCGCCTCGCGGCTCGCCTCGGTCGCGCCGCGCCTGCATCGTCTCGCCTTGGGCGGCACCGCGGTCGGCACCGGCGTCAATGCGCACCCGCAGTTCGCGGCGCTCGCGATTTCGCGCCTGGCGGCGCGGACCGGCCTGCCGCTCGAGGCGGCTCGCGACCGCTTCGCCGCACTGGCCTCGCAGGACACCGCCGTGGAGCTCGCCGGCCAGCTGCGCGGGGCCGCGGTGGTGCTCCTCAAGATCGCGAACGACCTGCGCTGGATGAACTCGGGCCCGCTCGCGGGCCTCGGGGAGATCACGCTCACGGCATTGCAGCCGGGATCCAGCATCATGCCCGGCAAGGTGAATCCGGTGATCCCCGAGGCGGTCGCGATGGCCGCGACGCTCGCGATGGCCGACGACGCCGCCGTGGCCATGGCCGCCGCCTCCGGCAACTTCCAGCTCAACGTCATGCTGCCGCTGATTGCGCACTCGTTGCTGCGCCAGCAGGAACTGGTCGCGGGCGCCGCGCGCGCCCTGGCGGAATCCGCGCTCCCCGGCCTGCGCGTCAATGCCGGGCAGGTCGCCGCGACGCTCGCGCGCAACCCCATTCTCCTGACCGCGCTCGCGCCGCGCATCGGCTATGACCGCGCGGCGGCCATCGCCAAGCGCGTCGCGGCGGAAGGGCGCCCCGTGCTCGACGTCGCCGTCGAGGAGACCGGCCTGCCGCGCACGGAACTCGCCGAGCTATTGGACCCCGCGCGACTGGCGCGCGGCGCAGGCACCCGTGGCCGCTGACTCGCAGCTCGCACTGCACCGCCTGCCGGCGCCGCAGCTTCGCGAGGAATTGCGCCGGCGGCTCGCCACCTGTCGCACCGAGGATGCGCCGATGCGCATCGGCCATTTCTCCCGCGCGGTGCTGGCCCGGCTCGAGCGGCTGGTGCCAAGCGTGACGACGCGCGCGGCCGTCCTGATTCCGATCGTGGACCGCGGCGACGAACTCGGCGTGCTGCTGACGCTGCGCGCCGACGACCTCAAGCACCACGCCGGCCAGATCGCCTTCCCGGGCGGGCGCGTCGAGCCCGGCGACCTCGATCCGGTCGAGGCGGCGCTGCGCGAGACCCGGGAGGAAATCGGCCTGGCCCGCGAGTTCGTCGAGGTCATCGGCGTGCTGCCCGACCACGCCGTCATCACCGGCTACCGCGTGACGCCCGTCGTGGGCCTGGTGCGGCCGGGCTTCGAGCTCAGGCTCGACCCGGTGGAGGTCGCGGGCACATTCGAGGCGCCGCTCCGTCACCTGCTCGACCCCGCGACGCACACGCGTCACTGGCGCCGCTTCGGCGAGGACGAAGTCGAGACCTTCGAGCTGCCGTGGGGCAGCTTCAACATCTGGGGTGCGACTGCGGGCATGCTGCTGACGCTGCGCGAAATGCTGGGCGGGCCGCCGATCGATGGCGGTTGAGCGTCTGCTCGGGATCTTGGCGCGCCTGCGGGATCCCGCGGGCGGCTGCCCCTGGGACCGCGAACAGGACTTCCGTTCGATTGCGCCGCATACGATCGAGGAGGCCTATGAAGTCGCGGATGCGATCGAGCGCGGCGACGTGGAGGCGCTGCGCGACGAACTCAGCGACCTGCTGTTCCAGGTCGCCTTCCATTCGCAACTGGCCGCGGAGCACGGCGCCTTCCGCTTCGACGACGTGGTCGCCGCCATCTGCGACAAGCTGGTACGCAGGCATCCGCACGTATTCGGCGACGCACAGGTGGCCGACGCCGGCGAGCAGACCCGCGCCTGGGAGCGCTTCAAGGCGGAAGAGCGGCGCGCGAAAGGCGGCGACGGCGTGCTCGCGGACGTGCCGCTCGCCCTGCCCGCGCTTTCACGTGCGCGCAAGCTGGGGGCGCGGGCCGCCCAGGTTGGTTTCGACTGGCCGGATGCCAGCGGCCCGCGCGCAAAGATCCTCGAGGAGCTCGTCGAGCTGGATCGCGCCGTTGAAAACGGGGATGCAGGTCGTCTCGAAGCCGAACTGGGCGACCTGCTGTTTTCGGTCGTGAACCTGGCCCGTCACCTGGAAGTCGATCCCGAGTCGGCGCTGCGCCGCGCCAGCGAACGCTTCACCCGGCGTTTCACCCACCTGGAACGGACGCTCGCGGCCCGTGGAACGCTGCCGGCGGCGGTCACGCCGGCGGAGCTCGACCGGCTCTGGGAAGCCGCAAAGGCCGAAATTCCCTAGGAAAAACCGCGTCCCGGACGTTCAGGACGCGTTCATCGTCGCCTCACTAGATTGGCACCGTGCCACTAGAGGAGGCGCACCATGTCACGCAAGCTCTGGATCTCGGCCATCGCCGTCGGACTCGCCGCCGCGTCCACGGGCGCGATTGCCGACCACGACCGCGGCAATCGCTACGATGATGACGACCGCTTCGCGGACTACGATTATGCGAGGGTCGTGGACGTCGAACCGCTGCGCCGCCGGGTCCGCGTCAGCGAACCGGTACGCGAATGCTGGGACGAGGTGGACTATGCCTCCGAGGGCCCGCTGTCCTCGAATCACCTCGGCGGCACCCTGATGGGCGCGCTGATCGGTGGCGCGCTCGGCAACCAGGTCGGTGACGGCCGCGGACGCCAGGTGGCGCGCGCGGCCGGCGCCATCATCGGCGGCGCGATCGGCCACAACGTGTCGCGCGAACGGCGACGCCAGCGCTACGGCGACGAGCAGTACGTCTACGAGCGCTGCGAAACGCGCTATCGCGACAGCTACGAGGAGCGCATCGACGGCTACGAAGTGACCTACGAGTATGCCGGCAGGCGCTACCAGACCGAGATGCCCTACGATCCGGGCGAACGGATCCGGATCCGGGTCGACGTCACCCCGACCGGGGGCTGAGACGGGAGGCCCGGGCTGCGCGAGCGGCCCGGGCCGCCGCTTCCACTAGAATATCGTCATGCACCTGAGCCGGATGCTCGCCACCCTGATGCTCGCCTTCGCCCTCGCGGCTGCGCCGGGTGAAGGCGCCGCGTCCGACCGCGGCCGCGGCCGGGGGGAGTCGGCCTACGACGAACGCGCCATCTCGCTCGACGAGGCGGTGGCACAGGCCGAGCGGCGCTACAAGGCGCGCGCGATCCGCGCCGAGGAGAAGCGCCACGGCGACCGCATCGAATACCGCATCCGCCTGCTGGGCGCCGACGGGCGCGTGTTCGAGGTCAGGATTGACGCGGGCACCGGCCGCGAGGACTGACGACCGCATGCGCCTCCTGGTGCTCGAGGACGAGCCGTCGCTGCGCGAGACGCTCGCGCAGCAGTTCCGCGGCGCCGGATTCACGATCGACCAGGCCGGCGACGGCGTGGAAGGGGAATTCGCCGGACTCGAGTATCCGATTGACGTTGCGGTCGTGGACCTCGGCCTGCCGGGCCGCTCCGGGCTCGACGCGATCCGCGCCTGGCGCAAGGCCGGCAAGTCCTTCCCGGTCCTGATCCTGACCGCGCGCGACAGCTGGCAGGAGAAGGTATCCGGTCTCGATGCCGGCGCCGACGACTACGTCACCAAGCCGTTCCGGTTCGAGGAAGTGCTGGCGCGCGTGCAGGCGCTGCTGCGCCGGTCCGGGGGCTGGTCGCAGCCGGTGCTCCGGAGCGGCAGCGTCGCGCTCGACACGCGCAGCCAGGAAGTGCGCGTGGACGGCGCCGCGATCGAGCTGACTGCCTTCGAATACCGGCTGCTCGAGTACCTGATGCTGCGCGCCGGGCAGGTCATTTCGAAGGCGGAGTTGACCGAGAAACTCTACGAACAGGACTTCGAGCGCGACAGCAACACGATCGAGGTCTTCATCGGCCGCCTGCGCAGGAAGCTCGACCCCGACGGCGAGCGCCAGCCGATCGAGACGCTGCGCGGCCGCGGCTACCGGGTTGCGCGCGACCAGGGCTGAATTGCGCCGGAATTCACCATCATTGCAGGCGCGGCTGCTCGCCGCACTCGCGCTGCTGCTGGTCGCGGCCGCGGTGGTTGCCGCCTGGGCGCTCGAATCCTGGTACCGCGACCTCGGCCTGCGCGCGCGCGAGGAGGTCCTGGACGCCCAGCTGATTGCCTTGATCTCGTCAGCCGACATCGGCGCCGCTGGACGGCTGGTGCCGCAGAACCTCGTCGAACCGCGCCTCGCGACGCCGGGCTCGGGCCTGTACGCCGAAATCCTGGGCGCGCGCGGCAGCTGGCGCTCGCCGTCGGCCGTCGGCAGCGGTCTCAACCTCGCCGCGCAGCCGGCGGCGGGCGAGCGCGCATTCGAGCGTGCGCGCCTCGCGGACGGCAGCCGGGTGCTCGGGCTGTCGCTCGGCATCCGCTGGGAATCCGAGGACGGCGGCACGCGCGATTTCGTCGTGCGGGCGGCCGAGAGCCTGGAACCCTGGCATCGCGAGATCGCGCGCGTGCGCGCCGGGCTCGCGACGGGATCCGCGCTGCTCGCCTTGCTGCTGCTCGGAGGACTCGCACTGGCGCTGCGCATCGCCTTGCAGCCGCTGCACCGGCTCGAGCAGGAAATCGCGGACATCGAGGCCGGCCGGCGCGAATTGCTGGGTTCCGAATGGCCGCGCGAGCTCGCAGGCGTCACCGGTAACCTGAATGCGCTGCTGACCGGCGAGCGCAGGCGACTCGAGCGCTACCGCACCACGCTCGGCAACCTGGCGCACAGCCTGAAGACGCCGCTCGCCGCGATGAAGGGCCTGCTCGAACGCGGCGATGCCGATCCGCTCGCGCTCGCGCCGCAACTCGACCGCATGCAGGCCATCGTCCAGCACCAGCTCAAGCGCGCCGTGTTCGGCGGCAGCAGCGCGACACTCACCGACCTTTCCGTGCAGGAGCCGCTCGAGCAGCTGCGCACCGCGCTGACCAAGGTCTATGCCGACAAACCGGTGCGGATCGCGCTCGCCGTGGCGGGGAGCACCGCCTATCCGGTCGACCCGGGCGACTTCCTGGAACTCGCCGGCAACTTGATGGACAACGCCTGGAAGTACTGCCGGAGCGAGATCGCGGTCCGGGCCACGCCCTGGACCTCGGCGGGCTGGCGCCGGCCGGGGCTCGCGCTCGACGTCGAGGATGACGGCAGCGGGATCCCGCCCGCCGAGCGCCAGCGCGTGTTCGAGCGCGGCGTGCGCGCGGACGAGAGCGTGGCGGGGCAGGGGATCGGTCTCGCCGTCGCACGCGAGATCGCCGCCGCCTATTCGGGCACGCTCGAGATCGGCGAGAGCCGGCTCGGCGGAGCCCGCGTCAGCGTGCGGTTGCCCGGCCGCTGAACGGCCGGCTCGGCATCAGGAGCCGAGCTTCTTCAGGATCGGCGCGATCAGGTCCATCGGCATCGGGAACACGATGGTCGTGCTCTTGTCATTGCCGAGTTCGGTCAGGGTCTGCATGTAGCGCAGCTGGATCGCGCGCGGGTCGGCGCCCAGCAACTGCGCCGCCTGCACCAGCATGTCGGCCGCCTGCTTCTCGCCTTCGGCATGGATGATCTTCGCGCGGCGCGCGCGCTCCGCCTCGGCCTGGCGCGCCATCGCGCGGATCATGCTCTCGTCGAGATCGATATGCTTGATCTCGACGTGCGAGACCTTGATGCCCCAGGCGTCGGTCGAAGCGTCCAGGATCTGCTGCACGGCGGCATTGAGCTTCTCGCGCTTCGCGAGCATGTCGTCGAGCTCGTGCTGGCCGAGCACCGAGCGCAGCGTGGTCTGGGCCAGCTGGCTGGTGGCCTCGAACGGATTCGCGACCTGGATGATGGCCTTGCCCGGGTCCACGATGCGGAAGTAGACGACCGCGTTGACCTTGACCGAGACGTTGTCGCGCGAGATGACATCCTGCTTCGGCACGTCGAGCACGATCGTGCGCAGGTCCACGCGCACCATCTGCTGGAAGATCGGAATCACCAGGATCAGGCCCGGTCCCTTGATGCCCTGGAACCGGCCGAGCGTGAAGATCACGCCGCGCTCGTACTCGCGCAGGATGTTGATGGCGCTGAACAGCAGCACCAGCGCCAGCACCGCAATCACGCCATAGAAAATCGGCGAACCCAGCATGTTCAGTCTCCTGTCACTTGTCAGGCGAAACGTGCAGCGTCAGTCCATCCACCCGGTCGACGCGCAGCCGCTGCCCGCGCGACACCCGTGCGCCCGATACGGCATTCCACAACTCGCCGTAGATACGCACCTTGCCCTTGCCGTCGAAATCCTCGACTGCCTCGGCGAAGTCGCCGACGATCTGCTCGGCGCCGGTCGCCACCGGCCGCCGCCGCGCGCGCAGCGCGAGGTACATGGTGCCGAGCATCGCGGCCCCGGCGAATGTCGCGATGCCGCCGATGAGACCGCGGCTGGCCTCGAATCCGGGCGTATCGGTGTCCATCAGCACGACCGAGCCGATCACGAAGGCGACGAGCCCGCCGAATCCGAGCGCGCCAAAGCTCGGCACGAAGAATTCGGCCGCCATCATGCCGACGCCGAGCACCACGAGCGCGAGTCCCGCGAAATTGACCGACAGCACCTGCAGGGCATAGAGGCCGAGCAGCAGGCAGATCGCGCCGATCACGCCGGGCAGGATCGCGCCCGGGTTGTAACCCTCGAACATCAGTCCGTACAGGCCGATGATCAGCAGGCCGTAGGCGACGAGCGGATTGGTGATCACCGCCAGCAGCGAGCTGCGCCAGTCCATCTCGATGCGCTCGACCACTGCGCCCGTGGTCGCGAGCGTGCGGGTCGCGTCGCCGACCTTGACTTCCCGCCCGTCGAGCGCGGCGAGCAGTGCCGGCACGTCGGCGGCGATCAGGTCGATCACGCCGCGCTCGAGCGCTTGCTGCGCCGGCAGGCTCGCGGCCTCGCGCACCGCGGCTTCGGCGAACACCGGGTCGCGCCCCCGCAGGTCGGCGAGGCTGCGGATGTAGGCGATCGCGTCATTGACCGCCTTGCGGTCGGAAGCCGTGCCGGGCGGCGCTTCGTCCTTCTCCGCCTCGTCGCCGGACTTGCCGTCCTGATTGTCGCCGTCCTCCGCGGGCGGCGAGCCGCCGATCGGTACCGGCGTGGCGGCGCCCAGGTTGGTGCCCGGTGCACTCGCAGCCACGGGGCTGGCGGAGAGAATGAAGGTGCCGGCAAACGCCGCACGCGCGCCCGAGGGCCCGACGAATGTCACGACCGGCACGTCGGAAGCAAGGATGCCCTGGATCATGTCGCGCATGGCGGCATCGAGTCCGCCCGGCGTGTCGAGTTGCAGCACCAGCAGCACGGCGTCCACGTCGTCCGCGTGCCTGAGCGCCGCCAGGAAATGATCCTTGGTCGCCGGACCGATGGCGTCCTTGATTTCGACCAGCACGGCGGGGCCCGTGGCCGTCGCAGGCATCTCGGCGGCCGCCGACGCGGACAGCGGCAGGAATGCCGCTGCCAGGGCGGCAAGCCAGCCTGTGCGGCGGCGAATCAACGGCATGCAGGAAACCCCCGTGTCAGGCATTTATCATAGCAGGGACCATGTGACGAAACCGGGAGGTCCCATGCCGAAGCTGCTCGTCGCCGCCGCACTCGCACTCGCCGCCGCCGCGGCCGGTGCACAGAACCCACCGGACCCGACGGTCACCGCCGAGTCGGTGGCGCCCGGCGTGTGGGTGCTTTATGGCAGCGGCGGCAACATCGGCGTGTCGGCCGGACCCGACGGCATCTTCCTCATCGACGACCAGTTCGCGAACATGACGCCGAAGGTCGAGGAGGCGCTGGCGAAGATCCAGGCGACGACGCCGCGCTTCGTGATCAACACGCACTGGCACGGCGACCACACCGGCGGCAACGAGAACCTGGCCGCGAAAGGCTCCGTCGTCGTGGCGCACGACAACGTGCGCGCGCGCATGAGCGCGGAGCAGTTCAGCGAGTTCCTCCAGCGCAGGACTCCACCGTCGCCGGCCGGCGCGCTGCCGGCCGTGACCTTCAGCGACAACCTGTCGCTGCACGTGAACGGCGACGAGCTGCGCGGCATCCACGTCGCCAGTGCCCACACCGACGGCGACACCTTCATCCACTTCCGCAGGGCGAACGTGATCCACACCGGCGACCTGATGTTCCATGCGATGTACCCGTTCGTGGACCTGGACTCAGGCGGTTCGGTGGACGGCGTGATCGCCGCCGTGGAGCGGATGATTTCACTCGCCGACGGCCAGACGCGCGTAATCCCCGGTCACGGCAAGGTGACCGACCGCAAGGGTCTCGAGGAGTACCGGGCCATGCTGGTGACGACGCGCGACCGCATGCGCGAGCGCGTCAGAGCGGGCCGCACGCTCGAGAAAGTGCTCGCCGAGATGCCGTTCGCCGATTACGACGGCAGGCTGTCGTGGCCGTTCATCACGGCCGAGCGCTACGTGCGAATCCTGTATCGCGACGCCGTGCGCGCGCTCAGCCCAGGTCGAACCTGATTCCCTGGGCGAGCGGCAGCTCGCTCGACCAGTTGATCGTGTTGGTCTGCCGGCGCATGTAGGCTTTCCAGGAATCGGAACCGGCCTCGCGGCCGCCGCCCGTGTCCTTTTCGCCGCCGAAGGCGCCGCCGATCTCGGCGCCCGAGGTGCCGATATTGACGTTCGCGATGCCGCAGTCGCTGCCGGCAGCCGACAGGAAGCGCTCGGCGTGCGCCACGCGGTCCGTGAAGATGGCCGACGACAGCCCGTAATCGGTGTCGTTGTGGATAGCGATCGCCTCGTCGAGCGTCGCGTACGGGATCAGGTACAGAATGGGAGCGAAAGTCTCGTGCCTCACGACCGGCATGTCGTTGCCTGCGCGCACGATGGCCGGCTCGACGAAGAATCCCGGTCCCGGCAGCACGCGGCCGCCGCAGAGGACCTCGGCGCCCTGCGCACGCGCGTCGGCGAGCGCCGACTCGTAGCGGCGCACAGCGGAACCGTCGACCAGCGGGCCCATCAGAACGCCCGGATCGAGCGGGTCGCCGATTCGCACCTGCCGATAGGCGCCGACCAGCCGGCGCTCCAGCTCCGCAACCTTCGACCGGTGCACCAGCAAGCGGCGCGTCGTGGTGCAGCGCTGGCCGGCGGTGCCGACCGAGCCGAACACGATTGCGGGCACCGCGAGCTCCAGGTTTGCGAACTCATCGACGATGATGGCGTTGTTGCCGCCCAGCTCGAGCAGGCTCCTGCCGAGGCGCGCTGCGACCTTTTGCCCGACTTGGCGTCCGACCGGCGTCGAGCCCGTGAAGCTCACGAGCGCAATGCGACGGTCCTCGACCAGGCGCGTCGCGAGCGAATTGTCCGCCGGGATCAGCAACTGGAAGATCGGCGGCAACCGCAGGCGTTCGAGCACCTCGCTGCAGATGCGCTGGACCGCGACCGCGCAGAGCGGCGTGTGGTGCGAGGGTTTCCAGACCGAGATGTCGCCGCAGACAGCCGCGAGGAAGGCGTTCCACGACCAGACCGCGACCGGAAAGTTGAAGGCGGAGATGATGCCGACGACGCCGAGCGGGTGCCATTGCTCGTACATGCGGTGCTGCGGGCGCTCCGAATGCATCGAGAGTCCGTAGAGCATGCGTGACTGGCCGACGGCGAAGTCGGCGATGTCGATCATCTCTTGTACTTCGCCGTCGCCCTCGGCCTTGATCTTGCCCATCTCGAGGCTCACCAGGCTTCCCAGCAGGTCCTTGCGCGCGCGCAGCGCGTCGCCGACCTGGCGCACGGCTTCGCCGCGCCGCGGCGCGGGCACGCTGCGCCAGGCCTGAAAGGCGAGGGCGGCGCTCGCGATCACGCGCTCGTAGTCCGCGGGTCCGGCGGCGCGCACCTGCGCGATCCGCTCGCCGGTCGCAGGATTCACCGAATCGATCAGCGGCGAGCCGGCATCGGCATGCCAGCGGCCGGACCAGGTGCCGTCGTTGACGGCCGACAGGCCGAGTCCCGACAGGATCTGCGGGGTTTTCATGGGATTTCCGGAGCAAAAGGGTGGCGCATTCTGCCTATTCCTCCGCGCATAAACTACCCCCGGGCCGCCCGCGTTTTTGCAGTGCAGCGAATCCGTGTACGATGACTGCCAGCATGAAAGCGGTGCCGAAAATACCCGAGTGGAGCCCGGAGGGCTGGCGGCGCCTGCCGGCGCTGCAACAGCCGCGGTACGCGGACGGAGCGCGCCTCGCGCGCGTGCTGGCCGAGCTTTCGCGCCTGCCGCCGGTCGTGGTGTCCTGGGAGGTCGACCAGCTGCGAACGGAACTGGCGGCGGCACAGCACGGCGAGCGCTTCCTGCTGCAGGGCGGCGACTGTGCCGAGAGCTTTGCCGACTGCGAGTCGGACACGATCACCCGCAAGCTCAAGATCCTGCTGCAGATGAGCGTCGTCCTGTTGCATGGCCTCAAGAAGCCCGTGATCCGCGTCGGCCGCATCGCGGGGCAGTACGCCAAGCCGCGCTCGGCCGACACCGAGACGCAGGGCGGCGTGACGCTGCCTTCGTACCGCGGCGACCTGGTCAACCATGCGGAGTTCACCGCCGCCGCGCGCGAGCCCGACCCGGAACTCCTGCTGCGCGGCTACGAGCGTGCCGCGCTCACGCTCAACTTCGTACGCGCGCTGGTGGACGGCGGCTTCGCGGACCTGCATCACCCCGAGTACTGGAACCTCGACTTCCTCAAGCATGCCAAGCTCAAGGACGCCTACCAGCGCATCATCGACTCGATCCGGGACTCGCTCGACTTCTACGAGACCATCTCGGGATCGCCGGTGCACGAAGCGGGGCAGGTGCGGTTCTACGCGAGCCACGAAGGCCTGCATCTCCTGTACGAGCAGTCGCAGACGCGCTTTCTCAAGCGCCGCGAGCGCTGGTACAACCTGTCGACGCACATGCCCTGGATCGGCATGCGGACCGCGCAGCCGGGCGGTGCGCACGTCGAGTTCTTCCGCGGCATCGCCAACCCGATCGCGGTCAAGGTCGGCGAGGGTGCCGACCCCGCAACGCTCGCGGAACTGGTGCGCATCCTGAATCCCGACAACGAGCCGGGGCGGCTGACGCTGGTGCACCGTTTCGGGGCCGCGCGCGTCGAGCAGGCACTGCCGGCGGCGATCCGCGCGGTGCGCGACACCGGCCGCCAGGTGCTCTGGGTCTGCGACCCGATGCACGGCAACACCGAGACCACGCCGCTGGGCGTCAAGACGCGGCGCTTCGAGAACATCCTCTCGGAAGTCGAGACCGCGTTCCGCGTCCACGAGGAATGCGGCTCGATCCTCGGCGGCGTCCATTTCGAGCTGACGGGCGACGACGTGACCGAATGCACGGGCGGCGCCCGTGGGCTCGCCGACGTGGATCTCGCGCGCGCCTATCGCACGACGGTGGACCCGCGCCTCAACTACGAGCAGGCGCTCGAGCTTGCGATGCTGATCGCGCGCCACCGGTCGCGCTGATGGCGAGCGTCATCCGGCCGCAATCGCCCGAAGTACTGAGCCCGGATGCGGTCGCGTTCGTCGAGGGCCTGGCCGCGCGTTTCAGCGGCCGCGTGGACGCGCTGCTCGCGGCACGCGCCGCACGCCAGCGGCAGTTCGATGCCGGCCTCCTGCCGGATTTCCTTGAAGTGACGCGCGGCACCCGCGATGCCGACTGGCGCGTCGGCGCGATCCCGGCCGACCTGCAGGACCGGCGCGTCGAGATCACCGGCCCCACCGAGCGCAAGATGGTCATCAACGCGCTGAACTCCGGCGCCAGCGTGTTCATGGCCGACTTCGAGGATTCGCTGTGCCCGACCTGGGACAACGTGATCCAGGGGCAGCAGAACCTGATCGAGGCCGTGCACCGCACGATTTCGTACACCAGCCCGGACGGCAGGCACTATCGCCTGAACGAGCGCACCGCGGTCCTGCTGGTCCGGCCGCGCGGCTGGCACCTGCCCGAGAAGCACTGGATCCATCAAGGACGGCCGGTGGCCGGGGCGCTCGTGGACTTCGGGCTCTTTCTCTTCCACAACGCCGCGGAGCTGCGGCTGCGCGACACCGGGCCATACTTCTACCTGCCGAAGCTCGAGGGCCACCTCGAGGCGCGGCTGTGGGCCGAGGTCATCGACTTCGCCGAGCGCGCGCTCGCACTCCCGCGCGGCGCGGTCAAGGTCACCGTGCTGATCGAGACCATCACCGCCGCGTTCGAAATGGACGAGATCCTGTGGGAGTTGCGCGACTGGATCGTCGGCCTCAATTGCGGGCGCTGGGACTACATCTTCAGTTTCATCAAGAAATTCAGCCGGCGCGCGGACTTCGTGCTGCCGGACCGTGCCGGCGTGACGATGACTTCGCATTTCCTGCGTTCCTACTCCCAGCTCGTGATCAGGACTTGCCACCGCCGCGGCGCTTTCGCGATGGGCGGCATGGCCGCGCAGATCCCGATCAGGGGCGACGCCCTGGCCAACGAGCAGGCGCTTGCGCGGGTGCGCGCGGACAAGGAGCGTGAAGCCGGCGACGGCCACGACGGCACCTGGGTCGCGCATCCCGGACTCGTCGCCATCGCGCGCGAAGTGTTCGACCGCCTGATGCCGGGACCGAACAACCTGCAGCGCCTGCGCGAGGACGTTTCCGTCGCCGCCGCGGACCTGCTCGCCGTTCCGGAGGGCAGGATCACGCTCACGGGGCTGCGCAACAACATCGACGTCGGCATCCGATACCTTGCGGCATGGCTCGGCGGCAACGGTTGCGTGCCGATCCATCACTTGATGGAGGACGCCGCGACGGCCGAGATCTCGCGCGCCCAGCTCTGGCAGTGGGTGCACCATGGCAGCCGTACCGACGACGGCGCCGCGATCACCTTGGCGCGGGTCCGCGCGGAGATCGCGCTGGCGCTCGCGGCAATCCGGGTGGAGGCGGGCGCCGACCATTTTGCCGCCGGCCATTACGGTCGCGCCGCGGAACTGCTGGACGCACTGACCGCGGGTGCCGATTTCGAGCCATTCCTGACCCTCGTCGCCTACCGCGACCTCGACTGAACCGGAGATTCCAAGATGCTGCCCACCGCCGCCGAAATCCAAAGGGACTGGAGCACGAATCCGCGCTGGAAGGGCGTCACGCGCGCCTATCAGCCTGCCGACGTCGTGCGGCTGCGCGGCACGGTCCCGGTCGAGCATTCGATCGCACGGCTCGGCGCGGAGAAACTGTGGCGCAGCCTGCACGAGCTGCCATTCGTGAATGCGCTCGGCGCGCTCACCGGCAACCAGGCGATGCAGCAGGTGCGCGCCGGTCTCAAGGCGATCTACCTGTCGGGCTGGCAGGTGGCGGGCGACGCCAACCTCGCGGGCGAGATGTACCCCGACCAGTCGCTGTACCCGGCCGACTCGGTGCCGGCCGTCGTCCGGCGCATCAACAATACGCTGCGCCGCGCCGACCAGCTCTGCCATGCCGAGGGCGACGATTCGATCGACTGGATGCAGCCGATCGTGGCCGACGCCGAGGCGGGCTTCGGCGGCGTGCTCAACGCCTTCGAGCTGATGAAGGACATGATCGACGCGGGCGCCGCGGGCGTTCATTTCGAGGACCAGCTCTCTAGCGCCAAGAAGTGCGGGCACATGGGCGGCAAGGTGCTGGTGCCGACACAGGAGGCCATCAACAAGCTGGCCGCGGCGCGACTCGCCGCGGACGTCTCCGGCGTGCCGACCCTGCTGATCGCGCGAACCGACGCGGAGTCGGCTTCGCTGCTGACCTCGGACGTGGACGAGCGCGACCATGCCTTCATCGCAGGCTCGGAGCGCACCAGCGAGGGCTTCTACCCGGTTCGCGCCGGCATTGCGCAGGCCATCGCGCGCGGGCTCGCCTATGCCCCGTACGCCGACCTCGTCTGGTGCGAAACCGGGACGCCGGACCTGCACGAGGCGAAGCTGTTCGCCGAAGGGATCCACCGCCAGTACCCCGGCAAGCTCCTCGCCTACAACTGTTCGCCGTCGTTCAACTGGAAGCAGAAACTCGATGACGCGGCCATCGCAAAGTTCCAGCGCGAACTCGGCGCGATGGGCTACAAGTTCCAGTTCATCACGCTCGCCGGCTTCCACGCACTCAATTTCTCGATGTACGAACTCGCGCGCGGCTACCGCGAGTCGCAGATGAGCGCCTACGTCGCGCTGCAGCAGGCCGAATTCGCCGCCGAAGCGAAGGGCTACACTGCGACCAAGCACCAGCGCGAGGTCGGCGCCGGCTATTTCGACGATGTCACCCAGACCGTGACCGCGGGCACCTCGTCGATCACCGCGATGAAGGGCTCGACGGAAGAGGCGCAGTTCAAGAAGGCGCGCTGATGCCGCAGCCGGGAGTGCCGTTCGATCCGCACTGCCGGCGCTGCGAACGGCTTGCCCGCCACCTGGACGAAGTCGGGAGCCACCACCCGGAATATCACTGCGCGCCGGTTCCCGCATTCGGCAGCGCCCGATTCCGGCTGCTCATCGTCGGTCTCGCGCCGGGTCTGCACGGCGCAAACCGCACGGGCCGGCCGTTCACCGGCGATCATGCGGGCATCCTGCTGTATGAAACGCTGCATCGGTACGGCATCGCATCCCGGGCGGACTCCGTGTCGGCCGGGGACGGCCTGCGCCTCACCGGCTGCCGGATCACGAACGCCGTCAAGTGCCTGCCGCCGGGCAACCGGCCGCTGCCCGGCGAGGTGCGCCGCTGCAACGACTACCTCGCGGCGGAACTCGCGGCGCTGCCCCGCGGCGGGGTCGTCGTGGCGCTCGGCGCGATCGCGCATGGCGCTGTGCTGCGAGCTGCCGCAGTAGCGCCTGGCGGGGCCCGCTTCGCCCATGGCGCCCGGCACACACTGCCTGGCGGCCGCCTGCTGCTCGACTCCTATCATTGCAGCCGCCTCAACACGAATACCGGGCGCCTGACACCGGCGATGTTCCGCCGCGTCTTCGCTCGCGCCCGCCACTTGCTCGGCGGCTGAGTTCCGGGACACGATGCCGGCGTGAGCGGTTTCGATCCCAAGGCCTACGTCGCCACGCTGCCCGCACGGCCGGGTGTCTACCGCATGCTGGACGCGGAGGGGCAGATCCTCTACGTCGGCAAGGCGCAGAACCTCAAGGCGCGCGTCGGCAGCTATTTCCGCGCCGACCCGCTCCAGCCCAAGGTACAGGCCCTGGTCCGTCTCATCGCGGCCATCGAAGTCACGGTGACGAACTCCGACACCGAGGCGCTGCTGCTCGAGCACAACCTGATCAAGCGCCACCGTCCGCGCTACAACGTGATCCTGCGCGACGACAAGAGCTTCCCGTACGTGCTCCTGTCGGCGCACCGGTATCCGCGCTTGTCCTACTACCGCGGCCCGCGCCGGGTGGCCGGGCGGCTGTTCGGTCCCTATCCCAACGCGAGCGCGGTGCACGAAACGCTGAACCAGCTGCACAAGCTATTCAGGCTTCGCAGCTGCAAGGACAGTTTCTTCGCCAACCGCTCGCGACCCTGCCTCGAGTACCAGATCGGACGCTGCTCCGCACCCTGTGTCGCGCTGATCTCGACGGAGGCCTACGCGCGCGACGTGCGGTCTACGGTCATGGTGCTCGAGGGCCGCGCCGCCGACGTCAGCGGCCGGCTCGGCCGTGAGATGGACGCGGCTGCCGTCAAGCTCGATTACGAGCGCGCGGCGATCCTGCGCGACCAGCTCGCCGCGCTCACCGACATCCAGTCGCGCCAGGTCGTGAGCCGCGCAAGCGGCGGCGATGCCGACGTGATTGCGGTGGCGGAGGAGGGCGGCGAGTTCTGCGTCGCACTCATGTTCATCCGCGGCGGGCAATTGCTCGGGAGCTCGACCTTTCACCCGCGCGCGCCGATCGCGGAGGCGCCCGAAGTGCTCTCGGCCTTCGTCGCGCAACACTATCTGGAGCGCGAGGCGCCGGCGCGCATCATCCTGTCGCATGCCATGGAGGATGGCGAAGTCCTGCGCAAGTCGCTGTCGGAGCGCGCCGGCCGAAAGGTGGGGATCGCGCGCGCGAGCCGCGGGCTGCCGCAGCGCTGGGTGCGGCTTGCGCTGACCAATGCGCAGAATGCGCTGCGGATGCACAGCGCGAGCCGGGCGAGCCTGGAGGGCCAGTTCTCGGAACTCGGCCGCATCCTGGGACTCGCCGTGCCGCCCGCACGCATCTAGTGCATCGACTTGAGCAATACCCAGGGCTAAGCGACTGTGACTTCCTGCGTGGTGTTCGGGACGGCGGGGCCCGTGAAGTCCGAGTACCGCCGCTACAGCATCACGGACGTCGCCAGGGGCGACGACTACGGCGCGCTGCGCCAGGCGCTCACGCGCCGCTTCCGGCGGCGCAAGGCGGAGGCGTCGGTGATGCCGGACCTCCTCTTGATCGACGGCGGGGCGGGTCAGCTCGCAGACACCCTGCAAGTGCTCGCCGAACTCGGCATCCGCCTGCCGGCGGCCGCTGCGATCGCCAAGGGCGCCGACCGGCGCGCCGGGCAGGAGCGCATTTTCTTGGCGGGCCGGGGCGGGCCTTCTATACTGCCGCCCGACTCGAAGGCGCTGCACCTGATCCAGCGCGTGCGCGACGAAGCGCACCGGTTCGCGATCAGCGGCCATCGCAGGAGCCGCGCCCGCGTGCGGCGCACCTCGATGCTGGAGGCGGTGGCGGGCCTCGGGCCGGCGCGGCGCCGCGCGCTGCTCCGGCAGTTCGGCGGCCTGCAGGGAGTGCTGCGCGCCGGGGTCGAGGACCTCGCGCGCGCGCCCGGCATCGGCCCGGCGCTCGCGCAGTCGATCTTCGAGCACCTGCACCCGGGAGCCGGATGACCAGTCCCTATACGATCCCGAACCTCCTGACCGGCCTCAGGATCGTACTGATTCCGGCGATCGTCGGCCTGTTCTACCTGCCATACCACTGGTCGAGCATGGCCTGCGGGGTGCTGTTCGCGCTGGTCGGGATCACCGACGCATTCGACGGCTATCTCGCGCGCAAGCTCGGCCAGACTTCCCGGCTCGGGGCCTTCCTCGACCCGGTCGCTGACAAGCTGATCGTCGCCACTGCGCTGGTCCTGATCGTGAGCAAGGATCCGCGCTGGTTCGTGACGCTGACGGCCGCCGTCATCATCGGCCGCGAGGTCGGGATCTCGGCGCTGCGGGAATGGATGGCGGAAATCGGAGCGCACCAGAGGATGCGGGTCACGGCGGTTGCCAAGTTCAAGACCATCGTGCAGATCGTCGGGCTCTCGATGATGCTGTTCCGGGAAGACCTGTTCGGGCTGCCGACCTACCTGATCGGACTGGGCCTGACCATGCTCGCGGCCATCCTGACGCTCTGGTCCATGGTGGTCTACCTGAACGAGGCGATGCCGGAATTGCGAGGCAGTCGCTGAGTCCGGGCGGGTCGGCTTGACACCCCGGACCCCGCTCCTAAAATGACGGCCCCTGCGGGAATAGCTCAGTTGGTAGAGCGCAACCTTGCCAAGGTTGAGGTCGCGAGTTCGAGCCTCGTTTCCCGCTCCAGATTCCACTGAAACCCCGGGACGCCGTTCCGGGGTTTCGTGTCTAATGCCC